>JADLCV010000142.1 GCA_020846995.1 Paracoccaceae bacterium
GCTGCCGTCGCGGCCGACCAGGAACACCTCGTAGGCCTCGCGTTCGGACTCCGGGCCCATGCCCGGCGATCCCCGGGGCATGCCGGGCACGGCCAGGCCGACGGCATCGGGGCGTTCCCCGAGCAGGCGGCGGATGTCGGCGACGGGGACGTGGCCTTCGACGACATAGCCCCCGACCTTGGCGGTATGGCAGGACACCATCGCCGGGGGGATGCCGTTCGCGGCCTTGAAGCGCATCAGGGCGACACCGGCGCTGGCCTCGGTCGTGACGCGGAACCCCTCGGCCTCGAGGATCCCGATCCAGGCCGCGCAGCATCCGCAGCCGGGATCCTTCAGCACATGAACCCGCGGCCCCGTGCCCTGCGCCGCCGCCGGCAGCGCCGCGGCGGCGAGAAACGAGGCCCCCGCGGCGAGCGCGGCCCGGCGCGAGAGCGTGCTTTCCGTCATCATCCGTCCCTTCCTTCCGCGATCGGGTCCTCCGGCGGTCGCCCGCCGGCGCCGCCGGGCCTTCCCCGGGATGCTCCGGGCGCGCGCCCCGCGGGGTGGCGGGGCCAACGGCGTCAGATCGCCGCCACCACCCGCGCCAGCATGTCGCGCACGCCGCCGGCCACCGCCTTCAGGGGGTCATTGTCGATCGCCTGCATCGAGGCGACGGGGTCGATGGCGCTGACCTCGGTGCCGCCCGCGACCTCGCGCAGGATGACGTTGCAGGGCAGCATCGCGCCGACCCGTGGCTCGAGCCCGATCGCCTGATGCGCCATCCGCGGGTTGCAGGCCCCGAGGATGCGATAACCCGGGATGTCGAGGTCGAGCTTCTTCTTCATGGTCGCCCTGACGTCGATCTCGGTCAGCACGCCGAAACCCTGGTCGGCGAGGGCCTTGCGGGTGCGGGCGTCGACTTCGTCGAGGCCCGCGCCGGCGATCGTGCGGTCGATGGTGTAGCTCATGGTCGGTCCTCCTTCGGTGGCGCCGGCAGCGGGCGCGGGCGGCGAGGTCCGGGACCGGACGGGCCGGCCCGCGCAGGCCCGCGATCCCGCCCGCCCCGTCCCGGAACCCGCGCGCGCCCCGCATCACCTCATCGGGCCGGCTCTCCTCCCCAGATGGCGCCCCGCGGGCCCGATGGAAGGGGGGGCCGGGCGGCGCCGTGCCCCCTGCGGCGGCGGGGCGCACCCTCCCGCCCGGGGATCCGGCCACCGGCAGGGGCGGGGGCGTTCCCCCGCCTACATCGGCGCCGGGTCCTTCCGCCGCGGCTGGCCGCGGACGATCGCGTATACGCTGTGGGCGAGGAGCGCGAGCGCGATGAGGATGAGGACGGCCGAGATCGGCCGCGTCACGAAGCTCGTGAGGTCGCCGTCGGCGAACATGATGGCGCGCCGGAGGTTGGTCTCGAAGATCGGCCCGAGGACGAAGCCGAGGACCATCGGGCCGAGCGGGAAGCCGTATTTCTCGAGGCCGTAGCCGAGGACGCCGAAGGCGAGCATGACCCAGACGTCGAAGAGCCGGTTTTCCGAGGCATAGGTGCCGACGACCATGAGCACGATCAGCGCCGGCAGGAGGAAGCGGCGCGGCACGAGGAGCACGCGCGGGAAGATGCGGATGGTCAGAAGCTGGAAGGCGAGGAGGAGCAGCGTGGCCACGAAGAACGCCGCGTAGATCATGCCGACGAGGTCGGGCTCGTTGCGGAAGAGAAGCGGCCCGGGCTGGATGCCGTGGATGGTGAAGCCGCCGATCAGCACCGCCGTCACCCCGTCACCGGGAATGCCGAGGGTGATGAGCGGCAGGAGGGCGCCGCCGACGCTCGCGTTGTTCGCGGTCTCGGAGGCGTAGACGCCATCGACGATGCCGGTGCCGAACTTCTCGGGCGTCTTCGAGCCCTGCCGCGCGGCCCCGTAGGCGATGAGGTTCGAGGCCGATCCGCCGATGCCCGGAAGGATGCCGATGAGGATGCCGATGACGGCCGACCGCAGCATGTTCCAGCCGTTGCCGACGAACTCGGCGATGGTGATGCCGGTGCCGCGGACGTCGAAGTTGGGCTTGATGCGCACCGAGGGCTCGATCGTTTGGCGGATCATCTCGGAGATGGCGAAGAGCCCGACCATGAACGGCACGATGCCGATGCCGGCGAGCAGGTCGATCGAGCCGAAGGTGAAGCGCTGGGCGGCGCCGATGGGGGCAAAGCCGACGGTCGCGACGGCCAGGCCGAGGGTGCCCGAGATCAGCCCCTTGACGACCTTGCCGCGGGCCAGCACGACCACGAGCATGAGCGCCGCGAGCGTCAGCGAGGCGAACTCGTGGGCGCCGAAGCGGATCGCGAAGCGCGACAGGACGGGGGCGAGGGCGACCAGCACGACAAGGCTCAGGAGGCCGCCGACGGCGCTCGCGACCATGCCCGTCGCCAGGGCCTTGGTCGCCTCGCCCTTGCGCGCCAGGGGATAGCCGTCGAAGGTCGTGGCGACCGACGAGGGCGTGCCGGGAATGCGCAGGAGCGTGGCCGAGACGAGGCCGCCGGTGATGCCGCCGATGTAGGCGGCGACGAGGAGGGCGATGGCGACGTCGGACTTCATGGCGAAGGTGACCGGCAGCAGCAGGGCCACGGCCATGGTGGCACTGAGGCCCGGGAGGGCGCCGAAGACGAGCCCGAGGAGAAGCCCCGCGGTCACCACCGCGAAGACATGGGGCGTGAAGAGCTGCCAGAGGTTGGCGAGGAAGAGGTCGAACATGGCCCGCTACCCCAGAAGGACGCCCGGCAGCGGCACGCCGATCAGGAGGGCGAGCGTGGTGCCGACGACAACGGTGAAGATCGCGGCCGCAACGACCGCGACGAGGACGCCGCGCGGGGTCTTCTCGCCGAAGAGGGCGATCGCCACGGACAGGAAGAGGAAGCTCGAGAGCGAGAAGCCCGCCCGCTCGAAGAGCATGGCATAGACGAGCAGGTTGGCGAGGTGCAGCGCGGCGAGGAGCGGGGGCTCGGGGGGCTGGATCTCGGCCGTCTCCGAGAGCGCGCCGGCAGCCTGGGCGGCCGCACGGGCCGGCGCGGGGCGCCGCAGCACCAGGACCGCGCCGATGACCGCGAGGACGACCCCGAGCGTCATCGGCAGGACGGCAGCGCCGGGGTCGCCCTCGCCCAGGATGGGCTGGCGCAGCCGCATCATCGACCACACCATCCCCAGCCCGAGGACGACGAAGCCCGCCCCGAGCACACGGTCAGCGTTCATCCCCGATCTCCCCCGCGGAGGGCGGGGCGGCCCCGGGCGGGCCCGCCCCCTGCCCGCCTACTTGCCCATCATCGACTTCACGAACTCGAGTTCCCCGGCGAGATACTCGCCCGTCTCCGCCGGCCCCCGCAGGGCCGGAACCTGCGAGGCGTTGGTCAGCGCCTCGGCAAGCCCGGGGTCGGCCTTCATCGCCTCGAGCACGGCCTCGAAGGCGGCCTGGGTCGCGGCGTCCATGCCGGGCGGGCCGTAGACCGTGAAGACCAGCGGGAAGGAGATGTCGACGCCCTGCGAGGCGGTGGTCGGGAAGTCCGGCGCGAAGGGGTCGGGGCGGGCGTTGATGACGGCGAGGACCTTGATGCGGCCGTCGGCGGCATACTGCTTGGCGTTGGCGACGCTCATCGAGATGACATCGACCTGCTCGCCGAGCAGGGCGATGATGCGGTCGGCCTCGCCGCCGGCATCGACGACGCGCATGGCGCCGCCCGCGAGCGCGTTGATGGCATTACCCTTGATCTGGGTGGTGCCGCCGAACTGCGAGCCGATCGTCACCTCGCCCGGGTGCGCCCGGGCGTAGTCGGCCAGTTCGGGCAGGGTCGCATAGGGCGCGTCGGCCCTGACCGCGTAGACGTCGTTGTATTCGGCGACGGTCGCGAGCGGCGTCAGGTCGGTGTAGGCGAAGGGCGACTGGCCGGAGAGGTTCGTGGTGTGCACGGCGGCGTGCCAGATGTAGAGCACGCTGCCGTCGGCGGGCGAGGTGACCACGGTCTGGGCTGCGACGACGCCGCCGCCCGCCGGCTGGTTGATGATCGCGACGCTGGCGCCGCTGTGCTTCTGGAAATACTCCCCGAAGATGCGGGCATCCATGTCGGTCGAGCCGCCGGCCGAGGCCGGCACGAAGATGCGGACCGAATCGGCCGGATAGTCGACCGCGGCCGGGGCCGCCCCCGCCGTGACCAGGCCCGCCACGGCCACGGCCGCGGCCGCGAGTGCTCGTTTCATGTGCCTTCCTCCTCTGATGCTCCGGATGGGTGGGTGGCGGCGGCTCAGCCGGCGTCGGATTCCGAGAAGGCGCCGGTATCGGGCGCCGCCTCGTCGAAGCGGTGCTGGAAGCCGTCGATGTTGAAGACGGCGACCACCGTCCCCTCCTCGAGCGCGATCGGCGAGTGCCGCAGCCCCTTGGGGATCATCGTGCCCTCGAACGGGCGCATGACGATCGGGTCGTGGCCGGCGACGTCGATCTGCAGGCAGCCCTGGAGGATCAGCCAGCCCTCGTCACCGTTGGTGTGGCAGTGCCAGGGAAAGCGGCCCGTGACGCGCGCGATGCGCAGGTTGTATTTCCCGTCCAGCCTGAAGACGTTGAAGTTCGTCCGCGGGGGATGGCCGGCGAGGGTGTCCATGACGTTGAAGCGCCGGAGCGCCCCGAGGCCGTCGGTCGGTGGCGTGTTCATGGTCTCGCGCTGTCCTCATCCAGGGGTGGCTCGCGTTCCTCCCGCCGTCCCGTGCCGTGGCGGCGGGGGGCATCAGTCGGCAACGTAGTTGGCGCCGTGGGCCGGGCGGTCCCATTCGAGCAGGGGCCCGCGAAGCGCCTCGAGGCGGTCGCGGTCAAGCTCGAAGCCGAGGCCCGGGCGGTCGGGGACGATGAGGCGCGTGCCCTCGTAGCGCAGCTTTTCCCGGACCACGTCCTCGGTGTAGAGGAGCGGCCCGACGGGATCGCCGGCATAGTGGAGCCGGGGGACCACGGCCGCGAGATGGGCGCCCGCGGCGGTGCCGATGCTCATCTCCTGGGTGGTGCTGATGAGGCACTTGAGGCCCGCCGCCTCGGCGAGGTCGAAGAGCTTGCGCGCCTGGTAGATGCCGCCCGACTGGATGGTGATGTTGAAGACGTCGACGGCGCCGGCGCGGATCATCCGCATCGCCTGGACCTGGCTCGAGATGTGCTCGCTGATGTCGACGTCGACGTGCCGGCGCAGTTCGGCCATGCCCTCGTAGTCGTCGGCAAGGCTCGGGCTCTCGATCAGCTCGAAGCGGTAGTCCTTGAAGCGCTCGTAGATCCGCAGGGTGTCGCGCCAGTGGAAATGGCCCTGGAAGTCGAGCGCCTTGAGCTCGACGCTCCGGCCGAAGCGGTCGCGGAAGGCGCGCAGGAAGCGCTCGTCCTGGTCGAGGTCGACGCCGACGTAGTAGCGGAAGCGGTTGACGCCCTCGGCCACGAGTTCGGCGGTGTAGCCGAGGTAGCGCTCGGTGTCGCTCTCGCGCTTGGCCTGGAACACGGGATAGGTGATCTCGAAGGCATCGCGCACCTTGCCGCCGAGGAGGTTGTAGACCGGGGTGCCGAGCGCCTTGCCGACGATGTCGTAGAAGGCCATCTCGACCCCGGCGGCGATCTGCGAGGCGGGCGTGAACGGCGGATAGGTGTTGGCCGAGCGGAAGTAGACCGGCATGTAGCCGAGGAGCCGCTCGTGCAGGGCCGCGATCTGGAAGGCGTTCTGCCCGAGCGCCACCTTCTCGATCCCGACCTTCACCGCCACGGGGTCGGGCATGTACATGCGGTAGCAGTCGAGGTCGGAAATCTCGCCGAGTCCGGTGATGCCGGCATCGGTCTCGAGCTCGAGCAGGATGTGGGAACTGATGGCGCCGGTGCGGCGGCGGGTGCGCAGCGTGTGGAGGGTGACGCGCGTGACCCGGATGACGTCGCGGGCGGGCAGGTCGGCGTGCAGCATGTCCTTCACCGTCAGTGGATTTCGGGTTCCGGCAGCGGCGCGCCCGCGGCCAGGAAGTCGAAGTCGCAGCCCTCGCTCGCCTGGCCGACGTGGCGGGCGAAGAGGGCGCCGTAGCCGCGCGCGAGCTTCGCCGCCGGCGCCACCCAGGCGGCGCGGCGGCGGGCGAGTTCCGCCTCGTCGACCGCGAGCTCGAGGCGGCGGGCCGCGACGTCGACACCGATGATGTCGCCCGTCCGCACGAGGGCGAGGGGGCCGCCGACATGGGCCTCGGGGGCGACGTGGAGGATGCAGGCGCCGTAGGAGGTCCCGCTCATGCGGGCGTCCGTGAGCCGCAGCATGTCGCGCACGCCCGCCTGCACGAGCTTTCGCGGGATCGGCAGCATGCCCCATTCGGGCATTCCGGGGGCGCCCTGGGGACCGGCATTGCGCAGGACCAGGACGTGATCGGCATCGACCTCGAGATCGTCGCGGTCGATCGCCGCCTTCATCGCGCCGTAGCTGTCGAAGACGAGGGCCGGCCCGCGGTGGCGAAGAAGGCGCGGCTCGGCGGCCGAGGGTTTCATCACCGCCCCCCCGGGGGCCAGGTTGCCGCGCAGGATGACGGTGCCGCCGCGGGGATAGACGGGGTTGTCGAGGCCGCGGATGACCTCGCGGTCGAAGACCTCGGCATCGCCGAAACCCGCGCCGATGGCCGTTCCGGTGACGGTCATGCAGGTCGGGTCGATCAGCCCGCCGAGCGCGCGCATCAGCGCCCGCAGGCCGCCGGCGTAGTAGAAGTCCTCCATCAGGAAGGCCCCGGAGGGGCGGATGTTGGCGAGGACGGGGGCGCGTTCCGAGATCTCGTCGAAGCGGTCGAGGTCCAGGGGGATGCCGGCCCGGCCGGCGAGGGCGAGGATGTGGATGATGGCGTTGGTCGATCCGCCCATCGCCTGATGCACGGTGATGGCGTTGTCGATGGCGGCGGCGGTGGCGATCTGCGAGGGGCGCAGGTCCTCCCACACCATGGCGACGATCCGCCGCCCGGACTCGGTGGCCATGCGGGGGTGGTTCGCGTCGGGAGCCGGGATCGAGGAGGCGCCGGGAAGCGTGAAGCCCATGGCCTCGATCACCGCCATCATGGTGGCGGCGGTGCCCATCGTCATGCAGGTGCCGTGCGAGCGGGCAATCCCCCGCTCGATCTCCCTCCAGTCGGCCTCGGTGATGGTGCCGGCGCGCTTTTCGTCCCAGTATTTCCAGGTGTCCGAACCCGAACCCAGCACCCTGCCGCGCCAGTTGCCGCGCAGCATCGGCCCGGCCGGCACGAAGATCGCCGGCACGTCGGCCGAGAGCGCCCCCATCAGGAGCGCCGGCCCGGTCTTGTCGCAGCCGCCCATCAGCACCGCCCCGTCGATGGGGTAGGAACGGATCCCCTCCTCGACCTCCATGGCGAGGAAGTTCCGGTAGAGCATGGTCGTCGGCTTCTGGAACGGCTCCGACAGCGTCATCGCCGGAAGCTCGAGGGGAAAGCCGCCGGCCTGCCAGACGCCGCGCTTCACCTCCTCGACCCGGGCCCTGAAGTGGGCGTGGCAGGGGTTGATGTCGGACCAGGTGTTGAAGATGCCGATGACCGGCTTGCCGGCGAAATCGGCGCGCTCGTAGCCCAGCTGCAGGAGCCGCGAGCGATGGCCGAACGACCGCAGGTCGTCCACCCCGAGCCAGCGGTGGCTGCGCAGCGCCGTGGGATCCCTCGTCACAACCGCTCCCTGTCCCGCCATTGCCCTACCATAGCGTCAATGGTTGGACAATCAAGCCGGGATTTACTTCATCGTCATACTAGCATACCAAAGGGCAAGCTCCAGGACCGGAGGCCCCGCATGTCGAGCGAGATTGCCGAGAGGCTGGGACGGACCGTGGTCGCGGTGCCGCCGGTGGCGTGGACGGCGGCGCTCGACCTCGCGGAAGGGCCGAACCGCCGCCTGATCGCCCACATCGAGGCCGGCGGCGTCGGCGCCCTGCTCTTCGGCGGCAACGCCAACCTCTACCACTTCGACCTCGGTCGCTTCCGGGCCCTCGTCGAGTTCCTGCGCGAGGCGCCGCGCCCGGCGACCGCGGTCATTCCCTCGATCGGGCCCGACTTCGGCAAGCTTCTGGACGAGGCGCGCATCCTGCGCGCCTTCCGCTTTGCCGCGGTGATGGCGCTGCCGATGACCTTCCCCACCCAGCCCGCCGGCATCGAGCGGGGCCTCAGCGCCGCCGCCGACGCCCTCGGCGCCCCGCTCGTCCTCTATGTCAAGCGCGAGAACTATCTCGCCCCCGACGCCATCGCCCGGCTCATGGCCGCGGGCAGGGTCAGCTTCATCAAGTATGCCGTCGAACGCCCCGACCCCGACGGCGACGCCTATCTCGAGGCGATCTGCGCCGCCGTCGGAAGGGAGAACGTCGCCAGCGGCATGGGCGAGATGCCGATCCACGTCCACCTGCCCCGCTACCGGCTGCGCACCTACACCTCGGGCGGTGTCTGCATCGCCCCGCGCGCCGCCATGGCCCTTCTCGCCGCCCACCGGGCCGGCGACGGCGCCGCCGCCGTACGGCTTGCCGCCCCCTTCCTCGCCTTCGAGCGCGTGCGCGCCGCCATCGGCGGCATTGCCGTCCTTCACGACGCCGTCACCCTGTCGGGCATCGCCGACATGGGCCCGATCCTGCCCATGTGCGCGAACCTCGCCCCGGGCCAGCGGCGCGAGGTGCAGGCGGCCGTCGACGGCCTCAAGGCTCTGGACAGGAGCCTCGGCGATACGCGATGAGACGGCGATGGCAGAACCCGACCCCGACCGACCGGCCGCCAGGGGCGGGGGCAGCCCTGCGCTGAGCGACCGTGTCTACCAGCAGATCTACGCCCGCATCTCGGCCAACGAATGGCCACGGGGGACGCGGCTGCCGACCGAGGTCGAGCTTGCCGAGCAGTTCGGGGTGTCGCGGACGGTCCTGCGCGAGGCCCTGCTGCGGCTGCGCATCGACGGGCTGATCGCCTCGCGCCAGGGGGCGGGCACCCATGTCGTGGGCGCGCCGAGCGAGCGCGTCATCGCCTTTGCCGAGCCCGGGAGCGTCGCCGACCTCCAGCGCTGCTACGAGTTCCGCGTCGGCATCGAGGGCGAGGCCGCGGCCGTCGCCGCCACCAACCACCAGCGCCACCGCATCGGCGAACTCGAGCGGGCGCACGAGGCGATGGCGGCCTGCATCGCCCGGAACGGGCTCGGGGCCGAGGAGGACATCGCCTTCCACCTCGCCGTCGCCCGGGCGACCGAGAACGACTATTTCCTGCGCACCATCGCCTCGGCCACCCGCGCCATCCGCGTCGGCATGGCGATCGCCGCGACACTCTCGAACCGCCCCCCCGGCCCGCGCCTGAGGACCGCCTTCGACGAGCACGGGGGCATCCTCGAGGCCATCCGCCACGCCGACCCCGACCTCGCCCGCCAGCGCATGCGCGCCCATATCGAGAGCGCCCGCCGCCGCGTCTTCGTCGGCCCGGGCTGACGGGGACCGCCGCCCCCGCCCGGGCGCCCCGGTGTCCGCCCGCTCAGCCCGGTGCCCGTGCCTCCGCCGCCCGCACGCCCCGCCCCGGGACCCGGCCGGTCCGCCCGGGGCCGGCACGCCTCCGCCGCCCGCGCGCCCCGCCCCGGGACCCGGCCGGTCCGCCCGGGGCCGGCGCTGCCGCCAGCCTCGGGGGGCATCGCGTCCGGATCTCCGGGGGGGCCGCCCCCCTTCCGTTCGCGCGGTGGCGCGGTCTGGCCGGGAGGGTATTCGCCATCCGGGTCCGGCCTCTCTCCCCCGACCCGGCGGGGCGTGCCGGCAGGGCCGCCCGGCGCCGCGGCCCGCTCCCCCCGGGCCGGGCCGCGCCTGCCGCGCGATGCGACAGCCCCGGCCGCCGGCCGGCCGCGACCTTGTCAGGGGGGCGCGACCTGCTAGGCTGGCGGGGTGGCCGGGGTCGTGCCCCCCGCGCCGGAGCGCCCCGGGCGCCCCGGGGGCGCGGCGGCGATCCCGTGCCCCCCCGGGGCGGGCGGAGGGCGGGCGGCGGCCGGGCGGCCGCCCGCGCAGCCCCCGGCCCGAGGCCGGCAGGACGGAAAGGAAGCACGGCACTGACCGCCCCGCATGCGACACCCCCCCGCGGCCCGCGCAGGGTCACGCGCCAGGCGCTCCTGAGGGACCTCGGGCGGGGCCAGCCGCGCCGGCTCACACTCATCGTCGCCCCGCCGGGATACGGCAAGACCTCGCTGGCCGCGCAGTGGTTCGAGAAGCTGCGGGCCGAGGAGACGCGCGCCGTCTGGCTCGCGCTCGAGGGCCGGCATGCCGATCCCGCCCAGTTCCTGACCGCGCTTCTCGCGGCGCTGCGGGCGGCGGGCGAGGGCGGGGCCGGGCGGGCGGGCGACCTCGCGACGCTCCCCCTCGGGTCGCTTGCGGCGATGGTGCAGGCGCGCGTCAGGGGGCTCCGCGGCCCCCTCGCCCTCTTCCTCGACGACTACCACCTCGCCCGCTCGCCCACCGCCGACGGGCTCCTCGCCGCCCTCCTCGGCTCGCCCCACCACGATCGCCTGCGCCTCGTCATCGTCGCCCGCAGCGCCCCCGCGCTGCCGCTCTCGGCCCTGCGCCTGGCCGAGGAGTTGCGCCAGATCGGCGCGGGCGAGCTGCGCTTCAGCGCCGGCGAGGCGCTCGAGTTCCTCGGCGACGCGGCCGCCCGCTTGAGCCCGCGCCAGATCGAGCGGCTGATGCAGGAGGCCGAGGGCTGGCCGGTGGCGCTCCAGCTCGTGCGCATCCTCGTGCGCGAGAATGCCGAGGCCGCGGCGACGCTCGAGGGGCTCGGCCGCCATCCCGACATGGGGCGGTTCCTCTCCGAACAGGTGGTCTCGAGCCTGCGGCCGGGGCTGCGCCGCTTTCTTCTTGCCACCGCCGCCCTGCCCGAACTGTCCTCGGCCCTCGTCGAGGCCGTCACCGGCGAAGCCGAGTCCCGGGCGCATTTCGCGGCGCTCTCGGACCATGCCCTGCCGCTCGCCCATCTCGACGAGGCCGGCCACTGGCTGCGCCTGCACCCGGTCTTCCGCGACTACCTGATCGAGGAGGCGCAGCGGAGCGGCATCGACGCGGGCGGGATCCTGACCCGCGCCGCCCGCTGGTTCGAGGCGACGGGCGACCTCGACCGGGCGGTCGGACACGCGCTCGCCGCCGGCGCCCCGGCGATGGCCGCGGCCATCCTCGAGCGTGCCGGTGGCTGGCGGCTCATGTATCGCGCCTTCCGCGGCGGCGCCCCCCTCTTCCGCGCCCTCGGCGACCGGGCCGGGCCGGCCGACCTCGGCGCCGCGCCGCTGACCCTCCTCGGCATGGTCATCCTTCACGCCAAGTCGGGGCGGCTCCGGGCGGCGGCGCACTTCCTGCGCCTGGCCGAGCGGGCCGCGGGCGCCGCCGGCCCTGCCCTGGCCCGGCCGCTGCGCATGGTCCGGGCGCTCTACTGCCTCTACGCCGACATCCAGCCCGGGGCGGCCGAACTCGCGGCCCTCGAGGCGGACCTCGCCGCCGACCCCGATCTCGAGGAGGTCCACCGCGGGCTTCTCCTCAACATGCTGTCCTTCAACTTCCTCGCCCGCACCCAGCTCGAGCAGGCGACGGTCTGCGGCGAGCTGGCCTTCCGCTGCCTCGAGGATTCGGGCGCCCAGTTCGGGGCCATGCACCAGCACGTCCACGTCGGCCAGGCGGCCTTCTTCGCCGGCAACACCGAGGCCGCCGGGGAAAGCTATCGCCGGCTCATCGACGACGCCCGGACCCACATCGGGGCGGGCTGCGACCTCGAAGCCATCGGCCAGGTGCTGATGGCCGAACTCCTCGTCCAGCGAGGCGACCTCGGGGGCGGGGCGGCGGCGCTCGACTGGGCCCTGCCGCATGCCATGCACAACGACTGCTGGTTCGACGTCTTCGCCGCGGGCTTCCTCAGCCGGCAGGCGGCCGCCCTGCTTGCCGGCGACTGGGCGGGCGCCCAGGACGCCATCGCCGCGGCGCGGGGCTGGGCCCAGCGGCGCGGCTTCGAGCGGCTGCGCCGGCTGGTCGAGAGCCAGCAGGCCCGCCTTCTCCTCGCCGCCGGCAGCCCCGGCGAGGCCGCGGCCTGGGCCGAGCAGACCGGGATGGGGCGGGCGACGATGGCCGACCGGGCCCAGAACGACCTTGCCCTGCGCCTGCGGGGGTCGGTGCCGGCGACCTTCTGGGTCCGCTGGCTGACGGCGGCCGGCGATCTCAGGCGGGCGCGGGCGGGGCTCGACGGGCTCCGGGGGATGCAGTCGGCGCGGCTGCACGTCCCCAACCGCATCGCCGTCGACCTCCTCGACATCGCCCTCATGGTCGCCGAGGGGCGCGAGGCGGCGGCGGCGGCGATGCTCTCGGCCCTCGTCCTCGCCGTGCCCGTCGCCGACTTCCGCACGGGCTTCCGCGTCGAGTGGCGCGAGGGGCTCGCCGTCCTGGGCGCGCTCACCCGCCACGCCGGCCTGCCCGAGGTGGTGGGAGGGCGCCTGGCGCTGATCGAGGACCGCCCCGGCGCCGGTGGCGGCGGCGAGGCGCCCACCCGGGGGGCGCCCGGCCCCGGCGCCCCGGGCCCGGCCCCGGCGGGGGTCCTTCCCGCCGACCTCACCCCGCGCGAGCGCGGCGTCCTCCACCTCATCGGCAGCGGGCGCACCAACAAGGAGATCGGGCGCGAGCTGCGGCTGACCGAGAACACCGTCAAGTTCCACACCCGCAACATCTTCGCCAAGCTCGGGGTGCGGACGCGGACGGCGGCGCTGAGTGCCGCCCGCGAGGTCGGCCTGATCGTCTGAGGCCGCCCGCCCCACCCGTTCGGGTGGGTCGCCGGAACGGGCAGGACTGCTAGGCTGGCCCCGTCACGGGAGAGGGGTGCCGCGGGGTGGTCGATCCGGTCACGCAGGAGATCATCGAGGGCAAGCTGCTTGCCACCGTCGACGAGATGGGCATCGTCATGGCCCGGACGTCGATGAGCCCGGTCATCTACGAGGTCCTCGACTTCGCCTGCGGGGTCCTCACGCCCGCAGGCGACCTCGTCGCCCAGATGAACGGCATCACCCTCTTCACCGGCACCTTCGGAACCCAGGTCCGCGCCCTCCTGCACCGCTTCGCTGGCCAGCTCGCCCCGGGCGACGTCCTCCTGACCAACGACCCCTACGCCGGCGGCACCCATGCCTGCGACTTCGCCATCGTCCGGCCGGTCTTCGCCGGCCCGCGCCTGATCGCGCTCGCCATCAACGTCGCCCACTACCTCGACGTCGGCGGCGCCGTGCCGGGCTCGGTGCCGCCGGATGCGACCTCGGTCTTCCAGGAGGGCCTGCGCCTTCCGGGCGTGCGCATCGCCCGGAACGACACCCTGAACGAGGACCTCGTCCACATCATCCGCGAGAACGTCCGCCTGCCGGCGATCGCCATGGGCGACCTCAACGCCCAGATCGCCACCGTCCGCATCGCCGAGATGCGGCTTCTGGAGATGGTCGCGAAATACGGCGAGGCGACCGTGGAGGCGGCCTTCCGTCACCTCCTCGACAGCTCCGAACGGCTGGCGCGGGCGGCCGTGGCGGCCCTGCCCGACGGCGACTACACCGCCTCGGACGTCATCGACGGCGACGGCGTGATCGCCGGCCCCATCCCCGTCACGGTCACGGTCAGGGTCCGCGGCGACCGCCTCGAGGCCGACTTCACCGGCTGCCCGCCGGCCACCCCGGGGCCGATCAACTGCGCCCGCGGCGCCCTCCACTCGGCCGTCAAGACGGTCTTCAAGGCACTCGTCGCGCCGCAGACGCCCGCCAACGACGGCTGGTTCCGCCCGCTCGCCATCGCCTGCCCCGACGACACGATCTTCACCGCCCGCAAGCCGCGCCCGACGGGCTGGTATTACGAGGGCTCGGTCCACGCCTCCGAACTGGTGTGGAAGGCGCTGGCCCCGCTCCGGCCCGACCGCTTTCCGGCCGGCTCCTACGCCAGCCTCTGCGCCACCTACATCTCGGGGACCGGCAGCGACGGGCGCCCGTTCATCCATGTCGAGCCCCAGCACGGCGGCTGGGGCGCCTGCGCCGACCGCGACGGCACCGCCGGCCTCATCGCCCTGACCGACGGGGACACCTACAACTACTCGGTCGAGGTCATCGAGGCCAAGTTTCCGCTCCGCGTCGCCCGCTACGCCCTCAACACCGAGGGCGGGGTCGGCGCCGGCCAGCACCGCGGCGGCTACGGCCTCGTCCGCGAATACGAGATCCTCGCCGAAGGCTGCGTCGTCCACGCGAGCTTCGGGCGCACCCTCAACCTGCCCTGGGGGATGGAGGGCGGCGAGGACGGCAGCGCCAATGCGCTCGAGCGGCTGCGGGCCGACGGCGGGCGCGAGACCCACGGCCGCATCGGCGCCCTCGCGGTCGGCCCCGGCGACCGCGTCCGCCTGATCACCGGCGGCGGCGGCGGCTGGGGCGATCCGGCGCGGCGGCGGCCCGAGGCCGTGGCCCGCGACCTCCGCGACGGCCTCCTGACCCCGGCCGAGGCCCGGCGGCACTACCCCCACGCGGCGGAAACCGGGGGGGCGCCATGATCCGGCTCGCGACCGACGTCGGCGGCACCTTCACCGACCTCGTCGGCTACGACGAGCGCAGCGGCCGCATCTTCGAGGCCAAGGCCCTGACCACGCCCGAGGACCAGTCGGGCGGCGTGCTCGACACCATCGCCGCCGCGCAGGCCGGGGGGATGGAGGCGGGCGCGATCGGCTTCTTCGCCCATGGCGGGACCACGGTCATCAACGCCATCACCGAGCGCAAGGGCGTGCGGACGGCCTTGGTGACGACGGCGGGGTTCCGCGACGTGCTCGCGATCGGGCGCGGCAACCGGCCCGATCTCTACAACCTCCGCTTCGCGAGCCCCGAGCCCTTCGTGCCGCGCCACCTCCGCTTCGAGGTCCGCGAGCGTCTCGGCGCGCGCGGCGAGGTCATCCTGCCGATCGTCCTCGACGACCTCGCCCCGATCGCCGCCGCCTGCCGGGCCGAGGGCGTCGAGGCGGTCGCCATCGCCTTCCTGCACAGCTACGCCAACCCCGCCCACGAGGAGGCGGCCGCCCGCCGCCTCGCCGATCTCCTGCCGGGCGTCACCGTCTGCGCGAGCCACAGCGTCTCGCGCGAGTGGCGCGAATACGAACGCTCCAACACCATCGCCCTCAACGCCTACGTCCAGCCGATCATCCGGCGCTACTTCACCCGCCTCGAGGCGGCGCTGCGCGCCGAGGGCGTCGACTGCCCCTATCACGCGATGCTGTCGAACGGCGGCATCGCGACCTTCGCCCAGGCGACCGAGCGGCCGCTGACGCTCGTCGAGTCGGGGCCCGCGGGCGGGGTCGCGGGGGCGGCGCGGATCGGCCAGGCGCTGGGCTTCGCCGAGGTCCTCTCGCTCGACGTCGGCGGCACCACGGCCAAGTGCTCGCTGATCCTCGACGGGCGGCCGAGGCTCGACACCACCTACCGGCTCGAGCACTCGCGCCTCTGGCCCGGCTATCCGGTCCAGGTTCCGGTCGTCGACATCGTCGAGATCGGCGCCGGCGGCGGCTCGATCGCCGGGATCGACGGGCGGGGCGCGCTCCGGGTCGGCCCGCTCAGCGCGGGTTCGCTGCCGGGCCCGGCCTGCTACGGGCGCGGCGGCCGCGAGGCGACGGTGACCGACGCGCTGGTGACGATCGGGGTCTTCGACCCCGCGACCTTCGCCGGCGGCCGGGTGCCGCTCGACCCCGACCGCGCGCGGGCCGCCATCGCCCCCGTCGCGGGGGCCCTGCGGCTCTCCGTCGAGGACGCCGCCATGGCCATCCTCGACGTCGCCTTCGCCAACATGATCAATGCCCTGAAGCTTGTCACCGTGCAGCGCGGCCACGACCCGCGCGATGCCGCCTTCGTCGTCAGCGGCGGCGCCGGCCCGGCCCTTGCCGGCCGCCTCGGGCGCGAGATGCAGGTCCGCTGCACCGTCATCCCGCCCCTGCCGGGGATCTTCTCGGCCTGGGGGATGCTCGCGGCCCGGCCGCGGGCCGATTTCCGCGCGACCTGGTTCGCCCCCCTCGATGCGGCGGCGCTGGCCGGGGCCGGGGCCGGGTTTGCGCGCCTGCGGGCGGAGGCGGTCGCCCATTTCGGCCAGGGCGAGGACGCCGTCATCACCTTCGACATGGCCCTCGATGCCCGCTACCACGGCCAGGAGCACGGGGTGATGTGCACCCTCCTGCCCGGCGACGACCTTGCCGCCGTCACCGCCCGCTTCCATGCCACCCACCGCCAGGCCTACACCTTCCGCCTCGACGACAGCCCGATCGAGATCACCGGCCTCCACCTCGTGGCGGCGCTCGAGGTCCCGACGATCCGCCTCGCGTCCGTCGCGACCGAGGGCCGCGGGCTTGCGGCCTCGCGCAAGGGGGCCCGCGAGGTCTGGTTCCGCGACCTCGGCTGGACCCCCTGCCCGGTCCTCGACCGCGACCGGATGCCGGTCGCGACCCCGATCACGGGCCCCCTCCTCCTCGAGGAGGCGACGACGACGACCCTTGTCCTGCCCGGCCAGTCGGCGAGCCTGACCGAGACCGGCATCCTGATGATCCGCGAGGCGGACGGGCGGGGCTGATGGCGATCGAGATCCGGATCGAGGGCCTCACGCGCGACTTCGGTCCGGTCCGGGCCCTTGACGACGTCTCGCTCGAGATCGCGGCCGGCGAGTTCTTCACCCTCCTCGGCTCCTCGGGCTCGGGCAAGAGCACGCTCCTGAAGATGCTCGGCGGCTTCGACCGCCCCGACCGCGGGCGCATCCTCTTCGACGGCCAGGACGTCACCCTCCTGCCCGCCAACCGCCGGCCCGCCAACACCGTCTTCCAGGATCTGGCGCTCTTTCCGCACATGTCGGTGGCCCAGAACGTCGCCTACGGCCTCCGCGTCCAGGGCATCGGGCGGCGCGAGCAGGAGCGGCGGGTGGGCGAGGCGCTGGCGCTCGTCGAACTCGCCGACTTCGGGGGGCGGAACGTCAACCTCCTCTCGGGCGGCCAGCGCCAGCGCGTGGCCCTCGCCCGGGCGCTGGTCATGGAGCCCGGGATCCTCCTTCTCGACGAGCCCCTGACCGGGCTCGACGAGCGCCTGCGCGAGCAGATGCGCGACGAGTTCGGCCGCCTCCACCAGCGGACCGGGGCGACCTTCATCCTCGTCACCCACAACCAGGACGAGGCGCTGACGCTCTCGGACCGCATGGCGATCATGCACCGGGGGCGAATCGAGCAGACCGACGCCCCGCCGCGCTTCTTCGACGCCCCGGCCAATGCCTTCGTCGCCCGTTTCGTCGGCATCGACGCGCTGCTCGTGCCCGAAGGGATCGAGGCCGGCGGCGCCGCCGCGGTCGTCGCCGGCCAGCGCCTGCCGGTCGCCGGCCGGGCGGTGCCGGGGGCGCTCGTCGCGCTCCGCCCCGACCGCCTCGCCCTCGCGCCCCAGGGCGAGGGCGACGCGCCCCTCGTCCTGCGCATCGCCGAGATCCAGTTCCGCGGCCTCCACAGCGACATCCGCGCCCGCTTCGACGACGGCCAGGGCCTCGTCGTCCGTGCCCCCGTCGACATCGCGGCCCGGCTGGCCCCGGGCGACCCCCTGCACCTCTGGGTGCAGCCCGGCGGCGCCGTGCTCGTCGCCCCCCATGCCCCCTCGGCGCGATGAGCCGGGACGGGCACCCTCGCCGACCACCCCGCGGGCCGAGGGCCCCCGGGGATGACTTTGCCGCAACCGAGGAGGTTCTCGTCATGACATGTCCCACCCCAAGCAGCGCGCTTGCGAGCAACATCGAGCGGCGCCGGCTGATGCAGATCCTCGGGCTCGGCGGGCTCGGCCTTGCGGCCGGCCTTCCCCTGGCCGGCCGCGCCCGGGCGCAGGGCGCCGAGATCGCCTTCTGGGCGACGGCGACGCTCGACATCGGCGACGGCTGGGACCGCATGAGCGAGGCCACCGGCATCCGCCTCGTCTTCACCGACAACGGCAACGACATGGGCCCGGTCGTCGCCCGCCTTGCCGCCGGTAACGCCAACGACCTCTTCGACGTCGGCGGCTTCCAGGGCGGGGCCGAGCGCGAACTGTTCCGCCAGGGCCAGATCGTGCCCTGGGACCTCGCGAGGATCCCCAACTTCGCGCGCCTCTGGCCGCTCGCCAAGGACATGGCGCACCTGCGCAACGACGCCGGCGAGCAGATCGGCATCCCCTCGGTCGTCAACGCCGACAGCATCATCTACCGCAAGGACAAGCTCGGCGTCGTCGACAGCTACGGCGTCATCTTCGACCCCGCCCTCAAGGGCCGCGTCGCCATGGAGGACGCCTGGATCAACTCGGCCGTCTTCACCGCCATGTATCTCAAGGAATCCGAGAACCTGCCGATCGGCGACCCCGGCAACCTGACCGAGGCCGAGCTCGGGCTGGTCATGGAGTTCCTCATCAAGCACAAGCGCGACGGCCAGTTCCGCACCTTCTGGAACGGCTGGGAGCAGGGCGTCCAGCTGGTCGCCAACGAGGAAGTCGACGCCATGACCGGCTGGGAGCCGATCGTCTACGAGGGGCTGAAGCGCGGGCTCGACGTCGCCTATGCCGCCCCGGTCGAGGGCTACGAGGCCTGGGGCAACAACACCGTCCTCTTGCGCGGGGCGACCGAGCGCGGGGTGGCGGACGCCGCCCATGCCTTCGTCAACTGGATGCTCGACGGCTACTACGGCGGCGCCCTCGCGACCTCGCGCGGCTACATCGTGCCGGCCGACACGACGACCGAATATGCCGCCGCCCACCCCGGCGAGTTCGACGCCGCCGACATCGCCGCCAAGGCCAAGCATGTCGCCGACAAGTTCGCCGGAAAGGTCGCCTGGCAGAACGTCCGCCCCGACAACTTCCAGCTTTACGAGGAGTGGTGGCAGAAGCTTCGCAACGCCTGAGCGCGTCCGGCGCGACGGGCCCCGCCCGCCGCGCCCCTGCCCCGCGGGAGTGGGCCATGCCGCGACTTCTCCTCATCGTCCTCCTGCCCGTCCTCGCCGTCCTCGTCCTCGGCGTGGCGCCGCTCCTGACCGTGACGACGTGGAGCTTCTGGACCTGGGATCCCGCGACCTACTGGATCCGGCCCGAGCCGAGCCTTGCCGGCTACGGCGCGATCCTCGAGGCCGGGCGCTGGACCGTCCTTGCCGACACGCTGGGCAAGGGGCTCCTCGCCGCGCTCCTCTGCCTTCTCCTCGCCTATCCGCTCACCTACGCCATCCACTTCCTCTCCGGCCCGCGGCTCGCGCTCCTCCTTCTCGCGGCGATCACCATCCCCTTCTTCACCTCGAGCCTCATCCGCGCCTTCTCCTGGCGGCTCGTCCTCGGGCGCACCGGTCCGGTCAACGCGTTCCTCCAGGAACTCGGCCTCGTCGCGCGGCCGCTCGACTGGCTCCTCTTCTCCGACTTCGCGGTCATGGTCGGGCTCGTCGCCTCCTACATGCCGTTCGCGGCCTTCCCCCTCCTCCTCTCCCTCCGGCGGGTCGAGCCGAGCTATCTCGCGGCGGCGCAGGATCTCGGCGCGGGCTTCTGGCGCATCGTCCGCACCATCATCCTGCCCCTGACCCTGCCCGGCGCCTTCGCCGGCTTCCTCTTCGTCCTCGTCATGGTCATCGGCTCGTCGACCGAGGTGCAGATGCTCGGCGGCGCCGGCGCCTCGATCGTCTCGGTCATGGTCAACGACGTCATGCGCGTCGCCAACTTCCCCCTCGCCTTCGCCATCTCGACCGTCGTCCTCGTCGTCCTCCTCGCCCTCGTCCTCGCCGGCAACCGCGCCTTCAGGCTGGCGCGGCTCTTCGAGGATCCGTCGTGGTGACGGGCGCCGAGGGGCGGGCGAACCGCATCGCCATCTGGGCGCTGGCGCTGGCCGGCCTCGCCGTCATCTATGCCCCGCCCTTCTACCTCGTGGCGATCTCGCTCAACCCCGCGCTCCAGCCGGGGCTGCCCTCGCTCTCCGACCTCAGCCTGACCTGGTATGCCCGCCTCGCCCACGAGCGCGGCCTCGTCGCGGCGCTTCGCCAGTCGGCGGGCGTCGCCACCATCACGGCGGTGCTCGCGACCCTCCTGTCGCTCCTCGCCGCCCTCGCCTATCAGGAGATGCGCCGCGCCCGCTCGGCCTGGTTTCTCGCCATGCTCCTGCCGATGTTCGTGCCGGGCGTGATCCAGGGCCTCGCCCTGTCGGTAATCTTCACCCGCCTGCACCTGCGGCCCTCGATGCTGACCGTGGCCGCCGGCCACCTGCTCTGGGCCATGCCCTTCGCCTTCATCGTCATCCTGACCAGCCTCGGCGCCGTCCGCGGCTCGTTCCTGATGGCGGCCGCGGACCTCGGTGCGGGCTGGTGGCGGCGCTTCCGCGACGTCATCCTGCCCCTCATCCGGCCCGGCCTCGTCAGCGCCTTCCTCTTCGCCTTCCTCCTGTCGCTGAACGAGTTCGCCCGCGCCTTCTACCTCGTCGGTCGCCAGAACACGCTGCCGATCGAGATGTTCGGCAAGATGAACGCCGGCGCCAGCCCGACGATCTATGCCCTCTCGGGCGCGATCTTCCTCGTCTCGATGCTCTGCGTCGGCCTCGTCATGCTGCGCCGCAGGGGAACCGGCTCGCAGGCGGGATAGGCCGGTCGCCGTCCTCCGGAAGCGGCCCGGGCCGGCACCGCGGCCGGCCCTTCCGGGCCTTCCCGGACCGCCCGCGCCACGGCCGGGCGCGCGGCCGCGTCCGGCGCGCCCCCCCTCACCCCGCCACCCGAAGCGTCAGGTTGATCCGTCCCCCGCCGGGGACGAGCGCCGAGGAGCCGAAGCGGATGCGGTCGACGCCGTGGAAGGCCAGCCGGGCCGGGCCGGCGAGTGCCAGCACGTCCCCCGAGGCGAGCCAGACGCTTTCGGTCGGCCCGCCGCGGCGGTTGCCGCCGACGCGGAAGAGGGCCGCGTCCCCGAGCGAGACCGAAAGGACCGGCTGGGCCAGGTCGGCCTCGTCGCGGTCCTGGTGCATCCCCATCCGCGCGCCCTCGCCGTAGACATTGACAAGGCAGCTGTCCGGCGCCCGCGCCTGCGGCAGGAGGCGGGCCCAGAGCGCCGCGAGCGGGGCCGGAAGCGGCGGCCAGGGAACCCCCGAGGGGTGGCGCGGGACGTAGGAATACCCCCCCGGCCCCGACGTCCAGCCGAGGCTTCCCGCCGCCGTCATGGCGACCGACAGCGGCCGGCCCCGCGGCGTCCGCAGGTGGACGGGCGGCGCCGCCGCCATCACCGCCCGCACCTCGGTGAGCATCGCCGCCTGCGCCGCGGGGTCGAGAAGGCCCCGCCAGAGGGGTGCCCCACCGACCCTCAGCGTCGGCGCAAGGGGTTCGGATGCTTCCCCTTTCTCCGTGATCATGGCCGGGCCCCCGGAGCCCCTGCCGGCTTGCAGCCCAAGATGGCCCCTCCTATATACCCCGCGACGCCCGGGAAAGCTCCGGGAAGGACGCCAACGACGGCACCACCGAAGCGGGATCGGGGTGCGGAGGCCGGGATCCGGCTCCGTGCACCACCATATCGCCGAAAGCAGAGGTAGACGACACATGCCCAAAGTCATCGGGATCGACCTCGGGACGACCAACTCCTGCGTCGCCATCATGGACGGGGCGCAGCCGAAGGTGATCGAGAACTCGGAAGGTCAGCGCACGACCCCCTCGGTCGTCGGCTTCACCGACAGCGAGCGGCTGGTCGGCCAGGCCGCCAAGCGCCAGGCGGTCACCAATGCCGCCAACACGGTCTATGCCGTCAAGCGGCTGATCGGCCGCCGCTTCGACGACCCGGTGATCGCCCGCGACCTCAAGAACCTGCCCTACAAGGTGGTCAACGGCGGCAACGGCGACGCTTGGGCCGAGGTCCGCGGCGAGCGCTACAGCCCGAGCCAGATCTCGGCCTTCATCCTCCAGAAGATGAAGGAGACGGCCGAGAGCTTCCTCGGCGAGCCGGTGACCCAGGCGGTCATCACCGTTCCGGCCTATTTCAACGACGCCCAGCGCCAGGCGACCAAGGACGCCGGCAAGATCGCCGGGCTCGAGGTTCTGCGGATCATCAACGAGCCGACCGCGGCTGCCCTCGCCTACGGCCTCGACAAGAAGGATTCCAAGACCATCGCCGTCTACGACCTCGGCGGGGGGACCTTCGACATCACCATCCTCGAGATCGACGACGGGCTCTTCGAGGTCAAGTCCACCAACGGGGACACCTTCCTCGGCGGCGAGGACTTCGACATGCGCATCGTCCAGTATCTCGCCGACGAGTTCAGGAAGGAGCACGGGGTCGACCTGACCCTCGACAAGATGGCCCTCCAGCGGCTCAAGGAGGCCGCCGAGAAGGCCAAGATCGAGCTCAGCTCCTCCCAGCAGACCGAGATCAACCAGCCCTTCATCTCGATGGACCGCAACTCGGGCCAGCCCCTGCACCTGGTGATGAAGCTTACCCGCGCCAAGCTCGAGGGCCTCGTCGGCGACCTCATCCGCAAGTCGCTGAAGCCCTGCGAGCAGGCGCTGAAGGACGCCGGCGTCGCCAAGGCCGACATCGACGAGGTCGTGCTCGTCGGCGGCATGACGCGGATGCCCAAGGTCGTCGAGGAGGTCACGCGCTTCTTCGGCCGCGAGCCCCACAAGGGCGTCAACCCCGACGAGGTGGTGGCGCTCGGCGCCGCCGTCCAGGCCGGGGTGCTGCAGGGCGACGTCAAGGACGTCGTGCTGCTCGACGTGACGCCCCTGTCGCTCGGCATCGAGACCCTGGGTGGGGTCTTCACCCGCCTCATCGACCGCAACACCACCATCCCGACCAAGAAGAGCCAGGTCTTCTCGACCGCCGAGGACAACCAGAACGCGGTCACCATCCGCGTCTTCCAGGGCGAGCGCGAGATGGCGGCCGACAACAAGCTGCTCGGCCAGTTCAACCTCGAGGGCATCCCGCCCTCGCCGCGCGGTGTCCCCCAGATCGAGGTGACCTTCGACATCGACGCCAACGGCATCGTCAGCGTCTCGGCCCGCGACAAGGCCACGGGCAAGGAGCAGCGGATCACCATCCAGGCCTCGGGCGGGCTCAGCGAGGGCGAGATCGAGCGCATGGTCAAGGATGCCGAGGCCAATGCCGCGGCCGACAAGAAGCGCCGCGAGCTGGTCGAGGCGAAGAACCACGCCGAGAGCCTGCTGCACTCGACCCGCAAGTCGATCGAGGAGCATGGCGACAAGGTCGATCCCGCCACGGTCGAGGCGATCGAGCTGGCCATGGGGGCGCTCGAGGAGGCCGCGCGGGGCGAAGACGCGGGCAAGATCCGCTCCGCCATCCAGAACCTGACCGAGGCGGCGATGCGGCTCGGCGAGGCGATCTACAAGGCCGAGCAGGCCAAGTCGGGCGCGGCCGCCGGGCCCGAGGCGGCGGCGGGCGGCGAGGACGACATCGTCGATGCCGATTTCGAGGATCTCGACAAGCGCAAGCGGTCGTAACGGGGCAGGGTTCGCCGACGGCCGCGGCGCCGGCAGGTCCGGCGCCGCGGCCGCCGTTCCCTGAAGGGGACAGGAATGGCCAAGCAGGATTTCTACGAGGTGCTCGGCGTCGGCCGCTCCGCCTCGGCCGAGGAGATCAAGAAGGCCTACCGCCAGAAGGCCAAGGAACTCCACCCCGACCGCAACACCGAGGACCCCCAGGCCGAGGCGCGCTTCAAGGAGGTCAGCGAGGCCTATGACGCGCTGAAGGATCCCGAGCGCAAGGCCGCCTACGACCGTTTCGGGCATGCGGCCTTCGACGGCGGGGCGGCGGCGGGGGCGGGCGCGCGGGGCGGGCGGGCGGGCTTTGCCCAGGGCGACTTCGCCTCCTCCTTCTCGGACGTCTTCGAGGACCTCTTCGGCGACTTCATGGGCCGCGGCGGGGGCGGCGGGCGGGCCCGGGCCAGCCGCGGCTCCGATCTCCGCTACAACCTGCGGGTGACGCTCGAGGAGGCCTTCGCCGGGGTCCACAAGGCCATCACCCTGCCCTCCTCGATCGCCTGCGAGGCCTGCCACGGCACCGGGGCCGAGGGCGGGGCCGAGCCCGTCGCCTGCCCGACCTGCGCCGGCATGGGCAAGGTTCGCGCCCAGCAGGGCTTCTTCACCGTCGAGCGGACCTGCCCGACCTGCGGCGGGGCGGGGCAGATCGTCAAGAACCCCTGCCGGTCCTGCGGCGGCGCCGGGCGGACGCAGAAGGACCGCACGCTCTCGGTGAACATTCCCCCCGGGGTCGAGACCGGCACCCGCATCCGCCTCTCGGGCGAGGGCGAGGCCGGGCTCCGGGGCGGGCCGGCGGGCGATCTCTACATCTTCATCGAGGTCGCCGACCACGCGATCTTCCTCCGCGACGGGCTGAACCTCCACTGCCGGGTGCCGGTCAGCATGGCGACCGCCGCCCTCGGCGGCGAGGTCGAGGTGCCGACGATCGACGGCGGCCGCGCCCGCGTCCGCGTCGCCGAGGGGTCCCAGGCCGGCAAGCAGATGCGGCTGCGCGGCAAGGGCATGCCGGCCCTGCGCGGCGCCGGCCAGGGCGACATGGTGATCGAGCTCGCGGTCGAGACGCCGGTGCGCCTCAACGCCCGCCAGAAGGAACTCCTGCGCGAGTTCGAGCGCCTCTCGGAGCACGCCAACAACCCCGAGGGGACGAGCTTCTTCTCCAAGGTCCGTAGCTTCTGGGACGGCATGAAGGGCTAGGCCGCGGCCGCTCCGCCGCGGGTCTGCTCCGGCGGAGCGATACCGCGGGCGAACGCCGCGGGCGCCGGCCCGCGGTCGCCGCGCACGTCGGGCCGTCCCCCCGTTAACCCGTTCTTCACCCTGCCCGGGCGAGACTCGCGCCCATGTCCCGCCCCGTCGCCCTCGCCGAAGCCGCGCTGCCCCTCCTCGCGCCCCCTGCCGCGGCCGACGACGAGGCGGCGGGCACCATCCCCCTCGCCCCCGGCGAGCGCCTCCCCTCCTACATCCGCGACCACCGCGAACGGCTCCGCCGGCGCTTCGCCGAGGGCGGGGCCGCCGCCATGCCCGACTACGAACTCCTCGAACTCGTGCTCTTCCGCGCCATCCCGCGGCAAGACGTCAAGCCCCTCGCCCACCGCCTGCTCGGCCATTTCGGCGACTTCAACCGCGTGCTCGCGGCGACGCCCTCCCGCCTTCTCGAGGTCCGGGGCGTGGGCGAGGCGGTGGTGGCCGAACTCAAGATCGTCGAGGCCGCGGCCCAGCGCATGGCCCGCGCCCGCGTCATCCGCCGCCCCGCCCTCGCCTCCTGGGACGCCCTCGTCGACTACTGCCACACCGCCCTGGCCCACCGCGACACCGAGCAGGTCCGCGTCCTCTATCTCGACCGCAAGAACGTCCTCGTCGCCGACGAGGAACAGGCCCGCGGCACCGTCGACCACGTCCCCGTCTACCCCCGCGAGGTCGTCAAGCGGGCGCTCGAACTCAACGCCTCGGCCCTCATCCTCGTGCACAACCACCCCTCGGGCGACCCCACCCCCTCGGCCGCCGACATCGCCATGACGGCCCAGGTCCAGGCTGCCGCCGAGGCCCTCGGCCTCGTCCTCCACGACCACCTCGTGATCGGCAAGGGGCGCGACCTCAGCTTCCGCGGCGAGGGCTATCTCTGATCGCCGGGGCCCGACCGGAAGGTGCAGGGGACGCGCGGGCGGCCAGCGCAGCCCCCCGGTGCGGGGCCGGGGATCACAGGCCGGGGCGAGCGGTCGGAGCCGGGGAGAGCAGGCAGGGGTGCGGGAGCGGGGGGGCCGGGGAGCGCCGGGGCAGGCGCGGGAGTGCGGAGCGAGGGAGCAGCGGTGCTGGCGGCGGTGCGGGAGCGCGGAGCCCGGGAGAGCAGGTGCGGGGGCGCGGACCGGGCGTGGTCGCCCCCGCCCATCCCGCCACCGCCCGGGGCCAGGCGGGCGGGAGAGGCCGCGCCTGCCGCACCGCGCCCCCCTCCGAAACCCGCTGCGCGGCGCGGGGCGCATGCGTGCGCCCCGCGCCCGGTCCTCAGCCGCCCGGGCCGAGCGGCGTCGCGCTGCCGGCCGGCAGGGCCCCACCCGGGGCGGCGCGGGCATAGGCGGGGGCCAGGGTCCACTCCGCCACCTCTCCGGCCGCGAGCGGCGCGAGCGACTGCGCGCGCACCTGGGTCACGTCGTAGCGGTGGCCGGCGGACGTCGTCGCCATCACCACCGCCA
>JADLCV010000143.1 GCA_020846995.1 Paracoccaceae bacterium
GGCGCCGAACTTCGCCTGGAGATAGTCGAGGAGCGGCCGCGCCGAGGGGGCGAAGCCGCAGGCCCGCGCCACCGTCTCGCGCGGGGGGTGAAGGCCGCCCGGCCGCTGCAGCCTTTCGCCCAGCCAGCCGGTGATGGGGGCAAGCTCGCCCCGCTCCATCAGCGCCTCGGCCGCGGGGATGTCGGCCACGAGCGCCTGCCAGAGGCAGGCGGCGTAGAGGTTGCCGAGCGTGTAGGTCGGGAAATAGCCGAAGAGCCCCGCCGCCCAGTGCACGTCCTGCAGCATGCCCTCCGAGGGGCGGGTGACGGCGACCCCGAAATCGGCCTCGAAGCGGTCGTTCCACGCCGCCTCGAGATCGCCCGCCGCGAGCCGCCCGGCGATGAGCTCGCGCTCGAGATCGAAGCGCAGGAGGATGTGGAGGTTGTAGTGGACCTCGTCGGCGGCGGTGCGGATGAAGCCCGGCACGACCCGGTTCGCGGCGGCGTGGAAGGCGTCGGGATCGGCCGGCACCCGCTCGCCGAAGGCCGCCCGCATGGCCCGGTGGAGCCAGCGGCAGAAGCCCCGCGAGCGGCCGATCTGGTTCTCGTAGATCCGGCTCTGGCTTTCGTGGACGCCCTTCGACACCCCCCGCCCGAGGGGGGTCAGGGTGTGGGCGGGGGCGATCGTCTGCTCGTAGGCGGCGTGCCCGGTCTCGTGGATGACGGCAAAGAGGCAGATGAAGGGATCGGCCTCGTCGATCCGCGTGGTGATGCGCACGTCGGCGCCCGACCCCGAGGCAAAGGGGTGCACGGCGAGGTCGATGCGGCCGCGGGCGAAATCGTAGCCGAAGCGGCCGGCGACCTCGCGGGCGAGGGCAAGCTGGTCGGCGGCCGGGAAGTGCCCGGAGAGGGGCGGCGGCGGGGGCGTCGCCCCGAGGACGTGGTCGCGAAGGGCGACGAGCCCCGGCCTGAGTTCGGCGAAAAGGGCGGCGATGCCGGCCGCGGTCGCCCCCGCCTCGTGGTCGTCGAGGAGCGCGTCGTAGGCCGCATCCGCCCCCGTCGCGCCGGCCGCGAGCGCCGCCGCCTCCTCGCGCTTGAGGGCGATGACGGCAGCGAGCGTGGGCAGGAAGGCCGCGACATCGTCGCCCGCGCGCGCCGCCGCCCAGACGCCCTGGGCAAGCGAGGTCCGGCGGGCGATCTCGGCCGCGAGCCGCGGCGGGACGCGGGTCGCGCGCGCATGCTCGCGGCCGATGAGGAAAAGGGCGCGGGCGCCCGCGGCATCCCCGGGCCGGGCGGCGGCGAGCCACTCGCCCAGCCGGGGGTCGGTGCGGCGGGCGTGCAGGACCGCCTCGAGGGCCGCGATCTCCTCGGCCCGCTGGGCCGCCGCCCCCGGCGGCATCACCGTGTCGCGGTCCCACTCGAGCCGGCCGGCGATGCCCGCGAGCGCCTCGGTCTCGCGCTGGAAGGCCATGAGGCGGGCGAAGGCCGTCATCGCCGGGCCCGGATCGTGGCGGCGCGGGGCTGGCCGGCGAGGTGGCGGGCATGGAGGATGCCGACCCAGAGCGCGATCGCCGTCCCCTGGTGGAGGATCCCGAGCGGCCAGGGCGCCCCGGCCATGACCGTGAGGATGCCGACCGCGGCCTGCGCGAGCGCGAGCGCGAGCACGGTCCCGAAGGCCGCCCGGGTGGCGGGATGGGGCGATGCCCGCCCCCGCACCGCGGCGAGGATCGCGAGCAGGACGAGGAGATAGCCCCCCATCCGGTGCAGGAACTGGACGAGCGCGGGGTTCTCGAAGAGGTTCCGCCACCACGGCACGAGATCGAGGCTCTCGGGGGGAAGGAAGACCCCGTGCATGAGCGGCCAGTCGATGTAGCTGCGCCCGGCGTCGATGCCCGCGACCAGGGCGCCGAGGAGGATCTGGAGGAAGCCGAGGTGCATGATCCCGGTCGCGAGCCCGACGAGGCGCCCCTCGCGCCGGCGGCGGGCCTCGAGAAGGTCGGCCTCGCGGCGCGCGAGCCCCATCGCCTGGTCGGCGATCAGCCCGAGGATGACGAAGGCAAGCCCGAGATGAAGGGCGAGCCGGTAGGAGGCGACGGCCGTCCTTTCGCCCGCGAGCCCCGAGGCGACCATCCACCAGCCGATCGCCCCCTGGAGCCCGCCGAGCGCCCCGACAAGGAGAAGCCGGCCCGTCCAGCCGGGCGGGATGTGCCGGGCCGCGAGGAAGCCGAGGAAGCCCGCCGCCCAGACGAGGCCGATCAGCCGGCCAAGCTGGCGGTGGCCCCATTCCCACCAGTAGATGACCTTGAACTCCTCAAGGCTCATGCCGCGGTTCATGAGGCGGTACTGGGGGGTGGCCTGGTACTTGTCGAACTCGGCCTGCCAGTCGGCCGCCGAGAGCGGCGGCAGGGCCCCGGTGACCGGGCGCCACTCGGTGATCGAGAGGCCGGAATCGGTCAGCCGCGTCATGCCGCCGACGGCGATCATCGCCGCGACGAGGACGAACAGCAGGATCAGCCACGCCCGGATCGCCCGCCGCGCCCCCCCGCCGCCCTGGTCGATCAGCCCGCCGCCGGTCGCGCCCGCGGCCGGCCGGCGGGACGGCCCTCGGTCCGGCACGTCCTCGAAGATCGCGCGTCTGGCCATCGGGGCCCTCCCTCGCGGCGGACAGTAGGGGGCGGTCGCGGCGCCTTCAATCCCCGCCCGCCCCGCGCCCGGGACGGGCCCCGCGCGCGAGTTGCCGCAGGATGCCGTGGATCGTCTGGACCTCGGTGCGCATCAGCCCCAGGCGGGCGAGGGCGTTGCGCAGCATGAGCTTCATGACCGCCGCCCGGTCCGCGGGAAAGAAGAAGCCCGCCGCCTCGAGCCGCCGCTCGAGATGGGCCGAAAGCCGCTCGACCTCGATCACGCTCGCCGGGTCGGCCCGGCCCGCGGCGCGGGCGGCGGGCCGGGCCTCGCCCGCGCAGGCCCATTCGTAGGCGAGGATGGCCGCGCACTGGGCAAGGTTCAGCGACGGGAAGGCGGGGTTGACCGGGACCGAGACGATGGCGCCGGCGCGCGCGACCTCGGCCGTCTCGAGCCCGGCGCGTTCGGGGCCGAGGACGAAGCCCACCCGCTCGCCCGCGGCGATCCGGGCCCTGGCCTCGGCCACCGCCGCGCGCGGGGTCAGGACCGGCTTCGTGAGCTCGCGCGGCCGCGCCGTCGCGGCATAAAGGAAGGTGAGGTCGGCGGCCGCCGCGGCGAGGTCGTCGAAGGTCGCGGCGGCATCGAGAAGCCGCCCCGCGCCCGAGGCCATCGCCACCGCCGCCGGATTGGGCCAGCCGTCGCGGGGCGCGACCAGCCGCAGCCGGTCGAGGCCGAAGTTCCACATCACCCGCGCCACCGCCCCGATGTTCTCGCCCATCTGGGGGCGGACGAGAATGACCGGAGGAAGGGCGGGCGAGGACACCGGGAGGGCCTTCCGGGCGGGCGGGGGCGGGCGCGCCGCTGATACCCGCGCCCGGTCCCCCTTGGCAAGGAGGCCCCGGCCGCAAGGCGTCCGGAGAGCGCCTGGCCCTGCTCCCTGGCCAGGCCGCCGCCCGCTACGGGCCGACGCGCGTCACGATCATGGCCCCGGCGCCGTTGTTGTAGACATGGGCGAAGAAGGTGCCCCCCGAGAGCAGCCCGTCGATGAGGTAACGCACCCCGCCCGGGTTGCCCGCGAGCTCGAGGACCGCGGGTTCGCCGGCGCGGAAGCCGCGGTCGAGCCAGGTGCACTGGCCGGGGCCGGGCGGCGTCGTGGCCCCGGCGGCGGTTCCGGCCACGAAGGCAAGCCGGATCTGCCCGCTGGCCTGCACCGAGGCCCACATCGGGCCGCCGCTGCGGCAGATCAGGGGATAGCTCGTCTGGGCCGCGGCGGGGGCGGCAAGGAAGGCCGCGGCGGGCGCGGCGAGAAGCGCCGCCGCGGCGGCGGCAGCGCGCAGGGAAGGCGAACGCGGCATGTCATTCTCCCCGACGGGCCGCGACCCCGGGGAAGCCCCCCCGGGGGGCGGCGTGGAAACGCGCAGGCTCGCCCGCGGCCGGGGACAGCGCCCGGAGCGCCGCGCGCGACCCCGCGACCCCGACCCTAGCACGGGGCGATCGCGCCGCCCTTGCGCCACGCCGCCGCATGCCCTCCCCGGGGGAACCCGCCCCGCGCCCCGGGGGCGTTGCCCCTGCCCGCCCGAGGCCCTAGAACCCCGCCCATCCCGGCATGACAAGGACATCCCCATGGCCTCCTACCAGTATGTCTATCACATGGACGGCCTCTCCAAGACCTTCCAGAGCGGCAAGAAGGTGTTCGAGAACATCCGCCTGAGCTTCCTGCCCGGGGTCAAGATCGGGGTCGTCGGCGTCAACGGCTCGGGCAAGTCCACGCTCCTCAGGATCATGGCCGGGCTTGACCGCGACCACGGCGGCGAGGCCTGGGCGGCCGAGGGGGCGCGCGTCGGCTACCTGTCGCAGGAGCCCGAGCTCGACCCCGCGCTCAACGTCCGCGGCAACGTCATGGAGGGCGTGCGCGCCAGGCAGGCCAAGCTCGACCGCTACAACGACCTCGCCATGAACTACTCCGACGCGACGGCCGAGGAGATGGCCCGCCTCCAGGACGAGATCGACGCCGAGAACCTCTGGGATCTCGACGCCCAGGTGGACCTCGCCATGGAGGCCCTGCGCTGCCCCCCCGACGGGGCGAGCGTCGACACGCTCTCGGGCGGCGAGAAGCGGCGGGTGGCGCTCTGCCGACTCCTCCTCGAGGCCCCCGACCTCCTCCTCCTCGACGAGCCGACGAACCACCTCGACGCCGAGACCGTGGCCTGGCTCCAGAAGCACCTCGTTGCCTACAAGGGAACCTGCCTCATCGTCACCCACGACCGCTACTTCCTCGACGAGATCACGGGCTGGATCCTCGAGCTCGACCGCGGCCGCGGCATTCCCTACGAGGGCAACTATTCCTCCTGGCTCGAGCAGAAGGCCAAGCGCCTCGCCCAGGAGGCGCGCGAGGACCGCGCCCGCCAGAAGACCCTCGAGAAGGAGCTCGACTGGATCCGCGCCGGCGCCCGCGCCCGCCAGGCCAAGTCGAAGGCCCGCATCCAGGCCTACGAGCGCCTCGCCGCCCAGTCCGAGCGCGAGCGCATCGGCCGCGCCCAGATCATCATCCCGAACGGGCCCCGCCTCGGCTCGCGCGTGATCGAGGTCGCGGGGCTGACCAAGGGCTACGGCGATCGGGTCCTGATCGACAACCTCGCCTTCGCGCTGCCGCCGGGTGGCATCGTCGGGGTCATCGGCCCGAACGGGGCGGGCAAGACGACGCTCTTCCGCATGCTGACCGGGGCCGAGGTGCCCGACGCCGGGACGATCACCCTCGGCGACACGGTCCGTCTCGCCTATGTCGACCAGTCGCGCGACGCCCTCGACCCCCAGCGGACGGTCTGGGAGGAGATCTCGGGCGGGGCCGAGACGATCGAGCTTGGCGAGGCCCAGATGAACAGCCGCGCCTACTGCGGCGCCTTCAACTTCCGCGGCACCGACCAGCAGAAGAAGGTGGGCCTCCTCTCGGGCGGCGAGCGCAACCGCGTCCACATGGCCAAGCTCCTCAAGTCGGGCGGCAACGTCCTCCTCCTCGACGAGCCCACCAACGACCTCGACGTCGAGACCCTGCGCGCGCTCGAGGATGCGCTCGAGGATTTCGCCGGCTGCGCCGTCATCATCAGCCACGACCGCTTCTTCCTCGACCGCCTCTGCACCCACATCCTCGCCTTCGAGGGAGAGGGGCGGGTGGAGTGGTTCGAGGGCAACTTCGAGGCCTACGAGGCCGACAAGGTGCGCCGCCTCGGCCCCGAGTCGGTCGTGCCGAAGCGGGTGAAATACGCGAAGTTCGTGCGCTAGGGCCTGTTGACAGGAGGGATTCACGGGGCGGGCTGAACGTGGTTCAAGCCGGTATCTGCGATGGAATCCAGCTGGCTCTGCTGCACGAATCGTGTGACGGCCGGACGCCCCCTTTCCCCGGACAGCCCAATCCCGCGACCTCTGTGACGGGTGTGCCGAGGGCGGTGAAGCCGTTGAGGACGGCGACGCGGATTTGGAACTCGGCGGCCTGACGGTCGAAGTCCCGCGCGGAGAGGCGCCGGCCGGCAGGTTCACGCAATGCATCTGCGTCGCGATGCGGCTCCGGCGGTGGTTTCCGCTCCATCGTCGCCAGATGGTCCGGCCGACGCGCTTCGAGGTGGGCAGGGCCTCATTGCGGGCGACCGCGCCGGGGGTGTCGGGTTTCCATGGCCTGGCGTTCCTGCGGTGCGGGATGATCGCGGCGGCACCGCGGGCGGCGGCGGCGTCGTGGCTCGTGCGGGTGTCGAAGGCGCCGTCGGCGGTGACGCTGGCGGTCTCCTGCTCGGGCGGGAAC
>JADLCV010000144.1 GCA_020846995.1 Paracoccaceae bacterium
GCCACGGCATCGTCGAACTGGCCGAGCGCGGCCCGCCGCGCGGCGTTGAGCCAGAGGTCCTCGAGAAGCTCGGGAACGGGCCTTGACGGTGTCGCCGCGAGCGCCTCCAGGCGGGCCGCGAACCCCCCGGCCGCGAACCCCCCGGCCCCGGGGTGGCCGGCCTCCGGGCCGTCCCGCAACGATTCCCGGGCGGCCGCGTGGTCGAAACGGTCCCAGGCCGCCATCGCCCTCAGCCAGCCGCCCCGGGCGTCGATCCGCTTCCGCCACGAGGCGGGCAGCCGTGCCCCTCGGCCCCGGGCGAGGGCGGCGCCGGCCTCGGTGATGACGTCGAGGGCCGCGGCATAGCTGCGGCGGCCGACGAAGGTGGGGGCGGCGGCGAAAAGGCGGGCAAGGCCGATCAGTTCGCCCGGCATCACCACCGGCGCCTCGCTCCCCGCCTCGACCCTGTGGAGGTCGGGGCGCCGGCCCGACATGAACCGGAGCCGCACGCCCTCATGGGCCGTCGCGGCGAAGACCATGGCCGCGGTCATCGTCTTGGTGCCGCCGGTGTAGTCCACCGCCACACGGCCGCCCTTCCCGATCGCGGCGGCGAGCGCGGCGTCGATCGCCGCCAGCGCCCGGTCGAGGTTGTCGTGGGGGACCGCCGTCACCCCGTATCCGGGCGGGGTCGCGGGAAGGTGCCCGAGCCCGGGGCCGGGACTGGCCGTTTCACTCCTGGGGGCATGGTCGATCGCTTCCGCCTCGACCATGACCCGCGAGGACGGGGCGCCCTTCGCCGCGTCGGAGACGACGAAATGCACGCGCTCCCAGGCGCCCCGCTCGATCGCCCGGCGCAGGGGCTGCGGGCTGCCGCCGACCGAGAGCATGAGAACGCTGGTCATGCCCGTCCCTCGATGTCGCCGACCTTCACGGGTTCCTCGTCGTCGCCGAGTTTCACCAAGACCTCATTCGAGGGCTGGTCCGCCTCGGTGACGTCCTCGAGGAGGGTGCCGATCTTGCCGCCGACCCGGACAAGGGTGCCCTTGCATAAGCGCAACTGCCGGCGAAGCGCAGAACTCGCCCGCGGAACGGCGGCCGCCCCCCGCGGGCGCCCCTGCCGCGGCTGGGGCCGGCGCCGGCAGGGGAGCCAGGCGGGGGGCGGCAGCCAGCGGTCCGCGCGGACGGGAAGCGCCCAGCCGAAGGGCAGCGCGTGGCCGCGGAGATCGACGACACGGCGGGCGCTGCCCTCGCGGGCGAATTGCCCCTCGCCTCTCGCCTGCGGCCGCTCGATGCGCCGGTCCGGGCCGAGCGCCTTGGCCTCGGCGTGGCTCGCCCAGCCCGGACGGACGAGGGCTTCTTCGGGATCGCTCCCCGCGCGGGAGAGGCCGCGGAAAAGGCCGGGGGCGGCGCGCAGGCGTTGACCGGGCGACCCGGAGAAGAACTTCTCCTCGACCTCGCGCCTCCAGAGCGGCCCGTGGTGGTCCTCGAGCGCCCTGAGGAGGTCCGGGAGACCCGCGGGAGTGCGGCGGGCGTCAGTCCGGCGGTCGGGGCCAAGCCTGCCGGCACGCCCGCGCCCGTCGGCCGCGCGCAGGCCGACGGTCAGTTCGACGAGGGGCGGGGCGCCGCCGTCGGCGGCCGAGCGCAAGCGCTCGCGATGCATCTGGCCCCGGCTCTCGAAGCCGCAGGCGCCCGCGGGGCCGCGGGCCGGCGGGCCGCGCTTCCAGGCCCTGACGGCGTCGATGCGCGTCGCCCCCGCGGGCAGGACGGCATCGGCGAAGGTGACGTCGCGGAAGGGGTCGGTGTCCTGCTCGCGCCCTCCTCCCGCCGGCCCGGGAAGCCTCGCCGTGCCGGCGGCGGTGGCGCGGGCACGATCCCTGGGTCCGAGGGTGCGCCATTCCCCGATCGGGGGCAGGCCGGGCGGGTCGTCGAGCGCCGCGAGCGCGGCGAGCCAGGCCGCGCGCAGCATCCCCTTGACGCTCGAGCCGGCGAGCGTCGGCCGCCCGCCCGCCCGAGAGAAGGCCTGGATCAGGTTCTGCCGGTCCTTCCCTTCGCCCCTCGGGTCGAGTGCGCCCTCCGCGTCGGAACCGATGTCGATGCGCTCGAGGATGTCCTCTGCCGCCGCCCGGTCCTGCAGGCGCCGGAGCGCGTCCCCCATGCTCCCCTCGCTGCGGCTCGTGTCGGCAAGCCAGCGCCGGCGGTCCTCCGCGGCCATGCGGGCGAGGATGGCACGGACCGAGATGCGCTCGGCCCGGCCCTCCCTACGCCGGTAGCCCTCGGGGAGAATCCGCGCCTCCTCGCCGCCGCCGACATGGATCGGCGTCTGGGGCACATGGAGCAGCCGGCGGGTCTCGAACTGGCTGCCGGTCATGCCGCCTCGCCGACGGACAGGGTCAGGCGGTGAGCGTCGAGGACGACCTCGGGGCGGTCGCGGTGAAGCCCGCCCAGCATCCACCCGAAGGGGCCCGCTCCCTCCGGCCGGAAGGTCGCCCCCGGGCGGGTGAGAAGGGCCGGCCGCTTGAAGGGCGCGACCCCGGCCGGCGACAGTTCGGGCCCGAGGCGGCCGGAATGCCGCTCGAGCCGCCGGAGCCCTTCGCGCATGGTGGCGGGATCGAGGGCCCCGCGCGACAGGCTGAGGCGCCGCGCGCCCCCGGCAGCGGCTCGCTCGCGGTCCTCGCCGGCACCGGCGATCTCCCAGCGGCCGCGCCCGATGCCCCCGTCGCGCCCGTAGCCGCGTTCGCCGTGCCCGGCGATCAGGCCGCGGACGACCTCGAGAGGCTCGGAGGTCTCGACGTGGAGGTCGACGTCGCGGCTCCGGTCGCCGGCAAAGCGCCAGTCCACGTCAA
>JADLCV010000145.1 GCA_020846995.1 Paracoccaceae bacterium
CCATGACCCGATCCCGGCGGGCGCGCCGCGGGCGGCATCGCGCGGGGCCCGCCGGCCGGCGGCGGCCGGCCCCTCAGCCGCCCGCCTCCGAGATCGCCGGACGGACGCGGGCCTCCAGCACCTCGGCGGTGATGGCGCCGCGAACGTGCAGGATGACGGTGCCGTCGCCGCCGACGACGAAGGTCTCGGGCATGGCGATCACCCCCCACTCGATGCCGTTGCGGCCGCCGGTGTCGGCGACGATGCCGGCGTAGGGGTCGCCAAGCCCGGCGAGAAAGGCCGCGGCATCCTCGGGCCGGTCCTTGTAGTTGATGCCGTAGACCGTCACCCCCTCGGCGGCGAGGCGGACGAGCATCGGATGCTCGGCCCGGCAGGGCGGGCACCAGCTGGCCCAGAAGTTGACGACCGTCACCCTGCCGGCCCGGAGCGCGGCATCGTCGAAGGCCGGCCGGCCCTCCAGCACCTCGACGCGGATGGCCGGCGCCGGATGACCCTCGCGCGTCGTCGGCAGCGCGTTGGGGTCGCCGCGGAACATGCCTGCGAGCGCCAGGGCCGCGAACAGGCCGAAGGCGACCGGGGGCACCAGCATGAGCGGCGACACCCTAGCCAAGGCGCCCCCGCTGCCGCCGTTCGACCTCGCCGAGATCGCGCCGCATCCGCGCCCCCTGCCACAGCGTCACCGCGACCAAGGCCGCGATCAGCACCCCCGCCACGCCATAGGCCGCGAGGACCGAGACCGCATGCTTGCCGAGGTCGGGCATCATCCCGCCCGCTCCCGTGCCATGAGCGCCCGCAGGCGGCGGGCGCGGATCTCGGTCCGCGTCCGCGCCAGGACAAGGGCAAGGAAGAGAAGCACGAAGGCCGCCATGGCCAGGTAGAGCGGCAGGCGAAAGGCCACGTCCATGCGCTCGCCCGGGGCGAGCGAAAGCGAGGCGCCCTGGTGCAGCCCCTGGTTCCAGAAGTTGACCGCATAGCGCGACAGGACCGCGAAGACCGACCCCACGAGGCACAGGACCGAGGTGAGGTCGGCAGCCGTGTCGGGGTTCTCGACCGCCGCCCAGAGGGCCATGTAGCCGAGATAGAAGAGGAGGAGGATGAGGAACGAGGTCAGCCGCGGATCCCAGGCCCACCAGGTGCCCCACATCGGCTGGCCCCAGATCGCCCCCGTCGTCAGTGCCACCAGCGTCATCGTCGCCCCGACCGGGGCCGCCGCCTTGGCCGCGAGCGCCGAGACGTGGTGACGCCGCACGAGCCAGACGAGCGAGGCCACGAGCATCATGATCCAGGCGTTGATCGCCATCATCGCCGCCGGCACGTGGACGAAGAGGATCTTGACCGTCGCCCCCTGCCGGAAGTCGTCGGGCGTGAAGAAGAAGCCCCAGACCAGCGCTGCCGTGAGGGCGAGCGCCGCCAGCGCCGACACCCATGGCAGCACCGCCCCCGACGTCGCCATGAACCTGGCCGGATTCGCGTATTCCCAGAGCGACATGGGCGCCGTCCTAGGGCCTCACCCCGTAGGCCTCAAGGCAATAGCATGTGAAGGTCAGCGCAGGTTGACGCGGATTGCCGCAGCCGTGGCGAAGGGCAGGATCGCCGCCGCGAGCGCCGTGATCGCGGCGAGCAGCGCGAGCGGGGTCGCGGTCGTAAGCCCGGCCGCGCCCCGCGTCACCACCGCCGCCCCGAAGACGAGCGTCGGCACGTAGAGCGGAAGGACGATGAGCGAGAGCAGCAGCCCGCCGCGACGGATGCCGACCGTGAGCGCCGCCCCGAAGGTGCCGATCACCGAGAGCGCCGGGGTGCCGACGAGGAGCGCCAGCGCGAGCCAGGCGAGCCCGGCCGGGGCAAGGTTGAGGAGGACGCCGAGGACGGGGGCGAAGAGGACGAGCGGCAGCCCGGTCGTCAGCCAGTGGGCGAGGGCCTTGGTCGCCGCCACCGCCTCGAGCGGGATCGGGGCCGTCGCGAGAAGGTCGAGCGAGCCGTCCTCCCAGTCGAGGGCGAGGATGCGGTCGAGCGACAGCAGGCACGCAAGGAGCGCGCCAAGCCACAGGATGCCCGGCGCGATCACCGCGAGCGTCGTGCCCCCGGGGCCGACGCCGAGGGGGACGAGGACGGCGACGATGAGGAAGAAGGCGAGCGCGAGCCCGAAGCCGCCGCCCGCGCGCACGGCCAGCCGCAGGTCGCGCAGGAGAAGCGCCCTCACGCCCGGACCCCGGCGAAGTCGTCGGCGCCGTCGCCCGCCGGCGGCGCGCGGAAGCGGGCGAGATCGAGTTCCGGCGCCTCCGGCAGCCCCGCCTCGCCATGGCTCGCCACGACCGCCGCCCCGCCTCGCGCGAGATGGCCGGCAAGGAGCGCCGCGAAGGCGGCCGCCGCCCCGGCATCGAGCGACACCGTGGGCTCGTCGAGAAGCCACAGGGGCCGTCCCGCGACGATCAGCCGCGCCAGCCCCAGCCGCCGCTTCTGGCCGGCCGAAAGCGCCCCCGCCGGGCGGCGGGCGAGGTCGCGGAGCCCGACCGCCGCGAGGGCCAGGGCGACGTCGCCGCCGGCCCCGTAGACCGCGGCCCAGAAGGCGAGGTTCTCGGCCGCCGTCAGCACCGGCTTGAGCGCGTCGGCGTGGGCGGCGTAGGCCACCCCCTCCGCGGGCAGCGCGACCCGCCCCGCCACCGGCGGCTGGAGGCCGGCGAGTGTCCGCAGGAGCGTCGTCTTGCCCGACCCGTTGGCGCCGCGCAGGATCAGCGCCCCCCCCGCCGGCACGCCGAAGTCGAGGCCGGCAAGAAGCGTGACGCCGCCGCGGGCGACGGCAAGGCCGCGGACGGCCAGCATCAGGGCGCCGCGGCGGCGACGCCGCCGCCGCTGCCGCCGCCCGCCGGCAGCAGCGCCGCCGCGACCCGCCGCCCCTCGGCCAGAAGCACGTTGTAGGTCCGCGCCGCCGGTGGCGTGGCCATCGCCTCGACGCCGATCCCCGCCGCCGCCAGCGCCGCGGCGAGCCCCTCCGGCAGCCGCCCCGGAAGCGGCCCGAGGCCAACGAGGATGACATCGACCGCACCCGCGAGCGCGACCAGCGCCGCCACGTCCCCGGGGCCGCCCCAGGCGCGCGCGCCCGTCCGCGTCACGAGGACCGGCCCCCGCGTCAGTCGCCCGCCGATGCGGAAGAAGTCCGGCCCGTAGCCCTCGATCGGGCTGCCGTCGCGAAAGCTCGTCTCGGTCAGCCGCACCGCCGCCTCCCCGGGGGCCACGCCCGGCCCCCCGCCCTAGCCCGCGGTCGGGAACTGCGTGCCGGCCTCGCTTGCGCCCTTCGGCCCCTCGCGCGGCAGGCCGAGCCAGAGGACGATGTTCTTGGCCATGTAGACCGAGGAATAGGTGCCGACGACGACGCCCCAGGTGATGGCGAAGGTGAAGCCGCGGATGACGTCGCCGCCGAGGATGAGGAGCGGGAGGAGCGCGAGGAGCGTCGTGCCCGAGGTCATCAGGGTCCGCGACAGGGTCTCGTTGACCGACAGGTTCATCACGTCGCGGAGCGGCATCTTCTTGAACTTGACGAGGTTCTCGCGCAGCCGGTCGAACACGACGACGGTGTCGTTGATCGAGTAGCCGATGATCGTGAGAAGGGCGGCGATGATCGTCAGGTCGAAGCGCATCTGCAGGAGCGCGAAGATGCCGACCGTCACCACGACGTCATGGACGAGCGCCGCCACCGCGCCGACCGCATACTGCCACTCGAAGCGCAGCCAGATGTAGACGAGGATGCCCGCCCACGCCACGACGACCGAGAGGATGGCGGTCCAGATCAGTTCGCCCGAGACCTTGGGGCCGACCGATTCGACGGCGGTGAAGCGGATGTCGGGGGCGACCGCCTTCAGCACCGTCTCGACCGCGGCGATCGTCTCCGGCGGCACCGAGCCCACCCCCTCCTGGGCCTGGATGCGGATCATGGCGACGTTGCGCTCGGGCCCGAAGGTCGGGTCGAAGACCTCGGTGATGCTGACGTCGCCAAGCTCGAGGTCGGCGATGGCGGCGCGGTAGGCGGCGACGTCCACGGGCCGGGCGCTCTCGGTGCGCACCGTGGTGCCGCCGCGGAAGTCGATGCCGAAGTTCAGCCCCATCGTCAGCACGAGGATGACCGACAGGATCATCGCCACCACCGAGGCCCCGAAGGTCCAGCGGGCGGCGGCGAAGAAGTCGATGTTGGTCTTTTCGGGAACCAGCCTCAGATGTCGCATCGACCCCTCCCTAGACCACGATCGTCTTCGGCCGGCGCCGGTTGAACCAGGTGATGATGATCAGCCGCGTCACGTAGACGGCGGTGAAGACCGAGGTCAGGATGCCGAGCCCGAGGGTGATGGCAAAGCCGCGCACCGGCCCCGAGCCGAGGGCGTAGAGGATGACGGCGACGATGAAGGTCGTGACGTTGGCATCGACGATCGCCGACAGGGCCCGGCCAAAACCCTGGTCGATCGCCCGCGCGGGCCCCCGCGCCTGGCGCAACTCCTCGCGCATGCGCTCGTAGATGAGCACGTTGGCATCGACGGCCATGCCGATCGTGAGGACGATGCCGGCGATCCCGGGCAGGGTCAGCGTCGCCCCGATGGCCGACAGCGTGCCGATGATGAGCGCCATGTTGAGCGCCAGCGCCGCCGTCGCGAAGACCCCGAAGAGACCGTAGGAGGCGACCATCAGCACCACCACCGCAACCGCCGCCACGACCGCGGCGACGCGCCCGGCGTCGATGCTGTCCTGGCCGAGTTCGGGGCCGATCGTGCGCTCCTCGAGGAAGGTCATCTCGGCCGGCAGCGCCCCCGCCCGCAGGAGGACGGCGAGGCGGGTCGATTCCTCGACCGTGAAGCGGCCGGTGATGATGCCCGAGCCGCCGGGGATGTGCGACTGGATGACGGGCGCCGAGACGACCTCGCCGTCGAGCACGATGGCGAAGGGCGAGCCGATGTTCTGGGCCGTGTAGTCGCCGAACTTGCGCGCCCCCGAGGGGTTGAAGCGGAAGTTGACGGCGGGGCGGTTGTTCTGGTCGAACGAGGGCTGGGCATCGACCAGCTCCTCGCCGGTGACGACCGGCACCGCCTCGATGATGTAGTAGACGCCGGGCTCGTCCAGCGAGGGCAGGATGAGGTTGCCGACCCCGGGCGTGGCCTTGGCGTCGGCGGTGCGGCTGACCACGGGGTGGAAGGTCAGCTGCGCGGTGGTGCCGATCAGGCCCTTGAGCTCGGCCGCCGAGCCGATGCCCGGCACCTGGATCAGGATGCGGTCGGTGCCCTGGCGGGCGATCGTCGGCTCGCGCGTGCCGACCTCGTCGATGCGGCGGCGGACGATCTCGATCGACTGCTGCATCGTGCGGTCGTGGGTCGCCGCCCGTTCGGCCTCCGAGAGGGCGACGACGAGCGTGTCGCCGCTGCTCGAGACCTCGTAGTCCGAGGCTCCGATCCCGGTCAGGGTCAGGATCGGGCGGGCGAGCCCGCGGGCGATCTCGATCGCCCGCGCCATCCCCTCGGGGGTGCCGATCTGGACCCGCAGCTCGCCCTCGCCCGCGGCCAGCCGCCGGACCGGCCCGACCGTCGCCCGCTCGGCCACGAGCGCGTCGCGCAGCTCTGGCCAGAAGGCATCCATGCGCCGCTTGTAGACCTCGCCGACCTTGACCTCGGCCAGAAGATGCGCGCCGCCGCGGAGGTCGAGGCCGAGGGGCACGAGCGTGTGCGGCAGCCACGACGGCCAGCCCGCCATCGCCGCCGCCTGCTCGGGGGTGGGTGTTGCCCCCTCGGCCAGCGCGGCGCGGGCGTCGTTGGCGCGCTCGACCCGGGCGTAGAAGAGGTTCGGCGCCGTCAGGACCACGCCGGCAAGGCAGATGGCCCAGATGAGGAGGCGGTTCCAGAGCGCGATGTGCAGCATCGCCGTCTCAGGCGCCGGCCGCTTCGGTCTTCTTCAGCACCTGGGTGATGCTCGCGCGCGGGATGCGGACGCGGACGTTGGCGGCGATCTCGACCTCAAGCTCGCCGTCGTCCTTCACCTTGCTGACCTTGCCGATGATGCCGCCCTGGGTCAGGACCTCGTCGCCGCGCCGGATCGCCTCGACCATCGCCTTGTGATCCTTGAGCTTGCGCTGCTGGGGGCGGATCAGGAGGAAATACATGATGATGAAGATGAGGATCAGGGGCAGGAAGCTGAAGAGGGCGCCGCCGGGGCCGGCAGCGGCCTGGGCATAGGCGGGGGTGACGAACATCGGTGTCCCTTCGCGGTGGATGGCACGCCCCCCCGGGGGGGGCGCAAGGGTGCGTGACCGGCCGGGGTGCAGCACCCTGCACCCCCGAAAAATCGGCCGCACCCTAGCCGCAGGCCCGGGGGCACGCAAGCCGGATGCCGAGGCCCCGCGGCCACCGGATCGGGCCGCCGGCGCGGCCCTTCCGGGGGGGGGCCGGGTCGGGCCGCGGGGCGCACGGCCTTGCCTTCGCACCCCGTCGGGGGCCGGGGCGGAGACCGGGGTTCGGACCGGGACCGGCCCCCCGGGGCCAGACCGCAACGCCGCGCTTGCGGGCGGCCGGCGGCCCCCCGGGAAACCCGGATGCAATTCCCCGGCCGGGCCCTCCCGGGGTGGGCCTCAGAACCCGAGCCTCAGGCGCAGGCTCAGGGTCTCCTCGCCGGGATTGCGGTGGAAGAGGTTGCCGTTCGAGCGGTGGTCGAGCGCGACCGCGATCGCCGCCTCCTCGCCGAGGCGGTAGCCGAGGCCGATGAGGCTGCGGATGTGCAGCCAGCCGCCGAGATCGGATGGCCGGGCGCCCGCGGCGTGGAAGCCCGGCAGCACGCTCGCCTCGAGAAACCAGGGCGACGCCCCGAAGGCGAGGGTCAGGGCCGGTCCCGCCCCGGCCCAGGCCCCGCCGGCGCTGTCGACCTGGGCCGCGAAGGCAAGTCCCACGGCGGCCGGGCCGATCGACCAGAGGGGCGCGGAATGGCGCTCGACCGTCACCGAGCCCGCGTTCTCCCGGGGATAGATCGCGACCCCCGTGCCGATGACCCAGCCCTGGGCCGCGGCGGGGGCGGCACCCTGCGCGGCCGCGACGACAAGGAGGGCCGCGAGGGAGGCTTTCAGGCGGGCGGGCATGGCAGGGTCCTTCCGAAGGCTTCTTCCGCGACGGCGGCCGGGGCCCTCCGCCGCGGCGGCGACGCGGCCGCGCACCGGCAGGCCGGGCGACCGCGACCACCGGGTCGCGCTCCATGACCGCAAGGGGCGCGCTGCCCTCTCACCGGCATCACTGCCCCCGCCGCCGAGTCGCGGCCAGCCTAGCGCAGCCGCCGCGGGTGCGAAAGCGCGGGCGCCTCGGCGCCCCGCCCGCCCGGCCGGGACCGGGCCGGTGATCCCTCCGCACCGGGCCGGCGCCGGCCTTCGCGGGGCCCGTGCCCCGCCGCCACCGCCCCGGGCGCACCCCCCCGCTCGCCCGGTGCGGGGCGGCCCGCACCGTCAGGGCGGCCACAACCGTTCGCGAGGGCCCGGACCCCGGCGCCACCGGCACGGACGCCCCCCGAGAGGCGGAAGGCCCGCGCCGTCCGGGCGGCGGCCGCCCGTTCCCTCGGCCGCGCTTCCGCCCTAGGCTTCCGCGGCCCCGCCACGTCCGGGATGCCCCTCATGCCCGACCTGCCCGCCGACCCCCTCGCCCTTTCCGCCGCGGCCCTCTCCCGCGCCCTCGCCCTCGGCGCGATCTCGGCGCGCGAGCTCATGGAGGCGACGCTCGCCCGCATCGCCCGGGTGAACCCCGCCCTCAACGCCATCGTCGCGCTCCGCGACCCCGACCGCCTCCTCGCCGAGGCCGGGGCCGCCGACGCCGCCCCTCGCCGGGGCTGGCTCCACGGCATTCCCATGGCGGTGAAGGACCTCGTCGCGACCCGGGGCATCGTCACCACCTGGGGCTCGCCCCTCTTCGCCGGCCACCTGCCCGCCCGCGACGACCTCCTCGCCGCCCGCCTCAGGGCGGCGGGGGCGATCCTCATCGGCAAGACCAACACGCCCGAGTTCGGGCTCGGCAGCCACAGCTTCAACCCCGTCTACGGCGTCACCCGCAACCCCTACGACCTCGCGCGGAGTGCCGGGGGATCCTCGGGGGGGGCGGCGGCGGCGCTCGCGGCCCGCCTCGTCGCCGTCGCCGACGGCTCCGACATGATGGGCTCGCTCCGCAACCCCGCGGCCTTCTGCAACGTCTACGGCTTCCGGCCGAGCTTCGGACTCGTCCCCCGCGAACCCCAGGGGGAGGCCTTCCTCTCGACCCTCGCGACCGACGGACCGATGGCGCGCGCGCCCGAGGATCTCGCCCTCCTCCTGGCCACCCTCGCCGGGCCCGACCCGAGGGTGCCCCTGCCGCTTCTCTCCGGCGACGGCTTCGCCGGGCCCGCGGCCGCGGAGGTGCGCGGCACCCGCATCGGCTGGCTCGCCGACTGGGGCGGGGCCTTCGCGACCGAACCCGCGGTGCTGTCGTGCTGCGGCGCCGCCCTCGCCGATCTCGCCGCCATGGGCGCCGAGGTCGTCCCGCTCGCCCCGCCCTTCCCGGCCGAACGGCTGTGGCGGGCCTGGACGGACCTGCGCGCGGCCCTCGTCGCCGGCGCCCGCGGCCCGCTGGCCCGCGACCCCGCCGCCCGTGCCCGCATGAAGCCCGAACTCGTGGCCGAGATCGACCGCGGCCTCGCCCTCGCGGCCGGCGACCTCTACGAGGCGAGCCTCGTGCGGTCGGAATGGTTCCGCACCCTCGCCGGCCTTTTCGACCGTTTCGATGCCCTCGCCCTGCCCGCGGCCCAGGTCCTGCCCTTCGCCGCCGAACTGCGCTGGCCGCCCGCGGTCGCGGGGCGGGCGATGGACAGCTACCACCGCTGGATGGAGGTGACGGTGCCGGTCTCGCTGGCCGGCGTGCCCTGCGTCGCCCTGCCCGCGGGATTCGCCGGGGGGCTGCCGGTCGGCCTCCAGCTCTTCGCCCGCCTCGGCCGCGACGCGGCCCTTCTCGATCTCGCCCGGGCCTGGCACGAGGCGACCGACTGGCCGGGCCGGAGACCCCCGCCCTGACACGGCCGGCGGCCGGGCCCCCGGGGCCGCCGGCCCGGCCCTCGCCCCTGCGCCTCAGAGGCGGATCAGGTCGAGCCCCGCGCCGGCGGCCCGCCCGGCCGCCGCGACGATCGCCTCGTGGTGGGTGAAGAGGATGACCTGGAAGCGCGCCCCGACCTCGGCCAGGACCTCGAGCCCGAGGACGCTGCGGGAATCGTCGAAGGTCTGGAAGAGATCGTCGCCGATGAAGGGCATCGGGCCGGCGCGGTCGGCGTGATCCTCGAGCTGGGCGAGGCGGAGGGCAAGGAAGAGCTGGTCGCGCGTGCCCTGGGAAAGCTCGCCCACCCCGACCGCCGCCCCTCCGGCCCGGCGGGCGACGAGCCGGGGCCGGCCGTCGGCGTCGAAGTCGGTCGCGAGCCCGGCGAAGGCCGCCCCCGGCAGGCGCGCGAAGAGCGCCCCCGCCCGCGCGAGAAGCGCTCCCGTCCCGGCGGCGCGGCGGTCCTCGATGAGCCGCGCGAGGAGGGACGCCGCGAGCTTGCGCACCACCCAGTCGCGCGCCGCCGCCGCCGCTTCGGCCTCGGCCGCGGCGCGGGCGAAGGCCGGGGCCTCGGCGCCCGCGGCACCTGCCGCGGCCTCGCATGCCCGCTCGGCCTCGCGGAGCCCGGCGAAGGCCTCGCGTTCCTCCTCGGCGAGGGCCGCATCCTCGCGCCCGACCGCCTCGAGCCTCAGTGCCGCCTCGGCGGCCCCGCACGCCGCCACCTCGGCGGCCAGCGCCGCCCCGTCCGCACCCGGCGCGACAAGGTCGATCTGCCGCCCGGCCACCGCCGCCGCCGCCGCCGCGGCGTCGCGCGCCTGCAGGCGCAGGGCCAGCGCCGCGAGGTCCGCCCCCTCGGGCAGGCCCTCCGCCAGTTCTGCACGCGCGTCCGCCGCCGCCGCCGCCACCGCCGCGGCCGCCGCCTCCTCGCGGGCACGGTCGGCGCGGGCGCGCTCGCGCTGGATGCGTGTCGCCTGCACCTCGCGGGCGGCGACGAGGCGGCGGTTCAGCGCCTCGGCGATGGCGTCGGGGGACAGCCCGGCGAGGTCGGGGGCGCGGGCCGCGGCGAGCGCCCGGGCCCGCTCGCAGAAGGCCTCCATGTCGCGCTCCATGCCGGCGGCGCGGGCCCGAAGCGAGGCGCGTTCGCGCAGGAGCGGGGGAAGGTCGCGCCATGCCGCCGCGGCGGCCCGGGCGGCGGGCGGGGCCGCCGCCGGGTCGAGCCCCGCGGCCTTCAGCGCCTCCCGGTAGCGACCCCGCCAGCCCTCCTCCTCGGCCTCTGCCCGGGCCAGCGCCACCCTGGCCTGGGCGCGGATTCGGGCGGCCTCGGCGCGCCCGGCGGCGGCCTTCTCCCAGGCCCGGCGCTCGTCCCGAAGTTGCGCGATGCGGCCGGCAAGCGCGCGGGCCGCGGCGGCGGGCGCGAGGACGGTCGCCGCGATCCCGCCAAGCCCCCGGGCGATCTCGGCCAGCGGTGGGGCGAGCGTGGCCGCGAGGCGGTCGAGGGCCGCCCGCTCGTCCTCCTGCCCGGCCGCCGCGCGCGCCCGCTCGCGCAGCCCGGCGGCGGCGACAAGCCAGCCCTGCATCGCCGCCGGCGCCGCCGCCGCGACCCCGAGCGGGGCGAGGGCCGCCGCCCAGCCCGCGAGCGCCGTCGCGCGTTCCTCCCGGGCAGCGCTGCCGCGGGCCCCGGCCTCCTCCCGACGGGCGGCGATGCGGGCAAGGGCGGCCCGCGCCGCCTCGGCCCGGCTCACCCGGCCGGCGGCCGCGAAGGCGGCATCGGCGAGCCGGTCGGCCTCGGCGACAAGGCCGCGGAAGGGGAGGGATGCGGGTTCGGCCGCCTCTCCCGCGGCGACGCGGGCAAGAAGCGGCGCCAGGGCATCGTCGCGCGCCCCCCGCGCGGTCGCGATCGCGGCCCGCGCGGGCAGCGGCCCGCCTTCCTCGGCCTCGGCGAGTTCGGCCTCGGCGGCCGCCTTCTCCGCGGCCAGCCGGGCAAGCTCGGCCGCCGCCGCCCCCGCCTCCGCCTCGGCGGCCGCGACGGCGCGGGCGGCGGCGGCCCGCACCGCCTCCTCGGGCAGGGCCAGGGCGGCGAGGTCGGTCGCCGCGGGGAGCGGCGGGACGAGGGCGGCGCGGCCGCTCGCGATGGCGGCCGCGACGCCGGCGAGCGTGCGGTCGAGCGCCTCGGCCGCGGCGAGACGATCGAGGTCGGGGCCGAGCGCCTCGAGCGCCCGCGCCCAGGGGGCGGGGTCCTGCGGCTCGGGCGCCGCGGCACCCGCCGCGACTTGCGCCGTCGCCTCCCCGAGCCGGTCGGCGTGGCTCCTGCGCGTGGCGACGACCCGCTCACCCTCGGCGAGCACGGAATCGAGGGCGGCGAGCGCCGCATCGGCCGGCTGGGCGGCGGCGAGCGCCCCCGGATCGGCCGCGCCCACCCGGCGGGCGAGATTGGCGAGTTCCGCGGCCCGCCCGGCCTCGTCGGCCTTCACCCGCGGCAGGTCGGCCGCCGCCTTGCGCCAGTTGCCGACCCCGGCGAAAAGCGCCGTCACCGCCTCGCCCGCAGCAAGAAGGCCGGCGTCGGGCTCGACCTCGCCGACCTCGGCCGCCGCCCGCGCAAGCGCCGCCGCCGCCGTCCGCGCCGCACCGGCGGCCTGCGCCTCGGCCGCGAGCGCGGCCGCGAGCGCGGCCCCGAGTCCCTCGGCGTGGGGGGCGAGATCGGCGAAGGGGGCGAGCGCGGCCCTCGCCTCTGCCGCCGCGGCGAGAAGCGGGCGCAGGCGCTCGCCAAGCTCGAGCCGGCCGCGCGCGAGCGCGAGCACCCGCCGCCTCTCGCCAAGCCCCTCCAGCCGCTCGCGCCCCGCCGCGACGGCCGCGTTGAGGCGCTGCCACTCGCCCACGCCGAGCGTCGCCGCCCGTTCCTCGGCCCGCGCCGCCTCCCAGGCGTCGAGCGCGCGAAAGAAGCGGCGATCCTTTGCCCGCCGCCGGCCATAAAGGCCATCGGCCTCGGCGGCGAGCGCGCGCGAGGCCGCGAGCACCCCCGAGAGCCCGGCCGCGGCGGCGAAGAGCGCCCCCTCCCCGCCCTCGGGGTCAAGCATCAGACGGGCCCCTTCGGCGAGCCGGGCAGGGTCGAGCCCGAAGGCGCGCTCGAAGGCCACCCGCGTCACCCCCTGCAGGAAGGGGGCGAGGGCGTCCTCGGGCAGGGGCGTCTCGGCGGCATCGTCGGCGCGCAGCGTCGCGATCCGCCCCCGCCGGCGGCGGAAGGCGAGCGTCCGGCCGCCCTCGCCCGCGATCTCGGCGCCGAGGCGGAGGTCGGCGGCGGGATGCAGCCAGTCCTGGCCGATGACGTGGGGGAAGCCGTAGAGAAGGTCCGAGAGGGCCGCCAGCGCCACGCTCTTGCCGGCCTCGTTCGGCCCGTGGACGAGGTGCAGCGCGGCGCCGTCGCGGAAGCCCAGCCGGCGGTCGGTGAAGGGGCCGTAGCGGATGAGGTCGAGGCGGCGGAAGCGCATCCCCTAGCCCTCCCCGAGGACCCGCTCGCGGGCGAGCGCCGCGGCCTCGGCGACGAGCGCCTCGGGGGCCGCGCCGAAGGGAAGCTCGAGGGCCCCCCCGCCGCCCGGCAGCCGCGGCGCGATCTCGGCCGTCAGCGCCGCCGCCTCGGCGGCCGTCGCGGGATCGGCCGCCAGCCCGGCGATCAGCGCCGCGAGGTCGAGGCCGGGGTCGGCCGGCGCCGCTGCGGCGGGGGCCGCGACCGCGACCTCGAGCGTCTCGAGCCAGAGGTCGGGGTCGACCTGCTGGGCGAGCGCCTGGGCGGTGACGGCGAGCCCGGCCCGCCGGGCGAGAAGGCGGGGGGCGAGCGCGGTCGTGCCCTCGAGCCGGAGCCTCAGAGCGAGCGGCCGGCCCTCGGCCGCGGCCGCGGCCGCGGGCAGGGCGCGGGCGATCCGCGCCTCGATCTCGCCCTCCTCGAGGGCGCCGGCGACATCGACGGTCGCCGCCGCCCAGCGCACGTCATCGACGACCAGCCGCTCGAGCGCGCTCACGGCCCCGTCCTCGACGCTGACGAGCACCGCGCCCTTGGCCCCCGTCTCGCGGGCATGGCGGCCCTGGAGGACGCCCGGAAAGACGACATGCGGCCGCTCGGCCACGACCTCGAAGGCGTGGACATGTCCGAGCGCCCAGTAGTCGTAGCCGCGCCCGGCGAGATCCTCGGCCGTGCAGGGGGCGTAGGGCTCGTGCCCCGGCCGGCCCGCGAGCGCGCTGTGCAGGACGCCGATATTGAAGTGGCCGGGGACCGGTGGGGGATAGCCGCGGGCAAGGTTGCGCCGCTCCTCGCGCGCGCCGAAGCCCTGCCCGTGGAGGGCGACGGCAAGCCCGTCGAGCCGGAAGGTCTCGGGCCGCGCCGTCCCGAAGCGCCGCAGGTTGGCGGGGGCGGGGATCGCCGCCGGCACCCGGCTCTCGGCGTCGTGGTTGCCGGCGAGGAGGAAGACGGGGAAGTCGGGGCCGAGGCGGGCGATCTCGCGGTTGAAGAAGAGACCGACGCGGGCATCGCGCCAGGGCCCGTCGTAGAGGTCGCCGGCGATGACGAGGAAATCCGCCCCATGGGCGCGGATCGCCCCGACAAGGGCCGCGAGCGCCGCCCGCGGCGCCTCGGCGAAGCGGCGGGCGATGCCCGCATCGGCAAGCGCGAGCGCGGCCATCGGGCTGCCGAGGTGCAGGTCGGCGGCATGGACGAAGCGGAAGGAGGGGCTCACGGCCGCCCTCCCGCCACCCCTGCCCCCGCGGCCGCGGCCGCGCCCCGCCCCCGGCCTCTCATTCCTCGCCCTCCCTTCGCCCGTCCGTCGCCGCCCCGGCCCCGCCCTCGTCCCCGGCCGCGGCGGGGATCGCGTAGCGGCCGCATAGCCAACGGTGAAGGTCGATGTCGGCGCAGCGGCGCGAGCAGAAGGGGCGGTGCCCCTCGACCGCCGGCCGGCCGCAGATCGGGCAGGGCCGGCTCATCCCGTCCAGCCCGCAAGCGCCAGGGCGAGGGGCAGCCGGTCGCGGCGGCGGGTCAGCTCGAAGTTCCCGAGCGGCGTCCAGCCGGCCAGTGTCACCTCGTCGCTCACCTCGCGGAAGGCGGCGCGGATCGCCTGCTCGAGCCCGCCGCGGTCGCGCCGCGGCATCGGCGCGAAATCGACCGTCACCTGCCCGCCGAGCCCCTTCAGCCGGAGGACGCGCGGCAGCGCCCGGACGGCGGCAAGGTTGGCCTTGAGCGCCGCCGCGGGCGAGGCGTCGGCCCCGGTGTTGACGTCGCAGGCGACGAGCGCCCGCGTCGGCTCGACCGCCATCCCGGCGCCGTCGCCGAGGTCCACCGCGGGCGCGAGCGCGGCCGCGAGCGCCTCGGGCACGCCGAGGTCGGCGAAGGCGCCGGCGCGATCCTCGACCGCGTCGGGGGCGGGATGGGCCCACTCCCGCCAGGCGAACTCGTGCGCCCCGGGGGCATCGAGGAGAAGCTCGGGCGCCCCCTCGCGGTCGCCGAGGACCGCCTCGGCCGCCCGCCGCAGGGCGGCGACGTCGTCCTCGACCACGGCCTCGGCCACCGCCCCGGCCGCCGTCCTGAGGACGAGGCCGAGGTCGGCGTCGGCCCCCGCCATCGCCCTCCCGGCGAGGGCGTCGAGGCGGGCGCGGGCGCCGGGGTCGCGGATCGTGCGGGCGAGGTTCAGCCCCGGCGCCCCCGGGGTGAGGATCGCGAAGCGGCTCTTGAAGAGGAGGCGCGTCGTCACCGGCGGGGCCTTGCCCGGCTCGGCCTGGCCCGCGACCTGGACGAGGACCGGCCGGCCGGGGGCGAGGCCCGCGGTCTGGCGCAGGAAGCCGCGCCCGCCCCCGGGGAGGTCGACGAAGATCCCGCCGAGGCCCTTGAGCGGCCGGCCGAGGCGGGCGCGGAAGATCGCCCCCGTGCCGGGCCCCGCCTCCGCGGGCGGGTCGATGACGAAATCCTCGAGCCGGCCGTCGCGCAGGAGGGCCGCCGCGGCGCGGCCGAGGAGACGGTCGCGGGCGACGATGGTGCCCTTCACGGCCCCGCCTCCGGCGCCGGCGCCGGCGGCGGCGGGGCCTGCCAGCCGGCGGCGGCGAGAAGCGCCACCGTCTCGGCCAGCGGCAGGCCGACGACGGCCGCGTGCGAGCCCTGCATCCACGGCACGAAGGCCCCCGCCCGCCCCTGGATGGCGTAGCCGCCGGCCTTGCCCCGCCACTCGCCCGAGGCCGTGTGGGCGGCGATCTCGGCCGCCGAGAGGCGTTTCATCCGCACCACGCTCTCGACCGCCCGCGACGCGACCCGCCCCCCGGCCGCGACCGCGACGGCGGTGATGACGCGGTGCCGCCGGCCCGACATCAGCCGCAGGAAGGCCGCCGCCTCGCCCGCGTCGCGGGGCTGGCCGAGGATGCGCCGGCCCAGCGCCACCACCGTGTCGGCCGCCAGCACCACCGCGCCCGGCCGGGCCGCGGCCGCAGCCCGGGCCTTGGCGGCGGCGAGCCGCAGGGCATGGGCGCGCGGGGCCTCGTCGGGCTCTGGGGTCTCGTCGATCCCGGCGGGGACGACGGCATCGGGGCAGATGCCGATCTGGGCCAGAAGCGCAAGCCGCCGCGGGCTCGCCGAGGCGAGCACCAGGGGCGCCCTCCGGCCCGCCTCCCCGCTCACTTGTAGCGGTAGTTGATCCGCCCCTTCGACAGGTCGTAGGGCGTCATCTCGACCTGCACGCGGTCGCCCGCGAGAACCCGGATGCGGTTCTTGCGCATCTTTCCCGCCGTGTGCGCGATGATCGAATGGCCGTTCTCGAGTTCGACCCGGAATGTCGCGTTGGGCAGGAGTTCCTTCACGACGCCGGGGAATTCGAGCACTTCTTCCTTGGCCATGGTCGATCGGTCCTCGCCGCGCCCGCCGTCGCGCGGGCGCCCGACAGATGCGCCCGATCGGCCGATCTTTCAAGGCGAATCTCGCCTTCCGGGGCACCGGGGCGGCGATCCGCGGGCCCCGTCCGCGGGCCCGCCGCGGGGGGGGCGGTCCGGCCGCGCCCCCGGTCGCGGAGAGAGAGGGGGCGGAAGGGCCCGCCGCCCGGCGCCCCGCCCGGGTCCGCGCCGGCGGCATCGCTCCGGGGTCGCGGCTCCGCCCCCGCCTCCCGCGGCCCCGCCCGGGGCACGCGCCGGCGCCATCCCTCGCCGGGGTCCGCCCGGCCCCGCCGCCCTCCTCCGCTGCCGCCGCTGCCGCCCGCCGCCTCAGACCCTGCGGATCCAGAACTGGAAGGCCTTCGGGGTCTCGGCCGCCGCGCCCACGTCCTTCCAGACGAAGCGGGCGAAGACGCCCGCGAGCGGCGCGTAGCCGCGCCCCCTCCAGAAGCCGTCGAGCGGGCGGTAGCCGGCGGGGCGGGCGGGATGGTCGTCGGCGCGGATGACGACGCAGAAGGCGACATGGCTGCGGCCGAGGGCGCGGGCATGGGCCTCGCGGAGGTCGAAGAAGCGGTGGCCGATGCCGCGGCCGCGGTAGCCCGGCAGGAGCACCGACTCGGCGAAGAAGAAGAGGTCGTTGAGATCGAGCCCGGTGGGAGCGAAGGCGGCGGCGAACTCCTCGGCATGGTCCTCCATCGGCGTCCCGGTCGCCGCCCCGACGAGCCGGCCGCCGTCGAAGGCGCCAAGGAGGATCGCCCCCGGGCTGTCGCGGTAGACAGCGAGATAGCGCCGCTCGTAGGCGATGTCGCCGTCGTAGAGGTAGGGGAAGGCACGGAAGACCGCGAGCCGCAGGCGGGCGACGTCGTCGAGATGGGCCTCGAGCCGGGGGCCCGCGAGGATCTCGACGGCGGGGCTCATGGGTCTTCCCCCTCCTCCCCGGCCGCGGGCGGGCCGAAGCGCGTGAGCAGGCGGTCGCGGATCTGGTCGCGGGCCTGCCGGTAGGCGGCAAGGCGCGCCTCCCGCCCCTCGCCGATCCCGCTCGGATCGAGGATCGGCCAGTATTCGACGTCGAGATGATAGTGCCGCGTGAGTTCGAGCGCCATCCGCGGGCTCGCGGGCGTCAGGGCGACGATGAGATCGAACTGGCCGGGGTCGTCGCCCCAGGCCTGCATCTCGGCAAAGGTGCGGCCGCGGTGGCGCTCGAGCTCGACCCCGAGCTCGCGGCAGACGGCGACCGCGAAGCCGTCGATCTCGTAGTCGTTCTTGACCCCGGCCGACTGGACATAGGCGCGGTGGCCGTAGAACTTCTTCATCATCCCCTCGGCCATCGGCGAGCGGACGGAGTTGTGATCGCAGCAGAAGAGGACCGAGCGGGGAAAGGGGCCAGCCACGTCATCCCCGGTCCTGGAGGACGCAGACGAGGGTGAAGAGCCGGCGGGCGGTGTCGATGTCGATCTCGACCTTGCCCGCCAGCCGCTCGATGAGGACACGGGCGCCCTCGTTGTGGATGCCGCGGCGGGCCATGTCGATGACCTCGATCTGCGACGGCGGCAGGCGGCGGACCGCCTCGAAGTAGCTCGCGCAGATCTGGTGGTAGTCCTTGACCGCCTGGCGGAAGGGACCGAGCGAGAGGTGGAAGGCCGCGACCGCCTCGCCCGCCTCGGTGGCGAGGTCGAAGACGAGCCGCCCCTCGCGCAGGGCAAGGAGCAGCCGGTAGGGCCCGGCGGGCGGCGCCCGCCCGTCGCGGGCGGGAAGCGCGAAGCGGTTGTCCTCGAGCAGGTCGAAGACGGCGACGCGGCGCTCCTGCTCCATCTCGGGGGTGGGCGCGGGCAGGCCGGCGTCGTCGATGGTGATGGCCGCAAGCCGGCTCATGGCGGGGCCTCGCCGGGGTCGCGGATGGCGATCGGGCCCTGCGGCACCCGCGCCAGCCGCGCCCCCTGGAGGGTGAGGATGCCGATCACCGGCAGGGGCCGCGCCAGCCGCTCGAGCCCGTCGAGTTCGAAGAACATCGCCCAGGCAAGGTCAGAGGCGGTCGTCGCCGGGCGCAGGCCCGGGTCGGGGTGGCGGCCGCGAACGGCCGCGACAAGGGCCAGCAGGCCGCCGCGGAAAACCACCTTGCCGGGGTCGATCCCGGGCACCCCGCCGGCGGGGAAGTCGGTCGCCGAGGCTACGATCCACACGACCGCCTGTCCGGGCGCCTGCCGGCGCCAGAACTCCCAGGCGTTGGAGCCGAAGGCGACACGCCCGGCACGGGCGAAGGTCGCCGCCGCCGCGGGCAGGTGGAGCGCCGGCACCGGGGCGAGGACATGGCTCATCGCCCCCCCTCCCCCAGCCGCCCGAGCCGGGCCGCCACGCTCAGGCCATGGGCCTCGAGCCCCTCGGCGGCCGCCAGCCGCACCGCCGCCGGGCCGAGGGCGGCAAGGGAGGCGGGACCCAGGCGGGTGATCGTCGTGCGCTTGAGGAAGTCCATCACCGAGAGCCCCGAGGCGAAGCGCGCCGCCCGCGAGGTCGGCAGGACGTGGTTCGGGCCGGCGACATAGTCGCCGATCGCCTCGGGCGTCCACGCCCCGAGGAAGATCGCCCCGGCATGGCGGATGCGACGGGCGAGCGCCTCGGGATCGGCGACGAGGAGTTCGAGGTGCTCGGGCGCGATGCGGTCGGCAAGGGCCGCGGCCTCCGCGAGGTCGCGGACGACGATCACGGCGCCGTGCGCCTCCCAGCTGGCCCCCGCGATCGCCCGCCGCGCGAGCCCGGCGAGCCGCGCCGCGACCGCCGCCGCCACCCGGCGACCGAAGCCCTCGTCGGTCGCAAGGAGGATCGCCTGGGCGCTGGCGTCGTGCTCGGCCTGGGCGAGAAGGTCGAGCGCCACCCAGTCGGGATCGTTGGCGCCGTCGGCGACGATCACGACCTCCGACGGCCCGGCGATGGTGTCGATGCCGACGGCGCCGAAGACCTGCCGCTTGGCCTCGGCGACGAAGGCGTTGCCGGGGCCGACGATCGTGTCGACGGGGGCGATCGTCTCGGTTCCGAAGGCGAGGGCGGCGATCGCCTGGGCCCCGCCGATGCGCCAGATCCGCCCCACCCCGGCCAGCCGCGCGGCGAGAAGCACGAGCGGGCTGATGCGGCCGTCGGGCGCCGGCACCGCCATCTCGACCCGCTCGACCCCGGCGACGCGGGCGGGAATGGCATTCATGAGGACCGAGGAGGGATAGGCCGCAAGCCCCCCCGGAACGTAAAGCCCGGCCGCGGCGACGGGCGTGAAGCGCCAGCCGAGCGTGGCCCCGTCGGCGTCCGTCCACATGGCGTCGGCGGGCATCTGGCGGGCGTGATAGGCGCGGATGCGGGCCGCGGCGAGTTCGAGGGCGGCGCGGTCGGGGGCCACGACCGCGGCCGCGGCGGCGTCGATCTCGGCCTCGGCCACGGCCATCGTCGCGGGTTCGAGGGCGAGGCGGTCGAAGCGGCGGGTGAGCGCGATCACCGCCCGGTCGCCGCCGGCGCGGACCTCGGCGATGATCGCCGCGACCTCGGCCGCGACATCGGCGGCGGCCGCCCGCCGGCGGTCGAGAAGGGCCGCGAAGGCCGCCCCGAAGCCCGCGTCGGCCGTGGACAGGAATGCAGGCATCGGCGACACCTCCCGCCCGCCCCATAGGGCAGATTCCCGCCCAAGGGAACGGCCCCGCCCGCGCCCCTGCCGCCGGCCGCCGCCGCCCGCCCCCGGAGTGCGCGCGCGTGCGCCGGCGCGCCCTCCGGGGGCGGGCGGCGGCGGCCGGCGGCGGGGGCGCGGGCGGGGCCGTTCCCTTGGGCGGGAATCTGCCCGATGGGGCGGGCGGGAGGGGTCGCCGATGCCTGCATTCCTGTCCACGGCCGACGCGGGCTTCGGGGCG
>JADLCV010000146.1 GCA_020846995.1 Paracoccaceae bacterium
CCCGTCGTCTCGGTGTCGAGCACGACCTCACGCATCCTCCACCCCCTGCCGCGCCCGGGCCGCGGCCATGATCCGCCCCACCGCCGACTCGGCCGCGCCGAGCGTCGTCGTGTCGATGACCCAGGTCGCGCGGCGGCGCTTTTCGGCGTCGGGCATCTGCCGGGCGAGGATGGCATCAAGATGCGCGGCCGTCATCCCCGGCCGGGCGAGGACGCGGGCCCGCTGGATCCCGGGCGGAACGCTGACGACGGCGGTTGCGTCCATCTGCCGCTCGGCCCCGGTCTCGAAGAGCAGCGGGATGTCGAGGACGACGACCGCGCGCTCCTCGCGCGCCGCCGCGGCGACGAACTCCGCCCGGTCGAGGGTCACGAGCGGGTGGACGGCGGCTTCGAGCCGGGCGAGGAGGCCGGGATCGCCCGCAAGCGCGGCCCGGAGCGCCGTCCGGTCCACCCCCCCGCCCGCCACCGCCCCGGGGGCGAGCGCCGCGACCGCCGCCACGGCCGCGCCGCCCGGGGCATAGAGGCGATGGACGGCGGCGTCGGCGTCCCAGACGGCGGCGCCGGCCTTTGCGAACATCGCCGCCGTGGTCGACTTGCCCATGCCGATCGAACCCGTGAGGCCGAGGAGGAAGGGCCGGGCCATGGCCCTCAGGGCGCGGCCAGCACGGCCGCCCGCGTCGCCTCGTCCACCGCCGGACGGACCCCGAACCAGCGTTCGAAGCCCGGCGCGCCCTGGTGGAGGAGCATCCCGAGCCCGTCGACGAGCGTGCAGCCCGCCGCCGCCGCGGCCTCGAGGAGGCCCGTCCGGAGGGGGTTGTAGACGATGTCGCAGACAAGCGCGCGCGGCGAGAGGGCGTCGAGCGGAACCTTGAACTCGGGCTTGCCGACCATGCCGAGCGAGGTTGCGTTGACGACCGTCGCCGCCCCCTCGAGCATCGCCCCCGCCTGCACCCAGTCGTGGACGACGAGCCGCGAGCCGAACTCCGACCGCAGCGCCTCGGCCCGCGCCCGCGTCCGGTTGGCGATGCGGATCTCGGGCACGCCGACCTCCATCAGGGCCACGATCACCGCCCGCGCCGCGCCACCCGCGCCGAAGACCGCCGCCGGCCCGGCCGGCGGATGCCACCCCGGCACCTGCTGCTCGATGCTGGCGAGAAAACCGTGACCGTCGGTGTTGTCGGCGTGGATGCGGCCGTCTTTGCGGAAGATGAGCGTGTTCGCGGCCCCGATCAGCGCCGCCCGGTCGGTGACGACATCGGCGATCTGGAGCACGGCCTCCTTGTGGGGGATCGTGACGTTGACGCCGACGAAGCCCGCCTTGGGCAGGGCCGCGAGAACCTCGCGAAGGTCGGCCTGGGCCACGAGCATCGGCACGTAATGGCCGCGGATCCCGTAGGAGCGCAGCCAGTGACCGTGGAGGAGCGGCGAGCGGCTGTGGGCGATGGGATAGCCGATCACCCCGGCGAGTGGGACCCCGGGCTCGCTCATCCCGCGAGCGCGCCCCGTGCCACGAGCGCGCCGAGAACCTCGAGGAGCGGGAGGCCGAGGACGACGAAGTGATCGCCCTCGATGGCATCGAAGAGGCGGACGCCCTCCTCCTCGATCCGGTAGCCGCCCACGCTCGCGGTCGCCGCGGCGCCGTTGCGCGCGAGATAACCATCGAGCCAGGCGTCCGTGAAGGAACGCATGGTCAGGCGAGCCTCCCCCACATGCCGCCAGACGGGTCGTGCGCGGTCGTATAGCACGGCCGCCGAGCAAAGGCGGTGCGAACGGCCGCGAAGCCTCAGCAACTGTGTCCTTGCTGCATCAGCATCGGCCGGCTTGCCGAGGATCGCGCCGTCGATCGCGAGGATCTGGTCGCAGCCGAGGACGAGGGCCCCGGGCGCGCCGTCCGCGACCTCGCGCGCCTTGGCCTCGGCCAGCGCCAGGGCGACGGCACCGGGTGGCGCGGTGGCCGCGGCAAGGCCCGCCCGCACCGCCACCTCGTCGACCGCGGCGGGGCGCACCTCGAAGGCCACCCCGGCCCGGCGCAGCAGTTCCGCCCGCGTCGGCGAGGCGGAGGCGAGGATCAGGGACATGGCTGTGGAGAACCCCGGGATGAATCGGGGCGCTCCGTGCCCGGAGGGGAGCGGCCCCGGTCGCCCCCCTGCCGCGCGGGCGCGGCCCTGTCAACGATCCCCACCGCCGCCCCCAGGTCGCGGGTTTCTCCACGGCCTGGGGACCGGGCGGCCCGCCGGCGATCGTCCACAGCCTCGCCCCCAGCCCGCCCCGTCGACCGATCCTGCCGCGACAGGGCATCGCGGACCCTCCGGGCGGCTTGTCCCCGGCCTCGGGACGGCCGCGCGCAACCTCTCCCCATGGGGACAAGCGGGCGGGAACCGGGTTCTCCCGTCCGTTCCGGCGCCATCAACAACATCATCTTTTTTCTTCGCTTTCCTGCTGATAGTGGAGGACCGGGCGGGGGAGGGCGCGATGGAGGGGTTTCTGGACGCGGCGCATCCCTGGCTCAAGGCCGGGCATGTCATCGCCGCCATC
>JADLCV010000147.1 GCA_020846995.1 Paracoccaceae bacterium
GAGATCATGTTCGGCAGACTCAAGGACTGGCGTCGGGTTGCAACGCGATACGACAGATGCCCCAAGGTCTTCCTCTCCGCCGTCGCCCTCGCTGCTACCGTCATGTTCTGGTCATGATGCAGGAACGAGTCCCGACCCCAGGGTCAGGAGGAGGAGTTATCGGGGGTCACAGCTGGCGCGACCATCTGCGCGCGCTTGCACAGCGTGTCGAGGTCGCCGAGGGCGAGGTTCGCATCATGGGATCGAAGTCCCGGCTGCTACAGACGCTTGTCGCGGGAAGTGGCGTAAACTCAGTGCCCGCTCAGGGACTGAAGTGGCGGTGGGTCAGGGATTCGAACCCTGGGAGGGGTCGCCCCCTCGCTAGTTTTCAAGACTAGTGCCTTAAGCCGCTCGGCCAACCCACCCCATCGCTCGACCGGCCCGGAACGGGCCGGACGGCTCCTTCCTGAAGCCGGGGAGGCCGTGCCGCGGCGGCCACCCCGACCCTTGCCCGGCCGGCCCCGCTCCCCGCTCTCCGCTCCGCGGGGCGCGGGGCCTGCGCGGCCGCACCGTCCGCCCCCTGCCTCCCCCGGGGCACCCCGCCCGCGCCTAGTCGGCGAGGACGGCGAGGGCGTGGCGCTTGCGCCCGGCCGTGAGCTTCACCCGGGCCCCGATCCGGGCCGCGTCGAGGATGAGGCCGGGGTCGGAAAGCTCGGCGTCGTCGAGGCGCGCGGCCCCCTCGGCGATCAGCCGGCGGGCCTCCTTGCCCGACCGGGCGAGCCCCGTCCTGACCAGAAGCTGGACGACGGCGATGCCCGCGCCGACCTCGGCCCGGCTCAGGGCCACGGTCGGCAGCGCCTCGCCGCTGCCGCCCTCCTCGAAGACCGCCCGCGCCGGTGCCGCCGCCGCCGCCGCCGCCGCCGCCCCGTGCAGGAGCGTCGTCGCCTCGTCGGCGAGGCGGACCTTGACGGCGTTGATCTCGGCCCCGCCGAGGGCGCCGAGGCGCGCGCATTCGGCGACCGGAAGCTCGGTGTAGAGGCGGAGGAAGCGGCCGACGTCGGCATCGGCGGTGTTGCGCCAGAACTGCCAGAACTCGTAGGGGTTGAGCATCGCGGCGTCGAGCCAGACGGCGCCGGAGGCGGTCTTGCCCATCTTGCGGCCGTCGGCGGTCGTGAGAAGGGGCGAGGTCAGCCCGAAAAGCTCGATGCCGTCGGCCCGCCGCGCCAGCTCGATGCCGTTGACGATGTTGCCCCACTGGTCGGAGCCGCCGATCTGCAGCCGGCAGCCGTGGCGGCGGGCGAGCTCGAGGAAGTCGTAGGCCTGCAGGACCATGTAGTTGAACTCGAGGAACGAGAGCGACTGCTCGCGCTCGAGCCGGCTCCTGACGCTCTCGAAGGCGAGCATGCGGTTGACGCTGAAGTGGCGGCCGACGTCGCGCAGGAAGGCGAGATAGTTGAGTTCGTCGAGCCAGTCGGCGTTGTTGACCATGACGGCATCGGCGGGCCCCGGGCCGAAGCGCAGGTAGGCCGCGAAGACGCGCCGGATGCTCGCGATGTTGGCGGCGATCTCGGCCTCGGCGAGGAGCGGGCGGGCCTCGGCCCGGAACGAGGGATCGCCGACCTTGGTCGTCCCCCCGCCCATGAGCACGATCGGCCGGTGGCCGGTCTGCTGGAGCCAGCGCAGCATCATGATCTGGATCAGGCTGCCGACGTGGAGCGAGGGCGCGGTGGCGTCAAAGCCGATGTAGGCCGCGAGGGGACCCTGCGTGAGCGCGAGGTCGAGGCCGTCGCAGTCGGTGCAGTCGGCGACAAAGCCGCGCTCGATCATCACCGCGAGGAAGTCCGATTTCGGGTGGCAGGTCATCCGCGCATGGTCCATGCTTTCGCCGTCGGCGCTCTATAGGCGCGGCGGCGGGCGAGGGGAAGGGCGATGGCGGGGGCCGGGGCGGTGTGGGCGCTCGGGACGATGTCGGGCACCTCGCTCGACGGGGTCGACGCGGCCCTGGTCCTGACCGACGGCCGGGCGATCCACGCCTTCGGACCGACGGCCTTCCGCCCCTACGGGCCAGCCGAGCGCGCGTGCCTGCGCGCAGCCCTCGGTCGCTGGCCGGGCGAGGCGGGGGTGGAGGCGGCGGCCGAGGTCGTCGAGACCGCCCATGCCGAACTCCTCGCGACGCTTGCGGGCGCCGAGGTCGTGGGCTTCCACGGCCAGACCCTCGCCCACGACCCGCGCGGGCGCGGCACCCACCAGGCCGGGTCGGGCGAGGTCCTCGCCGCCGTCCTCGGCCTCCCCGTGGTGTGGGACTTCCGCTCGGCCGACGTCGCCCTCGGCGGCGAGGGGGCGCCGCTCGCGCCCTTCTTCCACCATGCCTGCGCGCGCCGGGCCGGGCTTGCGGGCCCGGTCGTCTTCCTCAACCTTGGGGGGGTGGGCAACGTCACCTGGGTCGATCCCGCCCTTCCGGAGCCCGAGGCGCCGGGGGCGCTCCTCGCCTTCGACACCGGCCCCGCCAACGCCCCGATCAACGATCTCGTGGAGGCCCGCCGCGGCCTCGACTGCGACCGCGACGGCGCGCTCGCCGCCGCGGGGCGGGTCGACGAGGGCATCGTCGCCGCCGTGCTGGCCCTGCCCCATTTCCGCCGCATGCCGCCCAAGTCGCTCGACCGCGACGATTTCGCCCCGGCGCTGGCGGCCCTTGCGGGGCTTGGCGACGCCGACGCCGCGGCCACCGCCACGGCCGTCGCGGCGGCCGCGGTGGCCGCCGCCTGGGAGCATTTCCCCGCCCCCCCGCGGGTCACGCTCGTGACCGGCGGGGGGCGGCGGAACCCGACGCTCATGGCCATGCTCGCCCGCCGCCTGCCCTGCCCGGTGATGGCGGTCGAGCACGCGGGCCTCGACGGCGACATGCTCGAGGCCCAGGCCTTCGCCCATCTCGCGGTGCGCGTCCTGCGCGGGCTCCCGACCTCGGCCCCGGGCACGACCGGCGTCGCCGCGGCCGTCGGCGGCGGCCGCATCGCCCGGCCCGAGCCGACCCCGGCGCCCTAGAGCCTGTCTGAGTCATGTTGAAGCATATCCTGCATGACGAAGGTAGTTCTGGCACTCGTCTGGCGTGAAGGCGTCGAGCAGGGTTCCGACCCTTCGCCATGAGGCTTCGATGCTACGTTCATC
>JADLCV010000148.1 GCA_020846995.1 Paracoccaceae bacterium
GATGCCGGGCGACAACCTGAAGTTCGAGGTCGAGCTCATCGCCCCCATCGCCATGGAGGAGAAGCTCCGCTTCGCCATCCGCGAGGGCGGCCGCACCGTCGGCGCCGGCGTCGTCGCCAAGATCATCGCCTGAGAACGCAAAGCACGGGCCGCGCGGCCGGGGGGATGTCCCCGGCCCCCCGCGGCCCCGAGGGCAGGACCATGCAGGGAACGAACATTCGCATCCGCCTCAAGGCGTTCGACTACCGCGTGCTGGATGCCAGCACGGCCGAGATCGTCAACACGGCCAAGCGGACCGGGGCGACCGTCCGGGGGCCGATCCCGCTGCCGAACCGCATCGAGAAGTTCACGGTGCTGCGCGGCCCGCACATCGACAAGAAGTCGCGCGACCAGTGGGAGATCCGCACCCATGCGCGGCTGCTCGACATCGTCGACCCGACCCCGCAGACGGTGGACGCGCTGATGAAGCTCGACCTCGCGGCCGGGGTGGACGTCGAGATCAAGGTCTGAGGGGGGCAGGATGCTACGCTCCGGAGTGATCGCGAGAAAGCTGGGGATGACCCGGCTGTTTCTCGAGGACGGCCGGCAGGTGCCGGTGACGGTCCTGCAGCTCGACAACTGCCAGGTGGTGGCGCAGCGAACGGTCGAGCGCGACGGCTACAGCGCCGTCCAGCTGGGCGCCGGCGCCGCCAAGGCGCGCAACGTCACCGCCCCCATGCGCGGCCACTTCGCCCGCGCCGAGGTGGCGCCCAAGCGCAAGGTGGCCGAGTTTCGCGTCAGCCCCGATCACCTGATCGAGGTCGGCGCCGAGATCACCGCCGACCACTACCTGCCCGGGCAGTTCGTGGACATCGCCGGGACCTCGATCGGCAAGGGCTTCCAGGGCGGCATGAAGCGGCACAACTTCGGCGGCCTGCGGGCGAGCCACGGGGTGTCGATCAGCCACCGCAGCCACGGCTCGACCGGCCAGCGCCAGGATCCCGGCAAGGTCTTCAAGGGCAAGAAGATGGCCGGCCACATGGGGGCCGTGCGGGTGACGACGCAGAACCTCGAGGTGGTGCGCACCGACGCCGGCCGCGGCCTCATCATGGTTCGCGGCGCCGTCCCGGGCTCCAAGGGCGGCTGGGTGACGATCAAGGACGCGGTCAAGAAGCCCCAGCCCGAGGGGGTGGCGCGGCCGGCGGCCGTGCGCCGCGGCAACGGGGCGGATGCGCCCGCCGGGGGGGGCAGCAATGAAGGCTGACGTGATCACGCTCGACGGCGGCAAGTCCGGCGAGGTCGAGCTCGACGACGCGATCTTCGGCCTCGAGCCGCGGGCCGACATCCTGCACCGGGTGGTGCGCTGGCAGCGCGCCCGCGCCCAGGCCGGCACCCACAAGGCCACGAACCGCTCCGAGGTCTCCTACTCGACCAAGAAGATCTACCGCCAGAAGGGCACCGGCGGCGCCCGCCACGGCAGCCGCAAGGCCGGCATCTTCCGCAAGGGCGGCGGCTACAAGGTGCCGGTGCCGCGCAGCCACGCCCACGACCTGCCGAAGAAGGTGCGCCGTCTCGGCCTCATGCACGCGCTCTCGGCCAAGGCGCGGGCGGGCGAGCTGGCCGTGCTCGAGGCGGCGGCGATGGCCGAGGGAAGGACGGCGGCGCTGGCCCGGGCGGCCGCGGCGCTCGGCTGGACGCGGGTCCTGATCATCGACGGGGCCGAGATCGACGCCAACTTCGCCCGCGCCGCCCGCAACCTCGAGGGCATCCACGTCCTGCCCTCGGTCGGTGCGAACGTCTACGACATCCTGCGGCGCGACCAGCTCGTGATCACGAGGGCCGGCGTCGCGGCCCTGGAGGCGCGGCTGAAATGAGCGTGAAACCCTCGCACTACGACGTCATCCGGCGGCCGGTCATCACCGAGAAGGCGACCCGCGCCTCGGAGGTCGGGGCGGTCGTCTTCGAGGTCGCCCCCGACGCCACCAAGCCCGTGATCAAGGCCGCGGTCGAGGCGATCTTCGGGGTCAAGGTCAAGGCCGTGAACACGGTCAACACCAAGGGCAAGGTCAAGCGCTTCCGCGGCCGCCTCGGGCGGCGGAGCGATGTCCGCAAGGCCTACGTGACGCTCGAGCCGGGCAACACCATCGACGTCACCACCGGGCTCTGATAAGAGCCCCCGACTCGCGGCCGGGGTCCTTACCCCCGGGGGCCGCGAGCGCCAGACGGCGGGCCGCGGCCGGCCGCACTCAACGGGACCTCGCGTCCAGGGCAGACGGAAGACAGGAAGCATGGCACTCAAGTCGTACAAGCCGACGACGCCAGGCCAGCGCGGGCTGGTGCTGATCGACCGTTCCGAGCTTTGGAAGGGCCGCCCGGTCAAGAGCCTCGTCCACGGGCTGATCAAGACCGGCGGCCGCAACAACCTCGGGCGGATCACCTCGCGCCGCATGGGCGGCGGCTCCAAGCGGCTCTATCGCATCGTCGATTTCCGGCGGCGCAAGTTCGACATCGCGGCCACGGTCGAGCGGATCGAGTATGATCCCAACCGCACCGCCTTCATCGCCCTCATCCGCTACGACGACGGCGAACTCGCCTACATCCTCGCCCCCCAGCGGCTGGCCGTGGGCGACAAGGTCGTGGCGGGGGCGAGGACCGACGTCAAGCCCGGCAACGCGATGCCATTCGCGGGCATGCCGGTCGGCACCATCGTCCACAACGTCGAGCTGAAGCCCGGCAAGGGCGGCCAGCTTGCGCGCGCCGCCGGCACCTACGTCCAGTTCGTCGGCCGCGACGGCGGCTATGCCCAGCTGCGCCTCTCCTCGGGCGAGCTCCGGCTGGTCCGGCAGGAGTGCATGGCCACGGTCGGGGCGGTGTCGAACCCCGACAACTCCAACCAGAACCTCGGCAAGGCCGGGCGCAGCCGCTACCTCGGCATCCGCCCCTCGGTGCGCGGCGTGGCGATGAACCCCATCGACCACCCCCACGGCGGCGGCGAGGGCCGCACCTCGGGCGGCCGCCACCCCGTCACCCCCTGGGGCAAGGGCACCAAGGGCACCAAGACGCGCACGAACAAGGCGACGCAGAAGTACATCCTGCGGTCGCGGCACGAGAAGAAGAAGGGGCGCTGAGCCATGACACGTTCGGTCTGGAAAGGCCCCTTCGTCGATGCCCATGTCGTGCGCAAGGCCGAGAAGGTGCGCGCGTCGGGGCGCAACGAGGTCATCCGCATCTGGTCGCGCCGCTCGACCATCTTGCCCCAGTTCGTCGGGCTGACCTTCGGGGTCTACAACGGCAGGAAGCACATCCCCGTGCAGGTGAGCGAGGAGATGATCGGCCAGAAGTTCGGCGAGTACTCGCCGACGCGCACCTTCCACGGCCATGCCGCGGACAAGAAAGCGAAGAGGAAGTAGGCCCATGGGCAAGGAGAAGAACCCGCGCCGCGTGGCCGACAACGAGGCCCTGGCCAAGCTCCGGATGCTGCGCACCTCGCCGCAGAAGCTCGACCTCGTCGCCGGCCTCATCCGCGGCAAGAAGGCCGGGCGGGCGCTGGCCGACCTCACCTTCTCGAAGCGCCGGATCGCCGGCGACGTCAAGAAGTGCCTGCAGTCGGCGATCGCCAACGCCGAGAACAACCACGGTCTCGACGTCGACGACCTCGTGGTGGCCGAGGCCTGGGTCGGCAAGAACCTCGTCCTCAAGCGCGGCCGGCCGCGCGCCCGCGGCCGCTACGGCAAGATCATGAAGCCGTTCTCGGAGATCACCATCAAGCTGCGCCAGGTCGAGCGCGCCGGCGGGGAGAGCGCGTAATGGGTCAGAAGGTCAATCCGATCGGCATGCGCCTCCAGGTCAACCGCACCTGGGACAGCCGCTGGTTCGCCGACGGCGGCGATTACGGGAACCTCCTGCTCGAGGATCTGCGGATGCGGGACTTCGTCCACGAGGAGTGCCGGCAGGCCGGCGTCAGCCGCGTCATCATCGAGCGGCCGCACAAGAAATGCCGGGTGACGATCCACACCGCCCGCCCCGGGGTCATCATCGGCAAGAAGGGCGCCGACATCGAGACCCTGCGCAAGAAGCTCGCCAACATGACGAAGAGCGAGCTGCACCTGAACGTCGTCGAGGTCCGCAAGCCCGAGATCGACGCCCTCCTCGTGGCCGAATCGATCGCCCAGCAGCTCGAGCGGCGGGTGAGCTTCCGGCGGGCGATGAAGCGGGCGGTGCAGAACGCCATGCGCATGGGGGCGCTCGGCATCCGCGTCAACGTCTCGGGCCGCCTCGGCGGGGCCGAGATCGCCCGCACCGAGTGGTATCGAGAGGGGCGCGTGCCCCTGCACACGCTCCGCGCCGACATCGACTTTGCCCTGGGCGAGGCCAAGACCCCCTACGGGGTGATCGGGGTCAAGGTGTGGATCTTCAAGGGCGACATCCTCGAGCACGACCCCCAGGCGCATGACCGGCGTCTGGCCGAGGCGGCCGAGGGCGGCGCCCGCGGCCCCCGGCGCTGAGGAGACGGGATCATGCTGCAACCGAAACGGACCAGGTTCCGCAAGCAGTTCAAGGGCCGCATCCACGGCGAGGCGAAGGGCGGGTTCGAGCTGAGCTTCGGCGGCTTCGGCCTCAAGGCGACCGAGCCCGAGCGCGTCACCGCCCGCCAGATCGAGGCCGCGCGGCGGGCCCTGACGCGGCACATGAAGCGCCAGGGGCGGGTCTGGATCCGCATCTTCCCCGACGTGCCGATCACCTCCAAGCCGACCGAGGTCAGGATGGGCAAGGGCAAGGGCGCGGTGGACGTCTGGGCCTGCCGCATCCACCCCGGGCGCATCATGTTCGAGGTTGACGGGGTGAGCGAGGACGTGGCAAGGGAGGCGCTCCGCCTGGCGTCGGCGAAGCTGCCGATCAAGACGCGCGTCGTCGTCCGCGAGGACTGGTAGGGATTTCCGCCGGGCTTCCGCCGCCAGCGGGGGCCCGGCGGCGTTGGCAAGGCCCGGGCTGCCGCGGGGTGGCGGGGCCGGCGATCGAGAGGAACGGACGATGGACGTCCAGGAACTGCGCACCAAGACGCCCGACCAGCTGCGCGACCAGCTCGGGGCGCTGAAGAAGGAGGCCTTCAACCTCCGCTTCCGCCAGGCGACGAACCAGCTCGAAAATCCCGCCCGCATCCGGGCGGTGCGGCGCGACACGGCGCGCGTGATGACGGTGATGAACGAGATGGCGCGCGCCGCCGCGAAGAAGGAAGGCTGACGCCCATGCCCCGACGCATCCTCCAAGGCACGGTCACGAGCGACAAGAACGCCCAGACGATCACCGTCCTCGTCGAGCGCCGCTTCAAGCACCCGGTGCTGCAGAAGACCGTCCGCCGGTCGAAGAAATACCGCGCCCACGACCCCGCACAGGAATTCAAGGTCGGGGACACGGTGCGCATCCGCGAATGCGCGCCGATCTCGAAGACCAAGCGCTGGGAGGTGGTGACCGAGGCCCAGGGCTGAGGCATCCCCCCCGTTCCGTCGAAACCCCGGGGCGGCCCCGCGCCGTCCCCGGAGGTCGGGAGAACCTGAATGATCCAGACCCAGACCAATCTTGACGTCGCCGACAATTCCGGCGCCCGTCGCGTCCAGTGCATCAAGGTCCTCGGCGGCTCGCACCGCCGCTACGCCTCGGTCGGCGACATCATCGTCGTGTCGGTCAAGGAGGCGATCCCCAAGGGCCGGGTGAAGAAGGGCGACGTCCGCAAGGCGGTGGTCGTGCGCACGGCCAAGGAGGTGCGCCGCGAGGACGGCACCTCGATCCGCTTCGACCGCAACGCCGCCGTCATCCTCACCAACCAGGGCGAACCCGTCGGCACCCGCATCTTCGGCCCCGTGGTGCGCGAGCTGCGCGCCAAGAACTTCATGAAGATCATCAGCCTCGCGCCGGAGGTGCTGTGATGGCCGCGAAGCTCAAGAAGGGCGACAAGGTCGTCGTCCTGACCGGCAAGGACAAGGGCAAGTCCGGGGTCATCACCGAGGTCAGGCCGAGGGACAACCAGGCCGTGGTCGAGGGCATCAACATCGCCGTCCGCCACACCAAGCAGAGCGCCAAGGGCCCGGGCGGTCGGCAGCCGAAGGCGATGCCGCTCGACCTGTCGAACCTTGCCATCGTCGATCCCAGGGAGGGCGGGCCGACCCGCGTCGGCTTCCGCATCGAGGACGGCAAGAAGGTCCGCTTCGCCAAGAAATCGGGGGCCACGATCGATGCTTGACGCCGCCGCCTACGTCCCCCGCCTGAAGGTCGTCTACCGCGAGACGGTGCGCCCCGCCCTCAGGGCCGAGTTCGGCTACAAGAACGACATGATGATCCCCAAGCTCGAAAAGATCGTGCTCAACATGGGGATCGGCGAGGCCACCCGCGACACCAAGAAGGTCAAGTCGGCCGCCGACGACCTCTCGCGCATCGCCGGCCAGAAGGCCGTCATCACCAAGGCCCGGAAGTCGATCGCGGGCTTCCGGGTGCGCGAGAACATGCCGCTCGGCACCAAGGTGACGCTGCGCGGGGCGCGCATGTACGAGTTCCTCGACCGCCTCATCACCGTCGCCCTGCCGCGGGTGCGCGACTTCCGCGGCGTGCGCCCGACCTCGTTCGACGGCCGCGGCAACTTCGCCATGGGGCTGAAGGAACACATCGTGTTCCCCGAAGTCGACTACGACAAGGTCGACGAGGTCTGGGGGATGGACATCATCATCTGCACGACCGCGCGCACCGACGCCGAGGCGAAGGCGCTCTTGAAGCACTTCAACATGCCGTTCACGGGCTGAGGCGCGAGGAGAGGAACATGGCCAAGAAATCGATGGTCGAACGCGAGCTCAAGCGCCAGCGGCTGGTGCGCCAGTTCGCTGCCCGGCGGGCGGCGCTGAAGGCGGTGGCGGGCGACCAGGCCCGCCCCATGGAGGAGCGCTTCAAGGCCCGCCTCCGGCTTGCCGAACTGCCGCGCAACTCCTCGGCGACGCGGCTGCACAACCGCTGCCAGCTGACCGGCCGGCCGCACGCCTATTACCGCAAGCTGAAGCTCAGCCGCATCATGCTGCGCGACCTCGCCTCGTTCGGGCAGGTCCCGGGCATGGTCAAGTCGAGCTGGTGAGGGGGGAGGGCGCAGGATGGCAATGAACGATCCGCTCGGCGACATGCTGACCCGCATCCGCAACGCGCAGATGCGCGGCCAGGGCACGGTCAGGAGCCCGGCCTCCAAGCTCCGGGCCTGGGTGCTCGACGTCCTCATCGAGGAGGGCTACATCCGCGGCTACGAGACCGGCGCCGATGCCAACGGGCATCCGGAACTGGTGATCGGGCTCAAGTATTTCGACGGGGCCCCGGTGATCCGCGAGCTGCGCCGCATCTCGCGCCCCGGCCGCCGCGTCTACATGGGCGTCAAGGGGTTGCCGCAGGTCAGGAACGGCCTCGGCGTGTCGATCGTCTCTACCCCCAAGGGCGTGATGTCGGACGCCGCGGCGCGGAGCGCCAACGTGGGCGGCGAAGTGCTCTGCACGGTGTTCTGAGGAGAGGGCGATGTCTCGCATCGGCAAGAAACCGGTTCCGCTGCCCAGGGGCGTCGAGACCCGGATCGCGGGCCAGACGGTCGAGGTCAGGGGCCCCCGGGGCACGCTCGCCTTCACCGCCACCGACGACCTCACGATCGCCCGCGAGGGCGACGCGCTGACGGTGATGCCGCGGGGCGATTCCAAGCGCGCGCGCCAGCAGTGGGGCATGGGCCGCAAGATGGTCGCGAACCTCGTCACCGGGGTCACGAAGGGCTTCCGCAAGGAACTCGAGATCAGCGGCGTCGGCTTCCGCGCCCAGGCCGCGGGCAGCACCCTGAAGCTCGCGCTCGGCTACAGCCACGAGGTCAACTACGCCGTTCCCGCCGGCATCACAGTGACGACGCCCAAGCAGACCGAGATCGTGGTCGAGGGCATCGACGCCCAGCAGGTCGGCCAGGTCGCGGCCGAGATCCGCGCCTGGCGCCGCCCCGAGCCCTACAAGGGCAAGGGGATCAAGTACAAGGGCGAGTTCATCTTCCGCAAGGAAGGCAAGAAGAAGTAGGGGGCGGGCATGGCTTCGACGAAACGCGAACAGTTCCTGAAGCGCCGCCTGCGGGTCAGGCACCGGCTGCGCACGGTCAGCGAGGGGCGGCTGCGGCTGTCGGTGCACCGGTCGAACCGCAACATCTCGGCCCAGATCATCGACGACGCCAGGGGGGTCACCCTCGCCGCGGCATCGACGCTCGAGAAGGATCTCGGCTTTCTCGGCCACAACCACGTCGAGGCGGCGGCCAAGGTCGGCGCCACGATCGCCGAGCGGGCCCGCGCCCGCGGCATCGAGGAGTGCTACTTCGACCGCGGCGGCTTCCTCTATCACGGCAAGATCAAGGCGCTCGCCGATGCCGCCCGCAGCGGCGGCCTGAAGTTCTGAGGAGACGGTGATGGCAGAACGTGAACCCCGCCGGGAACGCCGCGAGGATCGGCGCGACCGCGAGGAGACCCCCGAATTCGCCGACCGTCTGGTGGCGATCAACCGCGTCTCGAAGACGGTCAAGGGCGGCAAGCGCTTCGGCTTCGCGGCTCTGGTCGTGGTCGGCGACCAGCGCGGCCGGGTCGGCTTCGGCAAGGGCAAGGCCAAGGAAGTGCCCGAGGCGATCCGCAAGGCGACCGAACACGCCAAGCGCTCGCTCGTCCGCAGTCCCCTGCGCGAGGGGCGGACGCTCCACCACGACATGGAGGGGCGCTGGGGCGCGGGGCGGGTCATCATGCGCGCCGCCGTTCCCGGCACCGGCATCATCGCCGGCGGCCCGATGCGGGCGGTGTTCGAGATGCTGGGGCTCCAGGACGTGGTGGCGAAGTCGCAGGGCAGCCAGAACCCCTACAACATGGTGCGCGCGACCCTCGACGGTCTCAGGCGCGAGGCGAGCCCGCGCCTCGTCGCCCAGCGCCGGGGCAAGAAGGTCGCCGACATCCTGCGCCGCAGCGAGCCCGAGGCCGCGGCGGCCGAAGCCTGAGGAGAGGACCCCGTGGCCAGGACCATCGTCGTCAAGCAGATCGGCTCGCCGATCCGCCGCCCCGCCGTCCAGCGCCAGACGCTGATCGGGCTCGGGCTGAACAAGATGAACCGCACCCGCGAACTCGAGGACACGCCCGCGGTCCGCGGCATGGTGCGCAAGATCGCCCATCTCGTGACGATCATCGAGGAGAGGGGCTGAGGACCGGCCCCGGGGCGCCGGCGCGGTCCGGCCGCGGGGGGAACGGGGCGCGCCCTCGCGCGTCCGCACGCAAGGCCGTGGCCGCCCCGACGCTCGGGGGCGCGTCCGGCAAGGAGAGAGCGACATGCGACTGAACGACCTCAGGGACAACCCTGGCGCCGCCCGCAAGCAGAAGCGCATCGGCCGCGGTCCGGGCTCGGGCAAGGGCAAGACCGGAGGCCGCGGCATCAAGGGCCAGAAGGCCCGCGCCGGTGTGGCCGTGCGCGCCTTCGAGGGCGGCCAGATGCCGCTCTACCGCCGCCTGCCCAAGCGCGGCTTCACCAAGCCGAACCGGGCCGAGTATGTGGTGCTGAACCTCGGGCAGCTGCAGGCCTGGATCGACGCCGGCCGCCTCGACGCCGGCCGCCCGATCGACGAGGACGGGCTCGTGGCCTCCGGCATCACCTCGCGCAAGCGCGACGGCATCCGGCTGCTCGCCAAGGGCGTGCTGACGGCGCGCATCGCGATCACCGTGACCGGCGCCTCGCGGCCGGCGGTGGCGGCGGTCGAGGCTCTCGGCGGCACGATCACGGTTCTGGCGGCGCCGCCGGCCGCGACCGAATAGGCGGTTGCCGGCGGCCCCCCGGCGGCCTACATCGGCCGGGACAGAGGCTCTCCCCGCGCCGCCGCCCGGAAGCCCCGGCCGGCGGCGCCGACATCAGAAGGTCGGCACGATGGTTTCAGCTGCGGAACAGATGGCTGCGAACACAAGCTGGGCCGCCCTTGCCAAGGCGACCGAGCTGCGCAGGCGCATCTTCTTCACGCTCGGTCTCCTCGTCGTCTACCGCATCGGCACCTTCATCCCGGTGCCGGGCATCGACGGGGTGGCGCTGCGCGAGTTCATGGACGAGGCCGCGACCGGCATCGGCGGCATGCTCAACATGTTCACCGGCGGGGCCATCAGCCGGATGGGCGTCTTCGCCCTCGGCATCATGCCCTACATCTCGGCCTCGATCATCATCCAGCTCTTCGCGGCCATGGTGCCCGCGCTCCAGCAGCTGAAGAAGGAAGGCGAGGCGGGGCGCAAGAAGATCAACCAGTACACCCGCTACGGCACCGTGTTCCTCGCCGTCTTCCAGTCCTGGGGGCTCGCCCTCAGCCTCGAGGCGGGCGATCTCGTCACCGACCCCGGGCTCTACTTCCGCATCGCCTGCGTCATCACCCTCGTCGGCGGGACCATGTTCCTGATGTGGCTCGGCGAGCAGATCACCGCCCGCGGCGTCGGCAACGGCGTCTCGCTCATCATCTTCATCGGCATCATCGCCGAGATCCCGGCCGCCCTCGCCCAGTTCCTCGAGCAGGGGCGGACGGGGACGCTCTCGCCCGCGGTGATCATCGGCGTCCTGCTCATGATCATCGTCGTCATCGGCTTCGTGGTCTTCATGGAGCGGGCGCTGCGCAAGATCCACATCCAGTATCCCCGCCGGCAGGTCGGGATGAAGGTCTACGACGGCGGCTCCTCGCACCTGCCGATCAAGGTCAACCCCTCGGGGGTGATCCCGCCCATCTTCGCCTCCTCGCTCCTCCTCCTGCCGGTGACGGTCTCGACCTTCTCGGGCAGCCAGACGGGGCCGGTCCTGTCGACGATCCTCGCCTATTTCGGGCCGGGGCAGCCGCTCTACCTGTTCTTCTTCGCCGCGATGATCGTCTTCTTCACCTACTTCTACACCGCCAACGTCGCCTTCAAGACCGAGGACGTGGCCGAGAACCTCAAGAACCAGAACGGTTTCGTCCCCGGCATCCGGCCCGGCAAGCGGACCGAGGAGTTCCTTGACTACGTCGTCAACCGCATCCTCGTCGTCGGTTCGGCCTATCTTGCCGGGGTCTGCCTGCTGCCCGAGATCCTGCGCTCGGAGTTCGCGGTGCCGTTCTACTTCGGCGGCAGTTCGGTCCTCATCGTCGTCTCGGTGACGATGGACACCGTCAGCCAGATCCAGTCGCACCTCCTCGCCCACCAGTACGAGGGGCTGCTCGAGAAATCGCGGCTCGGCGGCAAGCGCCGGTCCTCGCCGCCGAAGCCGCCGGCGCGGCGATGAACCTCGTCCTCTTCGGGCCGCCCGGGGCGGGCAAGGGCACGCAGGCCCGCCGCCTCGTCGAGGGGCGGGGGATGGTCCAGCTCTCGACCGGCGACATGCTGCGCGCGGCCCAGGCCGCGAACACCGAGACCGGCCGCCGGGCGGCGGCGGTGATGGCCCGCGGCGAACTCGTCTCAGACGCGATCGTCGTCGGACTGATCGAGGAGCGGCTGCGCCAGGGAACCGGGGCGGGGGCGGTCTTCGACGGCTTTCCGCGCACCCTCGCCCAGGCCGACGCGCTGGGCGCGCTTCTCGACCGCCTCGGCCAGCGCCTCGATGCGGTGATCGAGCTGCGGGTGGACGATGCGGCGCTGATCGACCGCATCGCCGGCCGTTTCAGCTGCGGCCGGTGCGGCGAGGTCTACCACGACCGCGCCCGCCCGACCCGGGTTCCGGGTGTCTGCGACGTCTGCGGCTCGACCGGCTTCGTCCGGCGCGCCGACGACAACGCCGAGAGCCTGCGCCAGCGGCTGATGGAATACTACAAGAAGACCGCGCCGCTGATCGGCTACTACCACGCCAAGGGCCTCCTCTGCCCGGTCGACGGGCTTGGCGGGGTCGAGGCGGTGGGCGCGGCCATCGACGCCCTTCTGGCCAGACTGGCGGCGCCGCGCCGGGGCCGCGAACGGGCCCTTGACGGAGCCCGCGAAAGCCCCTAGGGCAAGCCGCCCCGAGGCCCCGGCGCGACTCGCGCCCGGCCGCGCACGGGCGGGCCGGGCGGCCCCTGCCGCCCCGGCCCGGAGTTGTGAAAAAAGGTTCTGGCGTCACGGAACCGCAACGGAAGGACGAGCTTCTTGGCACGCATCGCCGGCGTCAACATCCCCACGGGCAAACGGGTCCCGATTGCCCTGACCTACATCCACGGCATCGGCCCGACCACCGCGGGCACGATCTGCAAGGCCGTCGGGATCGAGGAATCGCGGCGCGTCAACCAGCTCTCGGATGCCGAGGTGCTGGCCATCCGCGAGCACATCGACGCCAACCTGACGGTCGAGGGCGACCTCCGCCGCGAGGTGCAGATGAACGTCAAGCGGCTGATGGATCTGGGCTGCTATCGCGGCCTGCGCCACCGCAAGGGGCTGCCGGTGCGCGGCCAGCGCACGCACACCAACGCCCGCACCCGCAAGGGCCCGGCGCGGCCGATCGCCGGCAAGAAGAAGTAGGAGGGCTGCGGGATGGCACGCGAGACCAAGACCGCCGCGCGCGTCAAGCGCAAGGAACGCAAGAACATCGCCGCCGGCGTGGCGCATGTGAACTCGTCGTTCAACAACACCAAGATCCTGATCTCGGACGTCCAGGGCAACGCCATCGCCTGGTCCTCGGCCGGCACGATGGGGTTCAAGGGGTCGCGGAAGTCGACCCCCTACGCCGCCCAGATGGCGGCCGAGGACGCCGGCCGCAAGGCCCAGGAACATGGCGTGCGGACGCTCGAGATCGAGGTCCAGGGCCCGGGCTCGGGCCGCGAGAGCGCGCTCCGCGCGCTCGCCGCGGCGGGCTTCGCCATCACCTCGATCCGCGACGTGACGCCCATCGCCCACAACGGCTGCCGGCCGCCCAAGCGCCGCCGCGTCTGACGCGAAAGACCCCCGCTGGCGCGGGCCCATGCCGGCAAGGCAGGGCCCGCGGCGGCATTTCGGAACCTCGGGCGTCGCGCCGTTCGGTCATGGCGGGGCGACAGGAATGGAGGCGACAGCCATGATCCACAGGAACTGGCAGGATCTCATCCGGCCCCAGCAGCTCGAGGTGCGGCCGGGTGCCGACCCGTCGCGCCAGGCGACGGTGGTGGCCGAGCCGCTCGAGCGCGGTTTCGGGCTCACGCTCGGCAATGCGCTCCGGCGGGTGCTCCTCTCCTCGCTCCAGGGCGCGGCCATCACCTCGGTGCAGATCGACAACGTCCTCCACGAGTTCTCGACCGTCGCGGGGGTGCGCGAGGACGTCACCGACATCGTCCTCAACCTCAAGGGGGTGGCGATCCGGATGGATGTCGAGGGGCCGAAGCGGCTGTCGATCTCGGCCCGCGGGCCGGGCTTCGTCACCGCCGGCGACATCACGACCTCGGCCGGGATCGAGATCCTCAACCGCGATCACGTCATCTGCCACCTCGACGAGGGGGCCGACGTCTTCATGGAGCTGATGGTGAACGTCGGCAAGGGCTACGTGGCCGCCGACCGCAACCGCCCCGAGGACAGCCCGATCGGCCTCATCCCCGTCGATGCCATCTACTCGCCGGTAAAGAAGGTCAGCTACGAGGTGACGCCGACCCGCCAGGGCCAGAACCTCGAGCTCGACAAGCTGACGATGAAGGTCGAGACCGACGGTTCGCTCTCGCCCGAGGATGCGGTCGCCTACGCCGCCCGCATCCTCCAGGACCAGCTCCAGGTCTTCGTCAACTTCGAGGAGCCCGAGGCGGCGACCGCCGCGGACGGCGAATCCTCGCTCGAGTTCAACCCCCTGCTGCTCAAGAAGGTGGACGAGCTCGAGCTTTCCGTGCGCTCGGCCAACTGCCTCAAGAACGACAACATCGTCTACATCGGCGACCTCATCCAGAAGACCGAGGCCGAGATGCTGCGGACCCCGAACTTCGGCCGCAAGTCCCTGAACGAGATCAAGGAGGTGCTGTCGACGATGGGCCTCCACCTCGGGATGGAGGTCGAGAACTGGCCGCCCGAGAACATCGAGGACCTCGCCAAGCGCTTCGAGGACCAGTTCTGAGCCTGCCCCCGAGGGGACCGCACGCTCCCCCCCCCTCGGGCCCCCCCCGGGCAAACCCGCCCCAACGACGCCGGAGACACGCAGCCCGGCAACACAAACACCAAGGAGTGCCATCATGCGTCACGGCTACGGCTACCGCCGTCTCAACCGCACCCACGAGCACCGCAAGGCGCTCTTTGCCAACATGGCCGGCAGTCTCATCGAGCACGAGCAGATCCGCACCACCCTGCCCAAGGCCAAGGAGTTGCGGCCGGTGGTCGAGAAACTCGTCACGCTCGCCAAGCGCGGCGACCTCCACGCCCGCCGCATGGCCGCCGCCGCGCTCAAGGTCGACGGCCAGGTGAAAAAGCTCTTCGACGTCCTCGGGCCCCGCTACAAGGCGCGGAACGGCGGCTATCTCCGCGTCCTCAAGGCGGGCTTCCGCTACGGCGACATGGCGCCGATGGCGATCATCGAGTTCGTGGACCGCGACCCCGAGGCCAAGGGCGCGGCCGATCGTGCCCGCCTCGCCACCGCCGAGACCGCCGAGGCGTGAGCCCCTCCTGGGAGGCGGAGTGCGACGCGACCGGGCTTCGCTGCCCGCTGCCCGTGCTCCGCGCCCGCAAGGCGCTCCTCCGGCTCGGGCCGGGGGCGGTCCTGCGGCTTCTCGCCACCGACCCGATGGCCGCGATCGACGTTGCGCATTTCTGCGCCGAGGGCGGGCACGCCCTTGTCTCTTTCGCCGACGCGGGCGGGGGCACGACCGCCTTCCTCATCCGCCGTGGCGGATGAGGACGGCGCGCCCTCCCAGCCCTTGCGTCGAGGCCGGGCGGATGGTCTAGATATCGGCAGAGCCATGCGCAACGCCCCCCCGATGCCCGCCGAGGACCTCGCCCCCGGCACCGACCCGGCCGAATCCTACGACGCCTCGGCGATCGAGGTCCTCGAGGGGCTCGAGCCGGTGCGCAAGCGCCCGGGCATGTATGTCGGCGGCACCGACGAGCGGGCGCTCCACCATCTTCTCGCCGAGATCATCGACAACGCCATGGACGAGGCGGTGGCCGGCCATGCGAGCCGCATCGAGGTCGAACTGCACGCCGACGGGGCCGCGAGCGTGCGCGACAACGGCCGCGGCGTTCCCGTCGACCCCCACCCCCGCTTCCCCGGCAAGTCGGCGCTCGAGGTCATCTACTGCACGCTGCACGCCGGCGGCAAGTTCTCGGGCAAGGCCTATGCCACCTCGGGCGGGCTGCACGGGGTCGGGGCCTCGGTCGTCAACGCGCTCTCCGACCGCATGCGCGTCGAGGTCGCCCGCGGGCGCGAGCTTTTTGCCCAGGAGTTCGCCCGCGGCCTGCCGCAGGGCCCGCTCGCGCGGATCGGGGCGGCGCCCAACCGCCGCGGCACCGCCGTCACCTTCCACCCCGACCCCGAGATCTTCGGTCACCACCGGCTGCGCCCGGCGCGGGCCTTCCGCATGGCCCGCTCGCGGGCCTACCTCCATTCCGGGGTCGAGATCCGCTGGCGCTCGGAGGTCGAGGACGGCGAGACCCCGGCCGAGGCGACCTTCCGCTTTCCCGGCGGGCTGGCCGACCATCTCGCCGAGGAACTGGCCGGGAGCCCGGTCTACGCCGAGCGCCCCTTTGCCGGCCGCGTCGCCTTCGACGAGAAGTTCGGCCTGCCGGGTTCGGTCGAATGGGCGATCAACTGGACCCCGGCCCGCGACGGCTTCCTTCATTCCTACTGCAACACCATCCCGACGCCCGAGGGCGGAACCCACGAGGCGGGCTTCTGGGCCGCACTCCTCAAGGGGGTGCGGACCCATGGCGAGCTGGTCAGGAACCGCCGCGCCGAGTCGGTCACGCGCGAGGATCTCCAGGCCGGCGGCTGCGCCATGGTCTCGCTCTTCATGCGCGAGCCCGAGTTCGTCGGCCAGACCAAGGACCGGCTGGCCTCGGCCGAGGCCGCGCGCCTGGTCGAGGGGGCGGTGCGCGACCATTTCGACAACTGGCTCGCCGCCGACCCGCGCGCGGCCGGCGCCATCCTCGACCATCTCGTCGCGCGCGCCGAGGACCGCCTGCGACGGCGGGCCGAGAAGGAGACGGGCCGCAAGAGCGCGACCAAGAAGCTCCGCCTGCCCGGCAAGCTCGTCGACTGCACCGCCGACGCGCGCGACGGCACCGAGCTTTTCATCGTCGAGGGCGATTCCGCCGGCGGCTCGGCCAAGATGGCGCGCCAGCGCGAGACCCAGGCGCTGCTGCCGATCCGCGGCAAGATCCTCAACGTCCTCGGTGCCGCCGGCGGGCGGATGGGCCAGAACGCCGAGATCGCCGATCTCTGCCAGGCCCTCGGGGTCGGCATGGGGACGCGCTTCAGGGCAGACGACCTGCGCTATGACAAGGTCATCATCATGACCGACGCCGATGTCGACGGCGCCCACATCGCGGCCCTGCTGATGACCTTCTTCTTCACCCAGATGCCCGAGCTCGTCCGCCGCGGCCACCTCTTCCTCGCCTGCCCGCCGCTCTACCGGCTGACCCAGGGGGCGCGGCGCATCTACGCGCTCGACGACGCCGAGAAGGATCGCCTGATGGCCGCGGGTCTCGGCGGCAAGGGGACGATCGAGGTCGCCCGCTTCAAGGGCCTCGGCGAGATGGACGCCAAGGACCTGCGCGAGACGACGATGGACCCCTCGAGCCGGCGCCTGATCCGCGTCGCCATCGACGCCGACGCCGAGGAGGAGACCGGCGATCTGGTCGAGCGGCTGATGGGCAAGCGGCCCGAGCTGCGTTTCCAGTTCATCCAGGAGAACGCCCGCTTCGTCGAAGACGTGGACGTCTGAGACGTGGATGTCTGGCCGGGGCCCGCCCGCCGGTCACCTTCCCCCGCCCGCCGCCGCGGTATCGAGGAGCGTCAGGAGCCCCGCGAGGATCGCCGCCGGCGCCGGCGGGCAGCCGGGGATGTGGAGGTCCACGGGCAGGACCGCCTCGACGCCGCCGAGGATCGCGTAGCTGCCGGCGAAGACGCCGCCGCCGCGGGCGCAGTCGCCGACCGCCACCACCCATTTGGGATCGGGGGTTGCGGCATGCGTCCGCGCCAGGGCCTCGGCCATGTTGCGCGTCACCGGCCCGGTGACGAGCAGGACGTCGGCGTGGCGGGGCGAGGCGACGAGCCGCAGCCCGAAGCGCTCGAGGTCGTAGAAGGGGTTCGAGAGGGCATGGATCTCGAGCTCGCAGCCGTTGCACGAGCCGGCATCGACGACCCGGATCGCGAGGCTCCTCCCGAGGCGGCGGAAGGAGGCGCGCTCGAGCCTCTGCGCGAGTTCGGCACCGGCGGCCGGCGGCGGCGGGACGGGCTCGGTCATCGGCCGGCGCAGGAGGCCTTCGAGGAGATGGCGGCGCATGGCGGCGTCCTCAGAGATCGTGCCCGGAATAGGAGCAGTTGAAGGATTTGTTGCAGAGCGGGAAGTCGGCGATGATGTTGCCCTCGGCCGCGGCCTCGAGGAGGGGCCACTGGAACCACGAGGGGTCGCGGAGGTGGCAGCGGGCGATCCGCCCGTCGGCCGCGAGCGCGAGCCAGACGAGGATGTCGCCGCGGAACCCCTCGACAAGCCCGAGCCCCTCGGCCGCGCCTGCCGGGGCGGGAAGGTCGGCGCGGACGGGGCCCGGCGGCAGGCGGTCGAGGGCGAGGCGGAGAAGGCCAAGGCTCGCCTCGATCTCGCGGATGCGGATCCAGACGCGGGCGTTGACGTCGCCGTCGGTCCGCACCGGCACCGCCGGCGGCAGGACGTCGTAGGGTGGATAGGCGAGGTCGCGGCGGACATCGACGTCGCGCCCCGAGGCGCGGCCGACAAAGCCGCCGGCGCCGAAGCGGAGCGCGAGTGCGGGGGCGAGCGTGCCGGCGCCGACGGTGCGGTCCTGGAGCGAGGCGGTCTCGTCGTAAAGCCGCACGAGGGGCGGCAAGCGGGTCACGACGGTCTCGAGAAGCGCGCGCAGTTCGGCCGCGCCGGCCGGCGAAAGGTCGCCCGCGACCCCGCCCGGCACGATCCGGTCGCGCATCATGCGATGGCCGAAGGCGGCGGCCGCGGCGCGCAGCACCCGTTCTCGCAGGACGCTGCAATGGGCCTGCATCATCGCGAACGAGGCATCGTTGCAGATCGCCCCGACGTCGCCGAGATGGTTCGCGAGCCGCTCGAGTTCGGCCATCACGAGCCGCAACGCCAGCGCGCGGGGCGGCAGCGTGAGGGACAGCGCGGCCTCGGCCGCCTGGGCGAACGCCCAGGCGCAGGCCACCGCGCTGTCGCCCGAGACGCGGCCGGCAAGCTCGGCCCCGCGGGCGAGGCTTGCCCCCGCCATCAGCCGGTCGACGCCCTTGTGGACGTAGCCGAGCCGCGCCTCGAGCCGCACCAGCGTCTCGCCCTGGGCGGTGAATCGGAAATGGCCGGGCTCGATGATGCCCGCGTGCACCGGCCCCACCGGCACCTCGTGCAGGCTCTCGCCGGCGACGGGAAGGAAGGGGTAGGGCGGAAGGGGTCCGGCCTCCTCCCTGGCGCCGAGGGGATGGCGGAGGCCCCAGCGGCCGTGGTCGAGCCAGGGCCGGACGTCCTCGGCGCCCTGGGCGACGACGCCGTGAAGGTCGGCCATCGCCCGCTCGAGCCGCTGGGCCGGGGGGTGGTGGCGGGCGACCGAGGGGAAGCGGCCCTCGGGGACGGCGAGGCTCAGGATGAGGACGCCGCCCTGCCCGGGGTCGTGGAGCGCCATGTGCACCTCGCCCGCGCTCGCCCAGAGGCTCGCGAGCGTCGCCGCGCCCGCGCCCAGCGCCTCGGCCGCGCGGACCCACTGGGCGGCACCGACGGGGGTGCGCGGCATCGGGCCGGCGCGGAAGGCGGCGGCGGGGACGGCCGGGGCGGGGAAGGGTTCGCTCATCGCGCCCTCATCCGAGAAGGTCGGCGACCGCCCGGAACCAGGCGACGACCGGCCCGGGCAGGTGCAGCCCGGCCGCGAAGACGAGCGCCAGGTGGCTGTAGAGCGGCAGGAGCGAGCCCTCGGCCGAGGCGACGGGCCCCGCCGGCGGCCCGAAGAGTAGCCCCGTCAGGCGCAGGAGCAGCGCCCCGAGGGCGACGAGCAGGCCGAGGACGAGCACGAGCGCGAGCACCGGCTCGCGGGCGAAGGTCGAGGTGACGACGAGGAACTCGCTCATGAAGACCCCGAAGGGCGGCATCCCGGCGATCGCCATGACCGCCGCCGCGAGCCCGAAGCCAAGGGCGGGGTGCGACTGCGTGAGCCCGCCGATGTCCTCGATCCGCTGCGTGCCCTTGACCTGGGCGACGCAGCCCACGGCGTAGAAGATCGCCGACTTGGTCAGGCTGTGCATGGTCATGTGCAGGAGGCCGGCGAAGTTCGCGATCGGCCCGCCCATGCCGAAGGCGAAGACGATGATGCCCATGTGCTCGATCGAGGAATAGGCGAAGAGCCGTTTGATGTCGCGCCGCCGGTAGAGCATGAAGCCCGCGAAGACCGCCGACAGGAGCCCGAGCGCGACCATGAGCGGCCCCGGCGCCACCGCCGCGGGGTTGGCCGCCATCAGGAGCTTGAAGCGCAGGACGGCGTAGAGGGCGACGTTGAGGAGAAGCCCCGAGAGGACGGCCGAGATCGGTGTCGGCCCCTCGGCATGGGCGTCGGGCAGCCAGGCGTGGAGCGGCGCGAGCCCGACCTTGGTGCCGTAGCCGAGGAGCAGGAAGACGAAGGCGACGTTCAGCATCGCCGGGTCGAAGCGCGCGGCCCCGGTCACGAGCCGCGTCCACACCATCGACGCCGCGCCCTCGCCGAGGACCGGCTGGGCCGCGACATAGACGAGGATGGTCCCGAACAGCGCGAGCGCGATCCCGACCGAGCCGAGGATGAAGTATTTCCACGCCGCCTCGAGGGCGGCGCTGGTGCGGTAGATGCCGACCATCGCCACCGTCGTCAGCGTCGCGAGCTCGATCGCCACCCACATCAGCCCGATGTTGTTCGACACCAGCGCGAGGTTCATGCCGAACATCATCAGCTGGTACATGGCGTGGTAGAAGCGGAGGTTGACCGGCGTCAGCCGGCCGGTCCGCAGCTCATGGCCGATGTAACCGGCCGAGAAGGCGGCGGCGGTGAAGCCGACGAAGCTGTTGAGGACGACGAAGACGATGTTGAGCGAATCGACGACGAGGGTCTCGCCCGCGACCGTCCCGGCGAGCGGGATGAGCGCGAGGGCGGCGACAAGCGTGGCGAGGCTCGCCCCGAGGTTGATCCGCGCCCCCGGCCCGTAGCCCGGCACGAAGGCGAGAACGACGGCCGCCGCCGCCGGGATGACGAGGATCGCGGCCACCGGCGTCACGGCCGTTCTCCGCGCGATTCATCGAGGGCCGCGACATCGACGGTGTCGAAGCGCTCGCGGATGCGGAAGAGGAAGACGCCGATGACGATGAGCGCGATCAGGACCGAGAAGGCGACCGAGATCTCGACCACGAGCGGCATGCCCCGCGCCCCGGTGGCGGCGAGGACGAGCCCGTTCTCGAGCGACATGAAGCCCACGACCTGGCTGACCGCGTTCCTCCGCGTGACCATCATGAGGAGGCCGAGCAGGATCACCGAGAGGGCAAAGGCAAGGTCCTCGCGGGCGAGCGGGTTCTCGGCCGCCGTCAGGGGCAGCATGAGCACGACCGAGAGGGCGACGAGGCCCATCCCGGCCAGCATCGTCGGCCCGATGCGGACGACGGTCTCGACCTCGCGGTGGACGCCGAGGCGTTCGACGATCCGGTGCAGGGCCCAGGGCACGAGGACGGCCTTGAAGGCGAGGGCGATCGCGGCCGTGACGTAGAGGTGGTGGGCGCCCTGGATGTGGGCCTGCCAGGCGACCGCACCGGCGAGGACGACGGCCTGGAGGGCGAAGACGTTGAGGAGCGAATAGAGCCGGTCCTGGTAGAGCAGCATGAAGCTCACGAGCACGAGCCCGCCGGCGAGGAGGTGGGCGATGTCGTAGGAGAGGCTGACCATCACAGGCTCCGCGACACGAAGAGGAGGAGCGTCCCGAGGAGGCCGAGCATGAGGGCCGCGCCGAGGAAGTCGGGCACCCGGAAGACCCGCATCTTGGCGATCGCCGTCTCGAACGTCGCAAGGAGAACGCCCCCCGCCGCGAGCTTGAGGAGGAAGGCGGCAAGGCCGAGGAGATGGGCGAGGACGCCGCTGCCCGCCGCCGCCATGCCCCAGGGAAAGAAGACGCAGGCGATCAGCGCCACGTAGAGGAGAAGCTTCAGCGCCGCCGCGATCTCGATCATGGCGAGGTGGCGGCCGGAGTATTCGAGCACCATCGCCTCGTGGACCATGGTGAGTTCGAGATGGGTCGCGGGGTTGTCGACCGGGATGCGGGCGTTCTCGGCGATGGCCACGATCACGAGCGCGACCAGCGCCATGCCGAGCGACACCCGGAGCCCGACCGCGGGCGAGGCCATGAAGGCGGCGACGACCGAGAGCTGGGTCGATCCGGCGACGAGCGCGAGGGTGAAGACGGTGAGCAGCATCGCCGGCTCGGCGAAGGCGCCGATCATCACCTCGCGCGAGGCGCCGATGCCGCCGAAGGCGGTGCCGACGTCCATGCCGGCGAGGGCGAGGAAGAAGCGGGCGCTGCCGAGGAGGGCGACGATGGCGATGAGGTCGGCCGTCCAGCTGAACTGGAGCCCGAGGGCGAAGGTCGGCACCAGCGCCGCCGCGACCCAGGTCGCGGCGAAGATCGTGTAGGGGGCGACGCGGAACATCCACGAGGCGTTCTCGGCCAGGACCACCTCCTTCTTCATCAGCCGCAGGAGGTCGCGGTAGGGCTGGAGGACTGGCGCCCCCCGCCGCCGCGTCAGCCGCGCCCGGACCTTGCGCACGAGGCCGACGAGGCCGGGGGCGAGCAGGAGGACGACGAGCATCTGCCCGCCCTGCACGAGAAGGCCAAGGATCAGTTCCACTGCGTCAGCCCGACGAGAAGCAGGATGAGGGAGACGAAGACGAGCCCGAGGTAGCGGCGGATGGTGAGGAACTGGAGGGTGTTGAGGCGGGTCGCGAGGCCGCCGACGGCGGCCGCCGCGGGCAGGTAGAGGCGCATCCAGGCGACATCGCCGGACTCGGCGGCGTGGCGGGCGGGGCGCATGTCGCCGGGGGGCGGCATGACGACATGCTCGCGCGCGGCGACGAGCGTGCCCCCGAGCGCCCGCCGGATCGGCTGGGAGAAGCCGCCGGCCGAATACTGGCTGCGGCCGTCGGTCAGGGGAAAGCCGCAGTCCCAGGCCGGGCCGCGGCGCAGCCGGTGCGAGGCCAGCCGGTGCACGAGCCAGGCCGAGGTCATGGCCCCGAAGGTGATGAAGGCGAGGACGAGAAGGCCGCTGTAGCTGCTCTGCCCCGCCGTCACCGGGACGAGCGTCGCCCAGGAGTTGCCGAGCTGGGGCGGAATGCGCCCGCCCGTGGCAAGCCCGACCGCCGGGGCGAGGGTGTCGAGGACAGCCCCGGGAAGGATCCCCCCGAAGAGGCAGAGGAGCGCGAGCCCGGCCATGGCCGCGAGCGACCAGCGGTCGACCTCGACCGCGCCGGCGGCGGCCTCGCTGCGCGGCCGGCCGAGGAAGATGATGCCGTAGAAGCGCACGAAGCAGGCCGCCGCCAGCGCCGCCGCGAGGGCGAGCATGCCCCCCGCCCCGGGCAGCAGGAGTTGCAGCGCCGGCTGCGGCAGGCCCGGGCTTTGCAGGATGCCCTGGAAGAGGAGCCATTCGGAGGCGAAGCCGTTGAGGGGCGGCAGGGCGGCGATGGCGGTGACGCCGACGAGGGCAAGGAAGGCCGTCGCCGGCATGCGGTGGATGAGGCCGCCCAGGGCGTCGAGCGTCCGCCGCCCGGTCGCGGCCAGGACCGCGCCCGCGGCCATGAAGAGCAGGCTCTTGAAGAGCATGTGGTTGAGGATGTGGAAGAGGGCCGCGGTCAGGGCGAGGGCCGCGAGCGCCGTCATCCCGTTGGCCCGGAAGGCGAGGGCGAGGCCGAGGGCGGCGAAAATGACGCCCACGTTCTCGATCGTCGAATAGGCGAGGATGCGCTTGGCGTCGCGGTCGACGTTGGCGAGCAGGATGCCCATGACCGCGGTCGTGCTGCCAAGGACGATGACGACCGGGCTTGCCCACCAGGCGACCGGGCCGAGAAGGTCGAAGCCGACGCGGATGAAGCCGTAGAGCGCGATCTTGGTCATGACCCCGCTCATCAGCGCCGAGACATGGCTGGGTGCCGCCGGGTGGGCGAGCGGCAGCCAGACGTGCAGGGGGAAGACGCCGGCCTTGGAGCCGGCGCCGGCGAGCATCAGGAAGAGGATCGCGGCCGTCACCCCGGGGCCGCGCTCGGCCGCGGCGATGGCCGCGAAGGCGTACCCCCCGCCCGGCCCGGCGAGGAGCCCGAAGGCGAAGAGCAGCGCCATCGTCCCGATCCCGGCCATGAGGAGGTAGACGTAGCTCGCGCTCCGTGCCTCGGGGTTGCGGTGGTCGGCGAGGACGAGCGCCCAGGAGAGGAGCGACATCGACTCCCAGCTCAGGAGGAAGGTGAAGGCGTCGTCGGCGAAGAGGACGAGCGCCATCGCCCCGAGGAAGGGGCCGTAGAAGGGCAGGACCCGCCCCGGCGCCTCGAGATGGCGGCCGTAGCCGATGCCGTAGAGGCTGGCAGCGGTGCCACCGGCGCCGAGGACGAGGATGAAGAACGCCGCCAGCGCATCGAGGCGGAAATGGGCGCCCAGCCAGGGCAGGCCGAGCGGCAGGACGGCCTGCACGGGCGCCCCCGGGGCGACGAGCGCCCAGAGGCCGAGAAGTGCGAGCGCGGCCGAGAGGGTCGCCGCAGCACCGTGGAGAAGGGCCGGGCCGCCGGGGCGGCGGGCGAGGGGCAGCGCCGCGGGGCCGAGGGCGAGAAGCCCCCCGGAAAGGAGGAGCGCGGCGTCAAGCGCGGTCATCGACGTCCCCCCCCGCCTGCAGGAAGGGGCGCGGGCGCCCCCCCGCCTTGAGCCGGACGCCGCGGCCGCCGGCGCCGCTCGGGGCGCCGTCGCCGATCAGCTCCACTCCCGCCCGGTCGAGGGCGGCGACGACGCGCATCAGGCTCTCGACGACGCCGCGGACGATGCCGCCGCTCGCCTCCATGCGCTGGATGGTGGGGACCGACACCCCGGCCATCCCGGCCAGCGTCCGCTGGTCGATGGAAAGCAGCGCCCGCGCCGCGCGGAGCTGCGTCCCCGTCATCATGGACCTGCCTCCTGATGCGTCGGAACTGAGTCTTGGACCTTCACCCAAGAGAGGTCAAGCATCGCCAGCGGCCCGTCCGGGGCTGTCGCAACCGGCCGGGCGCGCGGCCCGGCAAGGGGGACCGGGTCATGTCGCAGAGGGGCCTTGCCTCCGCACCCCGCCGGACGGAGCGGGGGAGGCGGGAGCCCGGTGGACCAATGCCCTCACGACCGGACCGTGTGACGGCGCGGCCGGAGGGGAGGCGGCCCCCCCCCGGGGGGAATCCGGATGGGGTTGTCCCTGCGCCCCGCCCCCGCCGGCCCCGTCCCCTCTCTGCCGCCGGGGCGGGTGCCGCAGCGGTCGCCCGGGTGGCGCGTCCCCGGGGCCGGGGAAGGGGGGCGCGTGCCGTCGTCCTTGCACCGGGGGGGGCCGGCACGGGCCGGCCGGGCGCCGCGACGCCGGCCGCCCCGGCCGGGGGCCGCCCGCGCGCGCGGGGTTCGGGGGCGATGCGCCGGTGGAGCAGGTCGAGGGTCAGGGGCCGCCCGCGCGCGGGGCGGGCGGCGGATCGGGGGCTCTGCAAGGCGATGAATTGCGGGGCCGTCCGCGCGCGCGGGGCGCGGGGCGATGGCGGTTTCGCGGTGCGCGCGGAGGGCGTATGAGGGGATCGGGGGGCCACCCCGGGGGGGCAGGCGATGGCGGGCGACGGGCACGGGGGAGAGCTGGGCGCGGTCTACGCCGCGACCTCCACCGCCGAGGTCGCGGCCCTCTACGACCGCTGGGCCGAGGGCTACGACGGGGCGATGGCGGCGGCGGGCTACCGCCATCCGGCGATCGCGGTCGCCCTTCTCGCCCGCCACCTGCCGCGGGGGGCGGCGCCCGTCCTCGATGCCGGCGCGGGCACCGGGCTCGTCGGCGAATGGCTGGGCATCCTCGGCTGGCCCGCGGTCGAGGGCCTCGACATCTCGGCGGGGATGCTCGCGGTCGCCGCCCGCAAGGGCGTCTACCGGGCCCTCCACCGCCTCGCCCTCGGCGCGCCCCTGCCCTTCGCCGAGGCCCGGTTCGCGGCCGTCGTCTGTGCCGGCACCTTCACCACCGGCCATGTCGGGGCCGAGGGGCTCGACGAGCTCGTGCGCATCTGCCGGCCGGGCGGGGTCCTCGTCCTGACCGTCAAGACGACGCTCTGGGAGGGGGGATTTGCGGCCCGCGTCGGGGCGCTCGGGGCGCGGGTCGAGGTGGCCGAGATGACCGCCCCCTACGTCTCGATGCCGCGCGAGGCCGCGACCGTCCCGAGCCGCGCCGTCGTCCTTTCCCGCCGCTGAGGTCCGCGGGGCCGGGCGCCCGCGCCTCAGCCCTTCAGGCGCAGCCCGGCGGGGTCGTAGAGCGGGGCGAGGCCGATCCCGGCCGCGAACTCCTCGCCCGCGACGACGAGCGCATAGCGCCCGGAGAGCAGCCAGTCGCGGCTCACGCCGTCCGGGTTGCGGACGTAGCCCATGCCGATGCCCTTGCCGATGGTGTAGCCGAAGCCGGCCGAGGTCAGGTAGCCGACCGCCGCGCCGTCGCGCAGGATCGTCTCGCGCCCGACGAGAACGGCCCGGGGATCGTCGATGGTGAAGATCGCGAGCCGCTTGGCGAGGGGCCCGCCCGCCGCCCGCTCGAGGGCCGCGCGGCCGAGGAAGGGGATCGCCGTCGCCATCTTCACGCCGCCGCCGAGGCCGGCCTCGAAGGGGGTGTCGTTCGGCGTGATGTCGGCCGACCAGGCGCGGTAGCCCTTCTCGAGACGGAGCGAATCGAGCGCCCGGTAGCCCGCCGGCCGCAGCCCCTCGGCCGCGCCGGCGGCGAGGAGAGCGTCGTAGACGGCCGCGGTCGCGGCGACGGGGAGGTGGAGTTCCCAGCCCAACTCGCCGACATAGGAGACCCTGAGCGCCCGCGCCCGCGCCCCGGCGACCTCGATCTCCTTCACATGGCCGAAGGGAAAGGCCGCGTTGCCGAGCGGGGTCGGGGTGAGGCGGGCGAGGATCGCCCGCGAGCCCGGACCCATGAGCGACAGGACGCCCCATTCCTCGGTGACGTCGCGGAGACGGACGTCGGCACCGGCCGGCAGGTGGGCGGCGATCCAGGCGCCGTCATGGGTGCGAAAGCCCGTGCCGGTGACGATATGGAAGCGGTTCGCGTCGAGGCGGGCGACGGTGAGGTCGGCCTCGATGCCGCCGCGGGCGTTGAGGAGCTGGCTGTAGGTCAGCCGTCCCGGGGCCCGGGTGACGTCGGCGGCGCAGATCCAGTCGAGGGCGCGGGCGGCATCGCGGCCCTCGAGCTCGAACTTGGCGAACGAGGTCTGGTCGAAGATGCCGGCCGCGGTGCGGACACGGGCATGTTCGGCGCCGACGGCGGCGAACCAGTTGGCCCGGCCCATGGCGGGGATGTCGGCGGCCGCCGTCCCCGGGGGGGCGAACCAGTTCGCCCGCTCCCAGCCGAGCTTGGAGCCGAAGACGGCACCCGCCGCCGCGAGGCGCCCGTAGAGGGGCGAGACGAGGCGCGGCCGGCCGCTCGCGTATTCCTCCTGCGGGTAGGCGACGGCGTAGTGGCGGCCGTAGGCCTCGAGCGTCCGGCCCGCGACCCAGGCGCGGTCGCGGTGGAGGGCGGAGAAGCGGGCGATGTCGACCGGCCAGAGGTCGAAGGGCGCCTCGCCCTCGGCCGCCCAGTGGGCGAGGACGCGGCCGGCGCCGCCGCCCGAGGCGATGCCGAAGGCGTTGAAGCCGGCACCGACGACCATGTTGGGGCATTCCGGCGCGATCCCGAGGATGAAGTTGCCGTCGGGGGTGAAGCTCTCGGCGCCGTCGACCATGGCCTTGACGCCCGCCCCGCGCAGGGCCGGGATGCGGGCGATCGCCGCCTCCATGTGCCGGGCGAAATGGTCGTAGTCGTCGGGAAAGAGGCGGAAGGCCCAGTCGGCGGGGATGTCCTCGTCCACCGCCCAGGGCCGGGGGTCGGGCTCGTAGCCGCCCATGACGAGGCCGCCCACCTCCTCCTTGAAGTAGGTGCGCCGGTCGGGGTCACGGATCGTCGGCGCCCCGGGGGAGAGGCCCGCGATGCGGTCGGTGACGATGTACTGGTGGCGGACCGCCTGCAGCGGCACGCTGATGCCGGCCATGGCCCCGACCTCGCGGGCCCACATGCCGGCGCAGTTGACTACCGTCTCGCAGGCGATCCGGCCGGCGGCGGTCAGGACGGCGGCGATTCGCCCCCCCGCCATCGCGAAGCCCGTGACCCGCACCCCCTCGAGGATGCGGGCGCCGGCCATCCGCGCGCCCCGGGCGAGCGACTGGGTGATGTCGGCGGGGCTCGCCTGGCCGTCGGTCGCGAGCCACGAGGCGCCGACGAGGTCGGCGGTGTCGAGGAGCGGCCACATCCGCCCGACCTCGGCCGGCGTGACCAGCTCCATCTCCATGCCGAAGCTTTTCGCCGTGGTGGCGAGGCGGCGGAACTCGGTCCAGCGGTCGGGGGTGGTGGCCAGCCGCAGGCAGCCCGTCATCTTCCAGCCGGTGGCGAGCCCGGTCTCGGCCTCGAGCCGGCGGTAGAGATCGACCGAGAGCCTGAGGATCTGGGTGATCGCGGCCGAGGAGCGAAGCTGGCCGACGAGCCCCGCCGCATGCCAGGTCGACCCCGACGTCAGGCGCCCCTGCTCGAGGAGGAGAACCTCGGCCCCGTGGTCGCGGGCGAGGTGGTAGGCGGTCGAGACGCCGATGATGCCGCCGCCGATGACGACGAAGCGGGCGCGGTCGGGCAGGGTCATGGGCGGGGCCGTCCGTGGCGGCTGCGGTAGCGGTCGAGGGCGGGGCCGAGGCGGTCGAGGTTCGCCGCCGCATAGGCGGCATAGTCGGCCCCGGGGGCGGCGAGATGGACCCCGGAGACCATCGCCCACATCGCCTCGCGCAGGAACGCCGCGACGACCATGGCGTCGAAGCCGCGGCGAAGGCGCGGCCCGGGCGGGCGGCCGAAATAGGCGCCCAGAAGCGCCCGGGCGGCCTCCTCGTCCAGCCCGGCATGGGCGGCGGCGCTGGCGAGGTCGAAGAGCGCGGTGCCGAAGCCCGCGTATTCGTAGTCGATCAGCCACAGCCGGCGGCCGTCGTCGAGGAGGTTCGCCGGCAGGAGGTCGTGGTGGCCGAAGACGATCGGCAGCGGCGGCTGGGCCGCCTCCATCTCGGTGCCAAGGGCGAGAAGGCGCGGCAGCGCCGCCGCGTGATCGCTGGTCGCGAGGGTGCGGGCGTAGTCGCGGATGACGTGGAAAGGCCAGAAGAGGAAGGCCGGGCCCGAGACATGGCCCGGCATGGCGGCGTGGAAGCCGCGGAGGAGGCGTGCGAGCCGCACCGGGTTCGCGCCGACGTCGGCGGCCGTCCACGCCCGGGCGGGGACGAAGGTCGTCACCATCACCCCCGGGGCGTCGTATTCGACCGCCGGTCCGAAGCCCGCGGCATGGGCGGCGCGGGCCGCCATCGCCTCGCGGGCCCGGCTGACATGGTGAAAGGGGTAGTCGGCGCCAAGGCGCGCGACATGCACCCCGGCCGCGTCGGTGACCTTCCAGATCTCGTTCGAGAGGCCGCCCGCCAGCGGTTCGGCCGCGGGCTCTCCCCGCCAGCAGGGGAGGGCGCGGATGCGCGCGGGGAGGCTCACGCCCCCCTCCCGCCGGGCCCGCGCGCGCGCCCGCCCGCGCCATGCCGGGCCCGCCCGCCCCGCCCGTGCCCGGCCGGCGGGCGCCGCCGGCCGCCGGTCCCCCCGGCCGCAGCCCCTGGCGCCATCGCCTGCCCCCCCCTCGCCGTCCTTCCCGGTCGGCAGGCTAGGGCAGATCGCCCCGGGAGGGAACCGCCTCGCCCTCCCCCTTCGAGGGGAGGCCCTGCGGGGCGCGCGCTTCCCCCCCCGGAGGGGGGAGGGCCGGCCCCGCGGCGCCCGCGTGCGGGGCGCGCGCC
>JADLCV010000149.1 GCA_020846995.1 Paracoccaceae bacterium
ACATCTTGACGACAAGGAACCGAAAGCGGTCCGGATGTGCCTTCGGGCAGCGGAGGGCCGGCGCGCGGGGATCATCGCGCCGGGCCTGCGCCCGTGCGAGCGACCGGCACGGGACGTTCCGCCCGACACCTCACGTGGTCCGATTGCGCAGCAAGGGGTCGAGCCGGTCGCGCAGGCTGTCGCCGACGATGCTGAGCGAAAGCGTGAGGCCGAAGATGAGGAGCCAGGGCCAGATCGCGATCCACCAGGCCGTCGCCAGATACTCTGCCCCTCGCCGAGGATCTGCCCGAGGCTGACGAGGGGCGGGCGGATGCCGAGGCCCACGAACCACCGGAACAAGAGGTCATCCTGCATCTGCTCCATCAACTGCCGCTCCGACCGGATCGAGAACAGGATCTGGATCAGGCTCGCCCGGATCAGCCGCTCGGGCGCAATCGAGGGGCGGCCGAAGTCGGTGTGGAGCGCCGCGAACTCGGCTTCGAGGCCCGCCAGCGCCTCGTTCACCACCTGACCGATCTCGCGCAGCGGATGCCGGCCGGGAACCCGCGCCTCAAGGTCGACATCGCTGAACAGCGACCCGCCCGCCTCGTCCGTCCCCCGCATCATCGCCCCCGCCGTTGCCACGCCAAGGGCGAATCATGTTCCGCAGACCGCGTCGAGGGCCGACCTCGTCAGCGGCCGGCTAGCAGTCGCCATCCGGGAGGAGAAATAGGAAACCGAGCATGAAGCATCAATGGAGCTAATACCGGGACCGCCCGGCCCCGGCGCGCAGGCCCCCGGGGCCCTGCGCCGCAGGGCGCGGCCGTGGGTCATGGTCGGCCCGCGAGCATGCGGGCCGAGGCAAACAGCCCGCAGGGCGGCCATGGCGGCGGCGGCGGCGCGGGCGCGCTCGGAGGCGCCGCCCTGCCCGGGCCTTCGGCCGCGGGAAATCGTCCATGGCCACCGGAGCCATCCTGTGAGACCGTGGCGAGGCCCGCGCGGCAGGGATTCGACCGAACGCTCCCCGGGCTCCCCGATGCCGCGGCCCCGGGCCGACGGCGTCATCCGGACGGGGGATGAGCGATGGCGATCTGGCTTGGCCGCGCGGGATTCCTGGCGCTCCTGGTGACGGTCTGGGTCTTCGCCGCCGATCAGTTCGGGCGCAACGTCGTGCCCACGCCGCAGGCGACCGTCGCGGCCGCCGGGCGGCTGATCGCCGAAGGCCGGCTGCAGGATGCCTTCCTCGCGTCGCTGGGCGTCTATCTCGCCGGCTACGGCCTGGCGACCGTCTGCGGCATCGCCACCGGCGTCCTCATGGGCGGCTTCCGCCTTCTGGGGAAGACGCTCGAGGTCTACGTCTTCGCCCTCGCCGCGACCCCGCGCGTCGCCTTCATCCCGCTCGTCATCGTCGTCCTCGGCCTCGGCGCCGATGCCAAGATCTTCATCATCTTCCTCGGCGCGCTGCTGCCGATCCTGATCAACACCTATGCCGGCGTCCTGTCCGTCGACGAGGAACTGGTCGAGATGGCGCGGTCGGTCGGGGCCGGCCGGCGGCGCATCTTCGCCAGCATCGTGCTGCCGGGGGCGGCGCCCTTCGTCGTCACCGGCGTCCGGCTCGGGGCGACGATCGGGCTCATCAACACCGTGGTCGCCGAGCTCTACACGGCCGTGAGCGGGCTTGGCGGATTGCTCGCGATCTACGGCAACAGTTTCAGGATGGCCGAATATTTCGTCGTGGTGATCACGCTCGCGATCATCGGCGTCGTGCTGACCGAGGCGCTCCGCCACCTCGAGAGGCGCCTCGTCCGCTGGCGAGGTTCGGCCTGAAACCAGCCGCAAGGCCGGACGACCGGTCCGGCCCGGCCCACTGCAGAGGAGAGAGGACATGACGCGAACCGGACGATGGACAGGGTTCCTGTCGGCAATCGCGGGCGCCCTGCTGGCCTCGGCCAGCATGGCGGCGGCCGATCCCTTCCGCCTCATCCTGACCCATCTCGAGCCGCCGCTCGTGCCCAACTCGGTCATGGATCTCGCGCTCGAGCTTGGCTATTTCGACCGCGAGGGGGTGGATGTCGAACTCGTGCGGGTGCAGCAGACCCCCTCGGCGCTGACGGCGCTCCTCGCCGGCGAGGGCGAGATGGCGAACGTCTCGGTCGACGGCGTCCTGCAACTCCTGGCGCGGGGAGGCGGGGCGCTGCGGGCGGTGGTCTCGCCCAACAAGTCGCTGCCCTTCCTGATCGCGTCGCGGGCCGCCATCGCCACCCCCGCCGATCTCGCCGGCCACAGCTTCGGCGTCGGCCGCATCGGCAGCCTCGACCATTCGCTGAGCGCGAAGGTGCTGGCGGCCGCGGGGATCGACATGGACCGGGTCGAGGTGGTCACGCTCGGCCAGCCCTCGGTCCGCGCCCAGGCCCTGGCCGCCGGGCAGGTCGATGCGACGACGATGTCGATCGGGGTCTGGCTGTCGATCCCCGACAAGGCTGGGCTCGCGGTCCTGATCCCGCAGGACGCCTATTTCGATGCCGCCCCGGTCGTCAACAAGGTCAACGTGGTGACGGCCGACGTTCTGGCCGGCCGGCGCGACGAGGTGGCGGCGGTGGTCCGCGCGCTGGTGAAGATCTCGCGCGACTTCGCGGGCGATCCCGGGGCCTGGGCGAAGGCCATGGCCCCCTATCGCGGCAACCTGACCGCCGAGGACATGGGGAGGCTCGCCGAGAGCTTCGCGGGCGGCTGGAGCATCAACGGCGGTCTCAGCCGGCCCGAGTTACAGTATACCGAAGACTGGCTTTACCAGACCGAGGACTTCAAGGGCCTCGCTCCGGTCGCGCTCGACGACTGGGTCGATTTCTCGGTGCTCGACGAGGTCCTGGCCGAGGTCGGAACCGCGCCGGGGGCGGACCAGCCGGCGCGATGACGGGCGAGAGACGCGAGACGCCCGGGGACCGTGGGGGGGGCGGGGCGCCGGACGTCCCGCCCGAATCCTCGCCCGCGATCCGCTTCGACGACGTCGGCAAGTCTTTCACCTCGGCCGGCGGGCGGAGCACGGTCGCGGCGATCCGGGGCGTGTCCTTCGTCGTCGGGCGGGCGACCTTCGTGGCCCTTCTCGGCCCCTCGGGGTGCGGCAAGACCACGATCCTCAGGCTCGCCGACGGGCTCCTCGACTGCGACAGCGGCCGGGTCGAGGTCTTCGGCGCCGCGCCGAAGCCCGGCCCGGACACGGGCTTCGTGTTCCAGAACTTTCGCCTCATCCCCTGGGCCACGGCCCACGACAACGTCGAGTTCGGCCTGAAAGGCATGCCGCTCGACCGCGCCGAGCGGCGCGAAAGGACCCGGCACCATCTCGACCTCGTCGGGCTGAGGGCCTTCGGTCGCGCCTATCCGGGCGAGCTTTCCGGGGGCATGAAGCAGCGCGTGGCGCTGGCCCGCGCGCTTGCGACCGAGCCCCGCCTTCTCCTCATGGACGAGCCCTTCGCCAGCATCGACGCCCAGACGCGCGAACTGATGCAGATCGAACTCATGCGCATCTGGACCCTGCGGCGCCCGGCCGTGCTGTTCGTCACCCACAGCGTCGACGAGGCGATCATCCTTGCCGATCACATCATGCTGCTCGGTCCGCGCCCGGGCCGGGTGATCGAATCCGTCGCGGTCGAACTCGAACGTCCGCGGTGGACCTATGACGCCCGGGCCGGGCGCCGCTATGTCGAGTTGCGAAGCTATCTCGCACAGCGGATGCGCGAACTCGTGATGTCCGATCCCGCCTCGGAATTCTTCGGACGTGACCACGCGCTTCCCGGGGGCGGCTGAGTCCGTTCACGGCCGGTCCGGACCTGTCGCGAGGGATTGAGCGGCGGCGGGGACGGCGGGTTTGACATCATCGACGGGCTTGTTATCACTGAAAGGCCTCTTCGCCGCGACCGTCGGCAC
>JADLCV010000150.1 GCA_020846995.1 Paracoccaceae bacterium
AAAAAAAACAATGTCAAAGAGCAGGACACTCCCCCCCGGCCCCCGCAGAGGCCGTCCGAGTTGCGCCTTCAGGCTTTCCCGGCACACCGACCTCCCTTCCGAAGGGCGCGTCGCCGTTCCGAGGCCGCTATCTAGGCGAGGCCCGCGCGAGTCGCAAGGGGGCAAATGCGGGATCGCGCGAAATCGTCCCGGCCCCGTCCCGGGAGGTGCGGGCACCGGCCGGCGCCGCTATACCGGACCGGCGGGCAGGCGGGCGGGGGAGCGGCATGGGGGAGGCGAGGGCGGAGCGGCCATGGGCGATGCCGGCCGCCGCCGTCCGCGCCGCCATGGGCTCGCCCGCGGGCGGGCTTGCCGCCGCCGAGGCCCTCTCCCGGCGGCAGCGGGCGGGCGCGAACCTCCTGCCCGCGGCGGGCCGCCCGGGGCTGCCCGCGCGCGGGGCGGCGCAGTTCGCCAGCACGCTCATCCTCGTCCTCGTCGCCTCGGCGGCGATCACGGCCCTTCTCGGCCACTGGGTCGATACCCTCGTCATCCTCGGCGTCGTCGTCGCCAATGCCGTCATCGGCCTCGTCCAGGAAAGCCGGGCCGAGCGCGCGCTCGCCGCCCTCCGCGACCTTCTCGCGCCGCAGGCGACGGTCTGGCGCGACGGCCGCCGGCTCACCCTGCCCGCCGCCGACCTCGTCCCGGGCGATCTCGTCCGCATCGAGGCCGGCGACCGCGTGCCCGCCGACCTCCGCCTGCTCGAGGCCCACGCGCTCCTGATCGACGAGTCGGTCCTCACCGGCGAATCGGTCGCCGCGGCCAAGGACGCGGCCCCGGTCGCGGCCGCGGCCCCCCTCGGCGACCGGCGGCCGATGGCCTTCATGGGCACGATGGTGGCGCGCGGCACGGGCACAGGCATTGTCACCGCCACCGGCACGGCGACCGAGGTCGGCCGCATCGGCACCCTCGTCGCCGGGGTCGAGCGCCTCTCGACGCCGCTCGTCGCCCAGATGGACCGCTTCGGCCGCGACCTCACGCTCGTCGTCCTCGGCTTCGCCGCGGCCCTCCTCCTCTGGGCGACGGCGGTGGCCGGCCACTCCTTCGAGGCGGGTTTCCTGACTGTCGTCGGCCTCTTCGTGGCGGCGATCCCGGAGGGGCTGCCGGCGGTCCTGACGGTCGCGCTCGCGATCGGCGTCCAGGCGATGGCGCGGCGGCGGGCGGTCGTCCGCCGGCTGCCGGCGAGGGAGACGCTCGGGGCGCTCTCGGTCATCTGCACCGACAAGACCGGGACGCTGACGCGCAACGAGATGGCGGTGACGCGGCTGGTCACGGCCGCGGGCAGCGCCCTCATCGCGGGCGCGGGCTACGGCCCCGAAGGTCGCGTCGAGGCCGTGGCGGGGCTGCCGGGGACGCTGACGGCGCGGGCGGCCGCGATCGCGGCCCTCTGCAACGACGCCCATCTCGTCCCCGCCGCGGACGGCTGGCGGGTCGAGGGCGACCCCATGGAGGGCGCGCTCCTCGCCCTCGCCGCGCGCCTCGGCGGGGGGCCCGGCGGGGGTTCCGGCGGGGGGGGGCCGGCGCGGGGCGCCACCCTGCCCTTCGACGCCGCCCACCGCTACATGGCCGTCCTCGTCCGCGGGGCGGCGGGAGGGGGGACGATCCTCGTCAAGGGCGCCCCCGAGGCGCTCATCGCCCGCTCGACCCGCGAGGCGCGCGCGACCGGACCCGCCCCCGTCGATCGCGCCTTCTGGGAACGGGCGGCCGGGGAGATCGCGGCCGCGGGCGCCCGCGTCCTCGCGCTCGCCGAGCGGGCGCACGAGGGCGAAGGACTCGACCACGGCGACATCGCCGGTCTCACCCTCGTCGGGCTTGTCGGCATGATCGACCCGGCCCGCCCCGAGGCCGCGGAAGCGGTCGCCCTCTGCCGGGCAGCGGGCATCGTCGTCAAGATGGTCACCGGCGACCACGCCGGTACCGCCCTGGCCGTCGCCCGCGCGGTCGGCATCGGCCGCCCCGGGGCGGCCCTGACGGGCGAGGCGATCGACGCCATGGACGACGTTGCCCTCGCCCGCGCCGCGCTTGCGACCGACGTCTTCGCCCGCACCAGCCCCACCCACAAGCTGCGCCTCGTGGCGGCGTTGCAGGCGGGCGGCGCGGTCGTGGCGATGACCGGCGACGGCGTCAACGATGCCCCGGCGCTGCGGCGCGCCGACGTCGGCATCGCCATGGGCAGGAAGGGCTCCGAGGCGGCCCGGGCGGCGGCCGATCTCGTCCTGACCGACGACAACTTCGCGACCATCGCCGAGGCGGTGCGCCAGGGCCGCACCGTCTACGCCAACCTCCGCAAGGTGATCGCGCTGACCCTGCCGACCAACGCAGGCGAGGCCGCGGTCATCACCGGCGCCGTCCTCGCGGGGCTCGTGCTGCCGGTCACGGCGCTCCAGATCCTGTGGGTCAACCTCGTCACCGAGACGACGCTCGGGCTCGCGCTCGCCTTCGAGCCGCCCGAGCCCGAGGTCATGCGTCGGCCGCCGCGGCGCCGCGATGCCCCCATCCTCTCGCCCGCGCTCCTGTGGCAGGCGGCGCTGGCGAGCGTGCTGTTCGCGGTCGCCGTCTTCGGCCAGTTCCTGCTTGCGCTCGAGCGCGGCGCGAGCCTCGAGACCGCCCGCACCCTCGCCGTCAACACGCTGGTCGCGCTCGAGATCTTCTACCTCTTCAGCGTCCGCTATGCGCTCGGCCCGGCGGCCACGCGAAGGGGGGTGGCGGGCACGCCCGCGGTCCTCGTCGCGGTCGCCGCGGTCATCGCCCTGCAGGCGCTCTTCACCTATCTTCCCCCCCTGCAGGCGGCCTTCGGCACGTCCCCGCTCTCGGCGGCCGAACTCGCCTCCTGCGCCCTCGCCGGGGCGGGGCTGTTCGTGCTGCTCGAACTCGACAAATGGCTCGCGAGGGCCCGCAAGCGGAGGCGTGGGTGAAGGTTCTGGTGTTCAATGCCGGCTCGTCGAGCCTCAAGTTCGGCCTCTTCGAGACCGCCCCGGCCGAGGTCCACGTCCTCAAGGGAAGTTTCGCGCACTTCCGCGACGGCGCCGCCGCGCTGCGTCTGTCGGACGCGGGCGGCGAGGTAGCCGAAACCCTGCCCGTGGCCGACATCGGCGCGGCGATCGCCCGCGTGCCGGCGATCCTCGCCGCCCGCGGGCTCGACGGGATCGCCGCCATCGGCCACCGCATCGTCCACGGCGGCGCGAGCTTCACCGCCCCGCTCGTCCTCGGCGCGGCCGAGATCGCGGCCGTCGAGGCCCTCCGGCCGCTCGCGCCCCTGCATCTGCCGGCCAATCTCGAGGCCGTGCGGGTGGCGCGCGCGACCTGGCCCGGGCTGCCGCAGGTCGCCGTCTTCGACACCGCCTTCCACGCCACCAACCCCCCGCGCGCCACCACCTACGCCGTGCCCGCGGCGTGGCGGGCGACTGGGCTGCGCCGCTACGGCTTTCACGGCACCTCGCACCGCTATGTCGCCCTCCGTGCCGCCGAGGCGCTGGACGAGCCCCTCGACCGCCTCCAGATCGTCTCCTGCCATCTCGGCAACGGGGCGAGTGTCTGCGCCATCGACCGCGGCCTCAGCGTCGACAGCTCGATGGGCATGACCCCGCTCGAGGGGCTCGTCATGGGCACCCGCTCGGGCGACGTCGATCCGGGGCTTTTCGGCCATCTCCACCGCACCCTCGGCCTCGCCATCCCGGTGATCGAGGCCGGGCTCTACGGCGAGAGCGGGCTGCGGGCGCTCGCCGGCACCGCCGACATGCGCGAGGTCGAGGCCCGCGCCGGCGGCGGCGACGAGGACGCCCGCCTCGCGCTCGAGGTCTACGCCTACCGGACGCGCAAGTATGTCGGCGCCTATGCCGCCGCCATGGGCGGGATCGACGTCCTCGCCTTCACCGGCGGCATCGGCGAGAATTCGGCCTCGATGCGGCGGCGCATCTGCGACGGGCTCGAGTTCCTCGGCCTGCGCCTCGACCACGACCTCAACCAGGCGGTGCGTCTGCGGGGCCGGGAGGCGCCGCAGATCGCGGCCGCGGGCTCGCGCGTGCGCGTGATTGTGACCGAGACCGCCGAGCAGCTGATGATCGCCCGCGAGACCGCGGCGGCGCTCGTGCCCGCGGCCGCCGCGCGCCGCGCGATCCCGGTCGCCGTCTCGGCCCGCCACGTCCACCTCGAGGCGGCGACGGCGGCGGCGCTCTTCGGCCCCGGGGCGACGCTCCACCGCCAGCGGGAGCTGCGCCAGCCCGGGAGCTTCGCCGCCGCCGAGGAGGTCGCGCTCGTCGGCCCGAGGGGCCGCATCGAGGGCGTCCGCGTCCTCGGCCCGCTGCGCGACCGGGACCAGATCGAGATCTCGCGCACCGACAGCTTCGAGCTTGGCATCGACGCGCCCCTGCGCGATTCGGGCGATCTCGCCGGCACGCCGCGGGTCGTCCTCGAGGGCCCGGCGGGGCGGGTCGAGACCGGCGGGCTGATCGTCGCCGCCCGCCACATCCACACCAACCCCGCCGATGCCGCCCGCCTCGGCCTCGCCGACGGCCAGCGCGTCGCCGTGCAGGTCGGCGACGGCGACCGCGGCCTGAGCTTCGGGCACGTCCTCGTGCGGGTGACCCCGCAGGGCTTCACCGAGATGCACATCGACACCGACGAGGCCAACGCTGCCGGCATCCGCGTCAAGGGCGCGGGCGCGCTGGTGCCGATGACCCGCCACGCCGCCCGCATCCTCGGCCCCTGACGGCGCTCCCGGCGCCGGCCCGGCCCCGCCCCTGCGGGCGTTGCCGTCACCCCGCCCCGCCCTCACCCGGGCCAAGGATGCGCGCCGGCACCCCGACCGCGATCGCGCCGGACGGGACGTCCTCGATCACGACCGCGTTGGCCCCGATGCGGGCGTGCGAGCCGACGGTGACGCCGCCGAGGATGCGGGCGCCGGCGCCGATGTCGACGTGCCCGCCGATCCGCGGCAGCCCCGGCAGCGTGCCCACCCCGATCGTCACCTGCTGGAAGATCAGGCAGTTCGGCCCGATCTCGGCCTCGGGGTGGATGACGATCCCGTTCGGATGGGGGATCAGCAGACCCCCGCCGATGCGCGTGCCGGGGTGGATCTTGGCCTGCGTCACCACCGTCCAGAAGCGGTGCTGGAGAAGCCACCAGCGGCATGCGACCCGCCCCCAGAGGCCGCCCCGCGCCCGCGCCCGCTCGACCCGGCGGATCGTGCGGACCAGCCGGCGCGGCGGATCCCACCAGCTGCGGGGAACCTCGCGCGACCAGTCGGGCTCATGGTCCGAGACGGTCATCGCGGGCCGGCGCGGGAGGGGCGGGGGGCGGCGGCAGGACCTGCGGCCATGGCGGTGCTCCGTGCGGTGGACGACGGGTGCAGAAAACCCCCCTTTCCCCGCCGGCGCAACTGCCTGCCGCAGGCGCCCCGTCAGCCGCGGGCGATCGTCACCCGCTTGGCCGCCGCGGCCGCCGCCCGCCGCGGCGCCGTGATCGTCAGCACCCCGTCCTTGATCGCCGCCGCCACCTTCGCCTCGTCGGCATCGGCGGGAAGACGGAAGCTGCGGCTGAAGGCGCCATACTGGCGCTCGCTGAAATACCAGGTGTCGCCCTTCTCCTCGCGGCTCGCCTTCTTCTCGCCCCGGACGGTGACGACGCCGCCGTCGACCGCAAGCTCGACATCCTCCTCCGCGACCCCGGGCAGCTCGAGCGCGATGCGATAGCCCTCCTCTCCCGACGACGCCTCCGAGGCCGGCGCCAGCCAGTCGGCGATGCGCGTCCCCGCCAGCCGGAACGGCTCGAAGAGCGTCGGCCAGAGCCCGCCGAATCCCGATTTCTCGACCATGACGAACCTCCTTTCCCTGTCGTCCTTCTTCGATGCAGTTTCCTGCATGGATGAGGTGGCGACCCCCTTCCCGGCGGTCAAGGCCGCGGTCGCGATTGTCGCAGCCCGCGCCTGCGGCTAGGCTCGGGGCCCCGAGGCCGGGAAGGGGGGAACGGGCATGATCCTCTGCTGTGGCGAGGCGCTGATCGACATGCTCCCGGCCCGGACGGCGGCGGGCGAGGAGGCCTTCGTCCCCCGCCCCGGGGGGTCGGTCTTCAACACCGCCGTCGCGCTCGGCCGCCTCGGCGCGCCGGCGGGGCTCTTCGCGGGGCTCTCGACCGACCTCTTCGGCCCCCGCCTGGCCGCCGCCGCGGGTGCCGCGGGCGTCGATCTCTCGCTCTCTCCCCGCTCCTCCCGGCCGACGACGCTCGCCTTCGTCGCGTTCGAGGGCGGCGAGACGCGCTACCACTTCCTCGACGAGGGCAGCGCCGGCCGCATGCTCGACCCCGCAGCGCTGCCGGCGCTGCCCGCGCAGGTCACGGCCCTGTTCCTCGGCGGCATCAGCCTTGCGGCCGAGCCCTGCGGCAGCGCCTTCGAGGCGCTGGCCCGGCGCGAGGCACCCCGCCGGGTGATCATGCTCGACCCCAACATCCGCCCTGCGCTCGTGGCCGGGGGGCCGGCCCACCGGGCGCGGCTTGCCCGCCTCGTCGCCCTGGCCGACATCGTCAAGCTCTCGCTCGACGATCTCGCCTGGCTCGAGGGGGCGGGCGAGGCCCCGGCGCAGGCGCGGGCGCTCCTCGGCCGCGGGCCGAGGCTCGTCCTGCTGACCCAGGGCGCCGGCGGTGCGGCCGCCTACTGGCCGGGCGGCGTCGCCCACGCCCCGGCCCCGGCCGTCGCCGTCGTCGACACCGTCGGGGCGGGCGACACCTTCAACGCCGGCGTCCTCGCCGCGCTCCACGCCGCGGGGGCGCTCGACCGCGCCGCCCTCGCCGACCCGCGCGAGGCGGTCCTGCGACGGGCCCTCGGGCTCGGCGTGCGCGCTGCCGCGCTGAGCGTCACGCGCCCCGGCGCCGACCCGCCCTGGGCGGCCGAGCTTCGCTGATGCGGGCCCTCGTGCAGCGGGTGTCGCGGGCGGCCGTCCGCGTCGGCGGCGCGACCGTCGGCGAGATCGGGCCGGGAATGCTGCTTCTCGTCTGCGCCATGGCAGGCGACCGCGAGGCCGAGGCCCGCGCCCTCGCCGGCAAGGCGGCGCGGCTGCGCATCTTCCGCGATGCCGACGGCCGGATGAACCGCTCGCTTCTCGAGACCGGCGGGGCGGCGCTGGTCGTGAGCCAGTTCACGCTCGCCGCCGACGCGAGCCGCGGCAACCGCCCGGGCTTCTCGGCCGCCGCCCCGCCGGACGCGGGCGAGCGCCTCTGCCTCGAATTCGCGGCGGAACTCGCCGCGCTCGGGGTGCCGGTCGCCACCGGCCGCTTCGGCGCCGACATGGAGGTCGAGATCGTCAACCAGGGGCCGGTGACGATCTGGCTCGAGGTCCCTCAGCAGGGCCGCGCGAAAACCAGCGCCCAGTAGATCGGCCGCTTCGTCCGCGTCTCGATGATGGCGGAGATGCCGATGTGCCTGGCGTAGCCCGACAGGATGTTGGCGCGGTGCCCGGGCGAGGCCATCCAGTCACCCATCACCCAGGGCACGTTGGTGTGCCCGAGCGCGAGGTTCTCGGCCGAGAAGCAGGCCTCGTAGCCCAGCCGCCGGATCCGGTCCATGGCCGAGCTTCCGTCGCGCCCGGTGTGCGAGAAATAGCGGTACTGCATCATGTCGCAGTTGTGGGCGCGGGCGGCGTCGTCGAGGATCGCGTCGGGGCTGAGCCGCCTGAGGCCCTCGGCCCTCCGCGCCCGGTTGACCGACACGAGGAGGTCGCGCTTGACGCGCGTGTAGTCGGGCACGTTCTCGCAGGCGCGCACGTCGGCCGCGACCGGGGCGGCAAGGAGCAGCGCGACAAGAACGGCCAGTGCCCTGAGGATTCCCATCGCCACCTCCCTTCCGCCACGGCCTGCGGCCGCGGTCGCGGCCCTCTCCTAACACGACCGACCCTGGCAGGGAATCCGATCACCGCCGCGGCGGAAATCGGGCGATTTCCGGGCCGGCCGCGCCAATCCGGCGCTTCAGCAGGGGTTGGCGAAGACCACGACCCAGCGGACCGGACCGGACCGGCCCGCCGGGCGCACCGCCGCGGCGCCGAGGACGCGGGCCCGCCGGTGGAGGATGTTCGCCCGGTGGCCGGGCGAGTTCATCCAGTCGCGCACCACCTGCCCCGGCTCCTCCTGCCCGTAGGCGAGGTTCTCGGCCGTGAAGCAGGGCCGGTAACCCACGGCCTCGAGCCGTGTCGTGGCCGAGGAACCGTCGCGGCCGGTGTGCGAGAAATAATCGCGCTCGACCATGTCGCAGCCGTGGTTGCGCGCCGCCTCGGCGACCTTGGCGTTGAGGCCGAGCGCCCGCAGCCCCTCGGCCTCGCGCTCGCGGTTGATCGCCGCGGCCAGCCGGTCAAGCTCGCGGGCAACGCCCGCGACGTCGTCGCAGCCGCCCCCCTGGGCGGCGGCCGGCGCGGCCAGGGCCGCGAGAAGGGCAAGCGCGAGGGGCAGGGTCGCTCGGGCCGGCATGGTGGGCACTCCCCGTTCCCGGTGCGACAAACTGTAGCGGGCACCCTCCGGCCCGACAACCGGAAAGATCTTTCCCTCACTCATATCCCGTCATCTCCAGATAGCCGCGCCCGCTGTGGCTGCCCGCGACCGCGACCGGCCCCTCCCAGTAGGGGATGAGCGTCGCCATCCACGCCTGCGGGTTCAGGGCCGTCACCGTCACGTCAAGGCCGCGGGCGGGCAGTTCCAGCCGCCAGCGCACGGGCAGGCTCCGCCCGGCCACCGTCTCGGTCGCAAGCGCCGTCAGCCGCAGGGCCCCCGGCGGCAGGGGCTCGGACGTCCCCCCGGGGTCGATCCACGTCGCCCCGCCGTAGCCCGCGCCCCCGTCGCGCAGCCGGAAGGCCATGAGCTTCGTGCCGTCGTCGAGATGCAGCCCGAACCAGTCCCAGCCGGCCTGGCCGGGGGCCAGCGGCTGGGACGACCATTCGCGGTCAAGCCAGGCGAGACCCGCGACCGCGACCCGGCCCGCGGGCAGGTCGACCCAGCCCTCGGCCCGGTAGAAGGGTTGCGAGTAGTAGCGGCTCGCCTGCCCGGTCGCCGACTTGACCGAATAGCCGCCCTCGCCCTCGGCGACGATGGGCCCGGTCGCCTCCAGCCGCAGCCGGAAGGCGAAGTCCTGCCCGCGGGCCGCAACCGCGAGCCGGTCGAGTGCGTCCCCGCCCGGCGCCGGCGGGGCGGGGGCCGCAAGTTCCCAGTCGTCGATCCAGGCGCGGAAGGCCGGGGTCGGCTCCACCCCGGCCTGGCCGGTGCCGTCGCGCGCCAGCCGCTCGGCCCCGAAATGGCGCCCGGCCGTCGTCAGCCCGGCGTGGCCCATCCACAGCTGCGGGCTGATCCAGCCCGCGCCCCGCCCGGGCGCCAGCGCGGTGCGGAACAGCGTCCACTGCAGGCCGAGCCCGGCGCCGTCGGGGCCGGCCAGGACCGCCGTCAGATACCACCACTCGACGCGGAAGTCCCAGTGCGGCCCGTGGTCGGCGGGAAAGGCGAAGGGTCCCGGGGCCGGCAGGGAAAAGCCCCCGGCCGGACCGCCGAGGCCCGCGAACCCCTGCCCCGCGGCCGGCGCGGCGGCGCCGAGCGCCCCCGCCAGCGCCGCCGCGAGAACCGCCCGGCGCGGGACCGGCGGCCTAGCGCTCATGGGCGAAGACCGCGAGAAGGTCGGCCGGCGGCCGGCGGGCGAGCCGCCGCGCCGGCCCGGCGGCGGCGATCGCCGCGGCGAGGAGCGCGAGGAGCCCGAGCCGGGCCCAGTCGGCGGGAAAGAGGTGCATGGGCAGCCGCCAGCCGAAGGCCGCGACGTTCACCCGCGCGAGCAGGAGCCAGGCGAGCCCGAGCCCGAGCGGCAGGGCCGCGGCGAGGACGAGGGCCGCGAGCATGAGGGCGCGCGCGAGTTCCAGCCGCGCGAGCCTTGCCCGCGTCAGCCCGAGCGCCCAGACCGGCGCGAGCTGCGGCAGCCGGAGGCCGGCGAGCGTGACGAGGCTCGCGAAAAGCGCCACCGCCGCGACCCCGAGGGTGAAGAGGTTGAGGGCCGCGGTGACGGCGAAGGTCCGCTCGAAGATCGCGAGCGAGGCCGCCTTGACCTCTGCCTGCAGGACGACCGCCCCGGCCGGCAGGTCGAAGGCGCGGGCGAGCGCCCGGGCGAGCGCCGGGGCGTCGGCGGCCGCGACCCGCACCGCCCAGCGCCGCCGCTCGTGCCGGGGGTAGAGGGACGAGAGCCGCGCCGCGGCGACGATCGCCTGCCCGACGGGATTGCCGTAGTCGGAGTAGACCCCGGCGACCTCGAGCCGCGCCCCCCCGGGGAGTTCCAGCCTGTCGCCCGGGGCGAGGCCGGCGCGGCGCGCGAGTTGCTCGTTGACAAGAAGCGCTTCCCCGGCCGCGACGCGGTTCCAGGCGTCGGGCAGGGCGGCGAGGAGCGGCCAGTTGCGGCGATAGGTGGAATGGTCGACGACACCGTAGATCTCGCCCGGCTGGCCGGCGAGCGGCCCCTCGACGCTCCAGATCGGCAGCACCGCCGCGGCCCGCGGCGCAAGCCAGGCGCGGAGCGCCTCGGCCTCGGCCTCGTCGCGGCCGGTGACGTAAAGCTCCGAGGCGAGGCGCTGGTCGAGCCAGGCGGTGAAGGTCAGCCGGAAGCTCGCCACCATCGTGCCGACGCCGATGTTGGCGGCCAGCGCGAGGAGGAGCGCCATCAGCGCCAGGGAAAGGCCCGACAGCCCCTGGCGCGTGTCGGCGAGAAACCAGCCCGCGACCGGCCCGCGCACGACGCCCGCAAGCAGCGCGAGCGCGGCCGCGAGCATCCCGGGCAGGACCAGCGCCGCCCCGAGGAGCAGGGCGGCGACGGCTACGAAGGCCGCCGAGAGCCCCGGCAGGGCGGTCGCGGTAAGCGCGAGCACGACGCCGGCCGCCCCCGCCGCCGCCTGCGCGCCGATCCGCCGGCCCGAGGCGCGCGCCCAGGCCCGCGGCCGCGCCGCCGGCAGGGCCGGCATCCGCGCCAGCCCCAGGAGGCCCGCGGCCGCCGCGACGAGCGTGCCCGCGACGGCCATGGCGAGCCCGCCCGCCCACCATTCGGCGCGCAGGGCAAGCCCGCCCGCGACCTCGGCGCCGTAAAGCCCCGCGAGCGTCGCCGCGACATCGGGCATGAGCGCCCCGGCGACGAGATAGCCGAGCGCGACCCCGGCCGCCCCGGCGAGAAGCGCGAGCAGCAGGAGTTCGCCCGCGGCGAGGGCCACCAGGGCCGCGAGCGGCAGGCCGAGGGCGCGCATGATGCGAAAGCCCGTGCGCCGCGCCTCGAAGGCAAGGCCGACGGCGGCGTGGACGATGAAGAGGCCGACGACGAAGGCGAGGAATCCGAAGGCCGTCAGGTTGAGATGGAAGCTCGCCGTGAGCCGCGAGAGATCGCCCGCCGCGGCCGGGCTCTCGCGCCGCAGGTCGGGCGCCACCTCCTGCCAGTCGGGCAGGCCCGCGGGCTGGTCGGGCCAGAGGATGAGGCGCGAGAGTTCGCCCTCGGCGCCAAGGAGGTTCTGGACGATGCCGACATCGCCGATCACCACCCCCGGGGCGATCCCCGCGACCACCTCGACCGGCCCCGGCAGCTGTCCCGCCGCCGCCGCCGCGGTCGCGGCATCGGCAAGAAAGCGCCCGGGCGGGGTGATGAAGGCCGCGAGCGTCGCGCCCTCGGCGAGCGCGAGCGTCAGGGCCCCCGGCGGGGCCGTCAGCGGATCGATCCCGACGAGGTGCAGCCGGCGGCCGTCCGCGCCCTCGCCCGCGCCCTCGATCACCGGGGCGACAAGCCAGCCCGCCCGCCGCAGGCGGACGAAATCGGCCTCGTCCAGCCGGTCCCCGGCCCGGGGCAAAAGCCGCGCGAGGCGGTCCTGGTCGAGGAGGGCCGCGGCGCGGGCATAGCTCGCGCGGGCCTCGACGTTGATCGCCTGGACCCCGGTCCAGAGCGCGGTCGCGAGCACGAGCCCCACCACCGCCATGGCGAGTTGCAGGGGATGGCGCCGCCAGTGACCGGCGAGGACCGCGACCCCCGCCCTCAGCATGGCGCGAGCCGCCCGCCGGCAAGATGGACCCGCCCGGCGAGGCGTCCGGCGAGGCGCAGCGAGTGGGTGACCATGAGGAGCGCCGTCCCCGTCTCGGCCACGAGCCCCAGCATGAGGTCGAGGACGGCCTCGCCCGCCACCTCGTCGAGGCTGCCGGTCGGCTCGTCGGCGAGGATGAGCCGCGGCCGCGCCGCGAGCGCCCGGCCGATCGCCACCCGCTGCTGCTGGCCGCCCGAAAGCTCCTCGGGCCAGCGGTGGAGAAGCGCATCAAGCCCCAGCCGCCGGGCGAGGGCCGCGCACCAAGCCGGATCGTGGCGGCCGGCGATCCGCGCCTGGAAGGCGAGGTTGGCCGCGACGTCGAGGGCGGGGATGAGGTTGAACTGCTGGAAGACCAGCCCCAGCGTCTCGCGCCGGAGCCGCGCCCGGCCGGCGTCGTCGAGGCCCCCGAGATCCTGCCCCGCGACCCGGATGCGCCCCGAATCGGGGCGGTCGAGACCCGCGACAAGGTGCAGGAGCGTCGACTTCCCCGATCCCGATTCGCCCGTCAGCGCAAGGCTCTGGCCGGCATCGAGCGCGAGCGAGGCGCCCCGCAGCACCTCGACCCGCCCCTCGCCCGTGGCATGGCTCTTGGCAAGATCCTCGACCGCAAGCAGCATCGCCCCTCCGCCGTCCTCCGACTCTCATACCCTACCCCCACCCCGGCGGGGAGGCGCCCCCGGTGGGGGGCCCCGCGGCCCCGGGCGGGGGGCGATCGCCGCGGCCGGACGGGCGCGGAGGCGCGGAGGCGCGGCAGGGGTGTCCGCCCCGGGGCATCGGAGCGCGACCCCGATCCGCGGCCCGCCCCGCCCGCGCCCCCGCCCCGCGAGGCCCGTGCCCGCCGGGATTGCGGCCGCCGCCGCGGCGGGCTATTCCGCCCTGGCGTCGCCCCCATAGCACAGCGGCAGTGCAGCGGTTTTGTAAACCGAAGGTCGGGAGTTCAAGTCTCTCTGGGGGCACGCAGGCGTCTGGGGTATCGGGTGGCGGCGCGCTCCCGAGGGGCGTCCCCGGCCCCCCGACGGATGCGCCGGCCGCGACCGGGCCTGCGTCCGCGCGCCGCCGGCTCAGATGGCGAGGTGGCGCAACCCCTCGGTGACGTCGGTGCGGACGGCAAGGCGCAGTGCGGGCTCGTCGCCGGCCCTGAGCGCGGCGAGGATCATGCGGTGGTGCCTCGGTGCCCCGGCCCGCTTCAGGCGGGCATAGACCGCGCCCATCGTCGGCCCAAGCTGGAGCCACACCGTCTCGATGATCGCGAGCATGGCCGGGGTCTGGGCCCGCAGGTAGAGGGTGCGGTGGAACTCGAGGTTGGTGCGGATGTAGGTCACCGCTTGGCCCGTCACCGCCGCCTCGGCATTGGCCGCGTCGAGGAGCGCGAGGCGGTCGATCAGCGCCATGTGGGCCCGCGGCAGGGCGCGCGCGGCCATCTCGGGCTCGATCAGGGCCCGGATCGCGGCCAGTTCCTCGATCCGCTCGGACCCGGGTTCGGGCGTCGCCACCCGGCCCGAGGCGGAGCGCGTGAGCGCCCCCTCGGCCACGAGCCGCCGCAGGGCCTCGCGCACAGGCGTCATGCTGACGCCGTGGGCGCGGGCGACCCCGCGCAGGGTCAGGGCCCGTCCCGGCGGTAGTTCGCCGTGCATGACCAGCTGGCGCAGCCCGCGGTAGAGGCGCTCGTGGGCGGCAAGCCCGCCCTCGGCGGGGCGGGCGGCGGGGCCGGGCGGAGGGGCCGTGGGGGGCAAGGGCGGACTCAGCGATCGAAGAGGAAGCGGTGGAGGTCGCGACCCTCGCCGGCCAGCCAGGCGCGGTGGCGGGCGTGGTCGGGGACGCGGGCCGCGACCAGCGCCCAGAAGCGGGGCCCGTGGTTCATCTCGGCGAGGTGGGCGACCTCGTGGGCGGCGACGTAGTCGAGGACGGCCGGCGGCGCCATCGCCAGGCGCCAGGAGAACATGAGCCGGCCGGCGGCGCTGCACGAGCCCCAGCGCGACCGCGGATCGGCGAGCGCAAGCTGCGCCGGGCGCACGCCGATCGCCGCGGCATGGCGGGCGCAGGCGGCAACCAGGCGGTCGCGCGCAAGCAGGCGAAGCCAGGCGGCGACGGCGGGCCCCACCTGTCCCGCGGCCGCCGGCACGAGGAGGCGGTCGCCCTCGCGCCGGGGGGCGCGGACCGCGGCCGCGGCGACGGGGGTGGGCGTGCCCTCCACCGGCAGGACCATGCCCGGGGCGACCGCGAGCGGCGGGGGAAGTTCGGCGAGCGCCGCCCGCAGCCACTCCGCCCGCGCCGCGAGGACGGCGCGGGCGTCGCGCTCGCGCGCCCGCAGGGGCAGGGTCAGCGTCACCCGTCCGTCGGCGCGCGCGACGCGCAAGGTGAAGCGGCGCGCCCGGGCCGACCGGCGCAGGAGGACGCCCGCGGGCAGGTCCGC
>JADLCV010000151.1 GCA_020846995.1 Paracoccaceae bacterium
GAGGGGCGACGGGGGCGCGGCTTTCGCGCCGCGGGGGCCCTTCTCGGGGCCGAGATCCGCAGCGCCGGCGGGCGGCGCGGGCTTGCGCTCCTGCGCGTCCTCGCCCGCTGGGACGAGGTGGCGGGGGCCGAGCTTGCCCCCCTCACGCGGCCCCTCAGGATCAGCCACGGCCGCGACGGCATGGGCGGCACGCTCGACCTTCTCGTCCTTCCCTCGGCGGCCCCCATGGTCCAGTTGCGCCTGCCCGAGCTTCTCGCGCGCGTCAACGCCTGCTGCGGCCATGCCGCCGTCGCCCGCATCCGCCCGACCCAGACCGCCCCCGAGGGCTTTGCCGAGGGCGCGACCCCCTTCGCCCCCCGGCCCGCCCCTCTCCGGCCGGCCCAATCCCCGCCCGACCCCGCCCTCGAGGCGGCCCTCGCCGCGCTCGCGGCGGGGGTCGCGAACCCCCGCCTGCGGGCCGCGCTCGAAGGGCTCGGCCGCACCATCCTCTCGCGCCAGACGAACCGGAAAGGTCCCTGACATGCGTCACCCCTTCGCTCCCGCCCTCGCGGCCCTCGCCCTTGCCCTTGCCCTCGCGGCCGGCCCGGGCGGCACCACCGAGCCCGCCGCGCCGGCGACGCCCGTGGCGCCCGCCCCGGCCGTCGCCGTCGATCCCGCCCCGCCGGGCTTTCCCGCCGACGTGGCCATGGACATGGCGCTCGGCAACCCCGAGGCCGGGGTGACGCTGATCGAGTATGCCTCGTTCACCTGCCCGCACTGCGCGAACTTTGCCGCCACCGTCTTCCCCGAGCTCAAGACCGCCTACATCGACACCGGCAAGGTCCGCTTCATCCACCGCGAGGTCTATTTCGACCGCTTCGGCCTCTGGGCCGGGATGCTCGCCCGCTGCGGCGGGGAGGAGCGCTACTTCGGCTTCGCCGACATGATCTATGCCCAGCAGCGCCAGTGGGCGGGCTCGGCCGACCCCGCGACGGTCGCCGACAACCTGCGCCGCATGGGCCGCGTCGCCGGGCTGACCGACGAGCAGGTCAACGCCTGCCTCAACGACCGCGCCGCCGCCGAGGCGCTGGTCGCGGCCTTCCAGACCAACGCCACCCGCGATGGCGTCCAGGCGACGCCGACCCTGATCCTGAACGGCACCAAGCACTCGAACATGTCGTTCCAGGAACTCGCCCAGCTGATCGACGCGGCCCTCGCCAAGTAGCCCCGGGGCCGCGCCCGCCCGCCCGCGGGCCGGCCTGCCCGGGGCGGGCGCGCGGGCCTCAGGGGCGCAGCACGGTCGCCCCCGTCGTCCGGCGCCCCTCGAGGGCCTCGTGCACGCGGGCGACCTCGGCGAGCGGGCGGACCTCGCCCACCCTGACCGCGATCGCGCCCGAGCCGACGGCGGCGAAGAGGTCGGCGGCGGCGGCGGCAAGCCAGCCCGGGCGGGCGGTGTAGTTGAAGAGGCTCGGCCGCTGCAGGCGCAGCGAGGCGCGGGCGAGATGGGCGATGCGCAGCGCGTCGGGCTGGCCCGAGGACTGGCCGAAGGAGACGAGCGTGCCGAAGGTCGCGAGCGCGGCGACCGAGCCGAGGATGGTGTCGGCCCCGACCCCGTCGTAGACCGCCGCCACCCCCTTGCCGCCCGTGAGCTCGAGCACCCGCGGCAGGAAATCCCCGGCCCGGTAGTCGATCGCCTCGGCCGCGCCATGGGCGCGGGCGAGGGCGCATTTCTCGGCCCCGCCCGCGGTCGCGATCACCCGCACGCCGCGGTGGGCGAGCCACTGGCAGGCGAGCAGCCCGACCCCGCCCGCGGCGGCGTGGACGAGGACGGAATCGCCCGCCCGCACCGGATAGCTGTCGTGGATCAGGTAGTGGACGGTCAGCCCCTTCAGCATCACCGCGGCGGCCGTCTCGTCGCCGATGTCGTCGGGAAGGACGACGGCCTGCGCCGCCGGGATCAGCCGGTGGCTGGCATAGCCGCCGTGCGGCAGCGTCCAGGCGACGCGCTGCCCGGGGGAAAGCCCCGCGACGCCCGCGCCCACGGCCTCGACGATGCCTGCCCCCTCGCCGCCGGGGATGATCCCCCGGGCGGGATCGGGCCAGGGATAGAGGCCGCGGCGGAAGTAGACGTCGATGAAGTTGACCCCGATCGCGGTCTGGCGGATCCGGATCTCGCCCGGCCCGGGGTCGGGGGGGGCGAAGTCGATCCGTTCGAGGACCTCGGGGCCGCCGGGCCGGGCGGCGCGGATCGCATGGGCCATGGTTCACTCCTCGGCAAGGAAGGCGCGGTCGACGGGCGGGCGGATCGCGTTCAGAAGCGCGTTGGTCCGCGCGGCGGTCGCCACGATGCGCAGGAACTCGGCCTGCTCGGCCGCGGTCATGCCCCTGGCACGGGCGGCGGCGAGGTGCGAATGCGTGCAGTAGTCGCAGGCGTTGGCGATCGAGACGGCGGCATAGATCATCTCCTTCACCTTGGGCTCGAGCAGCGAGGGCGTCGCCATCACCGCCTTGAGCTCGGCCCAGACCGATTCGAGGAGCCCCGGCTCGGCGGCGAGGTAGCGCCAGACGTTGTTGACGAAATCGCTGCCGCGGGTGGCGCGGATGTCGGCGAAGACGGCCGCCACGCGGGGGTCGGCCTCGGGATCGGGGGGGGGACGGAGGGTCGCCATGCTGCCTCGCGGGGCGGGGAGTGGATGGGGCCGAGGATGGCCGGCCGCGGCCGCCGCCGTCAACCGGGGCCCGAAAGGATCGGCGTCGTGAGCGTGCCAAGCCCCGCGAGCGCGACCACGCAGACGTCGCCGGGGCGCAACGGGCCGACCCCGGCTGGGGTGCCGGTGAAGACGAGATCGCCCGCGGCGAGGGTGAGGAGGCGCGAGAGACAGGCGATGATCTCGGGGACGGACCAGATCATCTCGGCGAGGTCGCCCTCCTGGCGGAGGCGGCCGTTGACATGGACGCTGAGCCGCCCCTCCCGCGGGTGGCCAAGGGCGGCGACGGGGCCGAGGGCCCCGCAGGGGGCGGCGCCGTCGAAGCCCTTGGCCATGTCCCAGGGGCGGCCGGCGGCCTTGGCCTCGGCCTGGAGGTCGCGGCGGGTGAGGTCGTTGCCGAGGGCATAGCCCCAGACATGGGCGGGCGCGGCCTCGGCGGCGATGTCGCGGCCGCCGCGGCCGAGGGCGACGACAAGCTCGCCCTCGTGGTGAAGCTAGGCCGTGGCCGGCGGATAGGCCACGGCCGTGCCGTCGTCGACCACCGCATCGGCGGGCTTGGTGAAGAAGAAGGGCGCCTCGCGGTCGGGGTCGCGGCCCATCTCGCGGGCATGGGCGGCATCGTTGCGGCCGACGCAGAAGATACGGCGGACGGGGAAGCGGAGGGGGCTGCCGGCGACGGCGACCGATGGCGGCGGCGGGGGCGGCAGGACGAAGTCGGGCATGGGCGGGCTCCGGCGGGGACACGGCGCCCGGCCGGGCTAGGCGCGCCGAGCGCCGCGGTCAACCCGGCGCGCGGGCGGGGGGACCGTCGGGGCGGGGGGACCGGCGGCGGGGCTGCCGCGCCAGCCCGGCCGGCGCGGGAAACCGGATCGCGGGCAGTCCGGCAGCCGAAGGCCCGAGGCCAGCCCGGCGCGGGCGGGGGGACGAGGGCGCGGCCGCGCCGCGCCCGCCGCGGCCGCGCGTGGCCGAGTTTGCGGCGCCGGCCCCCGGCGGCCGGGCGTACAGGCGAAAGACCCCGCGGCGATCATCGCCGCGGGGTTCTCGGGGAAAGGTTGGGGGGGAGGGTGGACGGGGGCGCCCGGGAGGCGGGCTCAGTGGCCGGTGGCCTTGAGGACGGCACCCACGGTCGCGGCGAGGAGGGCGACGTCGCGGCCGAGCGTGAGGCCGAGGTCGTAGGCGGCGTCGAACTCGGCCCGGGCGGCGAAGGCCGCGGCGTTGCGCTCGGAGACCTGCCAGGGCCCGGTGATGCCCGGCCGCAACCGGAAGTAGGCCTGCCCGGGGTAGAGGTCGCGCTGGTCCGGCATCATCGGCCGGGGACCGACGAGGCTCATGTCGCCCCGGAGGACGTTCCAGAGCTGCGGCAACTCGTCGAGCGAGGTCCGGCGCAGGATGCGGCCGAGCGGGGTCACGCGGTCGTCGGACTTGAGCTTCTGGGTGCTCTCCCACTCGCGCCGGCGGGCGGGATCGGCGGCGAGGCAGGCCGCGAGCAGGCGGTCGGCGCCGACGACCATGGTGCGGATCTTCCACATCCGGAAGACGCGCCCGCCGCGCCCGATCCGCTCCTGGACATAGAAGGGATTGCCGCCGTCGAGAAGGGTCAGCCCGGCCATCAGCAGGACCAGCGCGACCGTCACCGGCGCCGTCGCCACGACCAGCGCGATGTCGAGCGCGCGCTTGCCGATCGCGCGGTAGAGCCCGTCCCGGGGCGCGCCGCCGGGCAACGCGAGGACGCCGGCGGCATCGGAGGGCTGGATGAAGTGCAAGGTCATGGTCCGCTTCCCCGGATCATCGTTCGGCCGGCGAGAGCCCGGCGCGGCGGCTCGTTTCCACTCCGAGGAGGGGCCGGCTACCCTGCCGTCAACGTCCCTCCTTGATCTCGCCATGAATTAACACCGCGTTTAGCTTGACTTCAACGCGGTTCCCTCCGCACACACTGTTTCGCCGTCGTGGCGGGCCGCGGCGCCCGGGGCCGGCCCGCGGGATGCCCGCGACTGTCGCCCGCCCCGCACCAGTCTGCCGGCATCGCCCTGTCCGTCGCTGGCGGCGAAACGATCGCCCCGCGGGGCCTCCGGGCGGGCGGGCGCAGGATCCGCAAATTGTGGCATCACCAAGGCAGCCGCGGGCGGTGAGATCGCCCGCAACCTCCAAGGAAAGAAGAATCGGGGCCGCTGATTCCCGTCCCCCGGGGGGAAGGTGCCCTCCGCCGGGAAACGGTCCCCCCCGGCGAGGCCCGGCCGCCCGCGCACCGCCCGCCCGGGGGCGCGCCCGCCCGCCGGGGCAGTCCCCGCCGCCCGAGGCCCCGGCCCGCCGCCGCCGCCGGCCGGCGACGCGGGCGGCCCCCCCGGGGAACGGCCGGGGGCCGCCGCCCGGGCGACGCCGGCCCCCTTTCCTACCGCGCCAGCACGAGTTCGGCGCGCAGGCCCCCGAGGGTCGGGCTCTCGGCCAGCCGGAGCGTTCCGCCGTGACTCCGGGCGATGTCGGCGGCGATGGCAAGGCCGAGGCCGACGCCCCCGCCCCGGTCCTGGTTGCGGGCCGGATCGAGCCGGCTGAAGGGCCGCAGCGCCTCCTCGCGGCGGGCGGGCGGGATGCCCGGGCCGTCGTCGTCGACGCTGATCGTCACCTCGCGGGCATTGACGCGAAGGCCGACCTCGACCCGGCGGCCGTGGCGGACGCCGTTGCCCACGAGGTTCTCGACCGCCCGCGTCACCGCCTGGACGCGCAGCATCACCGGACCCGCACCCGCGATCGGGCCGAGCGTCACCGGCTGGCCGGCCCGCCGGGCCCGCTCGACCACGCCGGCGACGAGCGCCGCGGGGTCGGCCGCGACCGGAGCCTCGGGCCCGGCACCGCGGGCAAAGTCGAGGAAGCTCGCGATCAGCCGCTCCATCTCGTCGATGTCCTGCCCGAGGGCCGCGGCCTCGGCCCCCTCGGGCAGCATCGCGAGCCCCAGCCGCATCCGCGTGAGCGGCGTGCGCAGGTCGTGGCTGACCCCCGAGAGAAGGAGGGTGCGCTGCTCGATGTGGCGCTCGATCCGCGCCCGCATGTCGAGGAAGGCCGCGCCGGCCGCCCGCACCTCGGTCGCCCCGGAGGGCCGGAAGGCGAGGCTCCGGCCCTTGCCGAAGGCCTCGGCCGCCGCGGCGAGCCGGGCGATGGGCCGGATCTGGTTGCGCAGGAAGAGATAGGCGATCCCGGTCAGGAGCAGCCCCGAGCCGACCATGAGGACGAGAAGCTGGTGGGGATTGGAGGCCGAGACGCGGCGGCGGGCCACCGCGAGCGTCATCGGCCCGTGGCGCGTGGCAAGGACGACGATGACGCGGGCATCGTCGGTGGCGAGATCGACGGCGCCGACGCCCGCGAGCCCCTCGCGCAGGGTGGCGATGACGGTCAGCCCCGAGAGGTCGTGGAAGGGCCGGCGGTCGTCCGCCGGCGGATCGGCGGCCGGGAGCGTCATCGCGATCGCGAGCGGGGCAAGGAGGGGCGCGACCGCCGCCCGTGCCGCCGCCGCATCGGGGGCCGCCTCGACCGCGGCGAGGAGCGTGGCGAGTTCGGCCACGACCGAGCGCGTCATCTGCCGCGTCACGCCTTCGAAATGGCGCTGGAAGAAGACGACCGAGACGACGAGCTGGATCACCACCACCGGGGCGATGAGGATCATCACCGCCCGCCCGAAAAGGCCGCGCGGCATCAGGCGCTGGATCAGGCGCAGGACCATGGGCGCCAGCCTAGGGCATGGCGGGCCGGCCGGGAACCTCCCCTCCGCGCGACGCCACCCCGGGCCGACACGCACGCCCGTGTGTGCCGCTGCCGAAACCTCCCCGCGCGCGACGCCGCCCCCGGGGCCCCTGCCCGTCGCGGGGGGCGGGCGCCCTCGCGCCGCGAGTGGCGCGGAGGGGAAGCGCCCGCCCGGGCGGCGAGGGCGATGGCGGGTCAGGCTCTCCGACCCCGGCGACGAGGCCCCCCGGACGGCGACGGGACGCGGGCGGCGACGCCCTCAGCCCGGAGATCGCGGGGCCGCTCTCCCCGGGGGCGCCCGGGCCCGCGCTCGCACGGGACGGCCCCGCGGCGCGCCCGGGCGCGTGCGGCGGCGCTCCCCGCGGGCCCCGGGCGGCGGCGGCGGCGGCGGCGGCAAAGCCGGGGCGGGCCCGCGGACGAGGTCCCGGACGGCCGCGGGACGCGGGCGGCGATCCCCTCCGCCCGGACATCGCTCGGCCGTCCCCCCCCCGGGGCGCCGGCCCCCCGGGGCGCACGCCCCGCGCTCCCCGGGGCGGTCCCGCGGCGGGCCCCGGGCGCGAGCGGCGGCGCTCCCCGCGGGACCGGAGCGCGGACGCCCCGCACCCGGCTCCGGTCGCGCCCGCAGCGGCCGCCGGAACCGGTTCCCTCCCGTCCGCTTTCGCTCTAAGGGCCGCGGGGACGTGGAACCGGACGGGAGGGCCGGCGATGGCGACGACGACCGAGGTCGCGCCCGGCATCCGCCGGGTCCTCGCGCCCAATCCCTCGCCGATGACCTTCACCGGCACCAACAGCTACATCGTCGGATCGGGCCGGGTGGCGGTGATCGACCCCGGGCCCGACGATCCCGCCCACCTCGCCGCGCTCGAGGCCGCCCTCGCGCCGGGCGAAGGGGTCGAGGCGATCCTCCTCACCCACGGCCACAGCGACCACACGGCCCTCGCCCCCCGGCTCGCCGCCCTGACCGGGGCGCCCGTCCTCGCCTTCGGCGACTGGACCGCGGGCCGCAACCCCCGCCTCGCGGCCCTGCCGGGGATCGCCGGCGGCGAGGGCGTGGACCGCTCCCTCGTCCCCGACCGGGTGCTTGCCGACGGCGCCACCCTCGTCCTGCCGGGGGTCACGATCGAGGCCCTCTGGACCCCGGGCCACATGGGCAACCATCTCGCCTTCCGCACCGGCGAGGTCGTCTTCACCGGCGATCTCGTGATGGGCTGGGCCCCGAGCATCGTCTCGCCCCCCGACGGCGAGCTCGGCCCCTACCGGGCCTCGCTCGCCCGCCTCGGCGGGCTCGGCGCGCGGCGCTTCCTGCCCGGCCACGGACCCCCGGTCGAGGACCCGGCGGCGCGGCTGGCCGCGCTCCTCGCCCACCGCGCCGCCCGCGAGGCGGCGATCCGTGCCGCCCTCTCCGCCGGCGCGGCGACCGTCGCGGCGATCGTCGCGACCGTCTACACCGACACCCCGCCCGCCCTCCACCCGGCGGCGGCGAGGAACGTCCTCGCCCACCTCCTCGACCTCGCCGACCGCGGCCTCGCGACGCCCGAGGGCCCCCTCGGCCCCGCCACCCGCTGGCGACCCCGCGGACCGGGCGTCTGAGAAAGGGGGCCGTCGCGTGATCCCCGATGCCCCTCCTGGACAGCGGGCGCGGCGAGGGCGGATCTCCCGCGGGCGGCGGCACGCGCGCCTTCGGGACCCGCCCCGGCGTCGGCGAGCCCATGACCGGGTCGCCATGGCCGGCGTCCCCATCCGGAGGACCGGCCGGGGAGCAGCCTTGCGGGCGGGGCGACGGCAAGGCCGGGCCGGCCCGCGCCCCTGGGGCGGCCCGACGCGCCCTCGCCCGTCGCCCCGATTCGCCCGCCGCAGCCCCGCCGCGGCCGCCCGCCCTCCCGGCCCTGCCATCCGCCGGCCGTCCCATTCCTGCCCCACCACCCGCGGTCCCGGCCCCCTCGGGCCCCTGCCGGCGCCGAGGCGAGCGACTCCCCTCCCCCCGCCGACCCTCCACCCCGGGGCCTCCTCGCCCCTCCCCTCGACCTCGCCGGCCGCCCCCCCGGCCCTCCCCGCCCCGGAGCCGGAGCCCACCCGCAATCCCTCTGGACGCCCGCCGCCCCCCTTGCTATAGCCCGCCCCGCGTTCCGGCGTAGCTCAGCGGTAGAGCAGTTGACTGTTAATCAATTGGTCGTAGGTTCGATCCCTACCGCCGGAGCCAA
>JADLCV010000152.1 GCA_020846995.1 Paracoccaceae bacterium
CCGACTACCACGCCATCGTCGACGCCTGCTGCCAGGCTTGGAACGACTTCGTCGCCGACCCAGCTCGCGTTACCTCCGTCTCCAGACGAGCTTGGACTAACGCGTCATGATTTATGGCGGCTGGTATGAGGCGCCCGTCAGCGGCCGCGGAAGAGGGTGCCGAAGATGCCGCGCGCCACCGCCGCCCCGCTGCGCGTCCCGATCTGGCGGGCGAAGGACTTGGCGAAGGCCTCCGCGATCGAATCGCCGCGGCGTGCGGCCGGGCGTGGCGGGGCCGCCCCGTCGCGGGCGGGCCCGTCGGGGCGATAGCGGCGGGCGCGGGCGAAACCCTCGCCCTCGCCCTCGGCCGGCGCGGCCGCGGCCTCACCGGCCGCCGCCCGCGCCCGGCGGGCGAGCGCCTCCCCCGCCGAATCGCGGTCGAGCGTGCGGTCGTAGCGCCCGGCCAGGGGCGAGGCGGCAAGGCAGGCCGCGCGCTCGGCATCGGTCAGGGGACCGAGCCGCGTCGCCGGCGGCCGCACCAGCGTCCGCTCGACCATGCCCGGATTGCCCTTGCCCTCGAGGAACGAGGTCACGGCCTCGCCGGTGCCGAGGTCGCGGATGGCCGCGTCGGTCGCGAAGCGCGGGTTCGGCCGGTAGGTGTCGGCGGCGGCGCGAAGGGCCCTCGCATCGTTGGGCGTGAAGACGCGGAGCGCGTGCTGGACGCGGTTGCCAAGCTGGTTCAGGACCGCCTCGGGCACGTCCTCGGGGTTCTGGGTGACGAAGTAGACGCCGACGCCCTTGGAGCGGATCAGCCGCGCCACCTGCTCGACCTTCTCGACAAGCGCCCGCGGCGCGTCGCGGAAGAGAAGATGGGCCTCGTCGAAGAAGAAGACGAGCCGCGGCTTCGGCGGGTCGCCGACCTCGGGCAGGTCCTCGAAGAGTTCCGAGAGGAGCCAGAGGAGGAAGGTCGCGTAGAGCCGCGGCGAGGTCATCAGCCGCTCGGCCGCGAAGAGGTTGATCCGCCCCCGGCCCTCGGCATCGGTCGCCATGAGGTCGGAAAGCGCGAGCGCGGGCTCGCCGAGGAAGCGGTCGGCCCCTTGCGTCTCGAGGACGAGGAGGCGGCGTTGGATGGCGCCGACCGAGGCCGGCGCGACATTGCCGTAGCGCAGCGAGAGCGCGCGCGCGTTCTCGCCCACGAAGGCGATCATCGCCTGGAGGTCGCGGAGGTCGAGAAGGGCAAGCCCCTCGTCGTCGGCGGCGCGGAAGGCGACGTTCATCACCCCCTCCTGCGCCTCCGAAAGCTCGAGCATCCGCGACAGCAGGAGCGGCCCCATCTCGGCCACGGTGGCCCGGATCGGGTGGCCGCGCTCGCCCCAGATGTCCCAGAAGACGACGGGAAAGGCGCGGTAGGCGTAGTCGGTGTAGCCGATCTGCGCCGCCCGCTCGAGGAAGGCCTCGTGGCGGCGGTCGGCGGGGCTTCCGGCCAGCGCCATGCCGGCGACATCGCCCTTGACGTCGGCCATGAAGACGGGGACGCCCGCGGCCGAGAAGCCCTCGGCGAGGATCTGCATCGTCACCGTCTTGCCGGTGCCGGTCGCGCCCGCGATCAGCCCGTGGCGGTTGGCGAGCCGCAGGAGCACCTCCTGCGGCAGGCCGTAGCCCTCGCCGCCGCCGCCGACGAAGAGGGCGGGCTCCCCGCTCACGCCGTGCCTTCGTCCTCGTCGAGGAGACCCTGGGCCCGCAACTCCTCGTTGCGCTTGCGCTCGACCCGGCGGACGAGCAGGATCGAGACCTCGTAGAGCGAGTAGATGACCGAGAAGAGCATCACCTGCGAGAAGACGTCGGGCGGGGTGACGATGGCGGCGAGAACCATGATGCCGACGATCGCGTAGCGGCGCACCGAGGCGAGCCCGGCCGCCGAGACGAGCCCCGCCTTGCCCATGAGCGTGAGCAGCACCGGCAGCTGGAAGCAGAGGCCGAAGGCGATGATGAACTTGGTCGTTAGCGCGAGGTATTCCTCGACCGAGCCCTGGAAGGTGATGCCGGCCGTGGCCAGCGCCTGGCCGACCTCGCCGTCGGCCGCGGGCAGGCCCGAGGCGAGGAGCCCCGGCTGCTGGAAGCCGAGGAAGAAGTCGAAGGCAAGCGGCGTCGCGCCGTAGAAGGCGAAGGCCGCGCCGAGCAGGAACATCACCGGCGAGGCGACGAGGAAGGGCATGAAGGCCCGCTTCTCGGAGCGGTAGAGGCCGGGGGCGACGAAGCGCCAGAGCTGCATCGCGATGTAGGGGAAGGAGAGCACGAAGCCGCCGAAGAACGAGATGCGGACGGCGACGAAGAAGCCCTCCTGGAGCTTGATGAGCACGAGCCCGCAGTCCTGGCCGCGCTCGGCGAGGGCGTTGCAGATGGGCTGGGTCAGGAAGTTGAAGATCGGGTTCCAGACCGTGAAGCAGACGATCATCGCCACGACGAAGGCGAGAAGCGCGCGGATCAGCCGCGTCCGGAGCTCGATCAGATGCTCGATCAGGGGGGCGCTGGTGTCGTCGATGTCGTCGGCGGGCTCGCCCTTCATGCCTCGTCCCCCTTGGGCGCCGCGGCCGGCGGCGGCGCGGCGGGCGCGGGCGGGGAGGGCGCGGCGGCGCGGCGGGCCGCGTGCTCGGCCTGGAGGGCCTCGGCGCGGGCCCGCGTCTCGGCGGCAAGGGCCGCGGTCGCGGGCCCCTGCGGCCCCGGCGCGGTCGCCGCGGCGGCGGGATCGGCGGGCGGGGCGGCGGCGGTGCCGGTGCCGGCGGCCGGCGGCGAGGTGGCGGGTTTCGCGGCGGCGGGCCGGGCCTTGGCGGCCGGGGTCGCGGCGGCCTTGAGCGGGTCGCGCAGGGCCTCGAGGTCGGCCGTCGCCTCGCGCATGGTCTTGCGGATCGAATCGAGCCCGAAGTCGCGCGCGCCGCCGGCCCCGCGCCCGGCCGCCTTGAGATCCTTGGCCACGTCCTTCACGCCCGCCTCGTCGGCGGCGCTCTCCATGGCGCGGCTGAACTCGCGGGCCATCTGGCGCATCTTGGCCGTGAAGCGGCCGAGGGCGCGGAACATCGTCGGCAATTCCTTCGGCCCGACGACGATCAGCGCCACGATGCCGATCAGCAGAAGCTCGCTCCAGCCGACGTCGAACATCCCCCTCCTCCCCCGGGCCGCGCGACCGACGGAAGGCCGCTCAGGCCTTGTCGCGCTCGGCCTGGGTCGCCGGGCTCACGTCTTTGGCCGCCTCGAGTCGGGCGGCCTCGGCCTCCTCGGTCCCGTCCTTGACGCCCTTCTTGAAGGCCGTGATGCCCTTGCCGACCTCGCCCATCAGCGCCGACACCTTGCCGCGCCCGAACAGCACGAGCACGATGACCGCAATCAGGAGCAGGCCGGGCAGGCCGATGTTGTTGAGCATGGCTCACTCTCCTCACCGAGGCGCGGGGGTCGCCCCGCGCCGCCCCCTTCATTTATGGCCAAGCGCCGGCCGAGCAAAGGCCGATTCCGCCCCTCGGGGCGATTTTCGCCCCCCGTTCACAGGGTCGCGACGAAGGCGCCGCCGTCGAGCGAGAGGTTCTGGCCGACGATGAAGCCCGCATGCACCGAACAGAGGAAGGCGCAGGCCGCCCCGAACTCGGCCGGCGTGCCGTAGCGGCGGACGGGGATCGTCGCCGCCCGCCGGGCCCGTGCCTCCTCGAGGCTGATGTTCGCCGCCCGCGCCACGGCGCCGTCGAGGGCGTCGGCGCGGAGGGTGGCGTGGATGCCGGGCAGGAGGTTGTTGATCGTCACCCCGTGCGGCGCCACCTGGCGCGAGGTGCCGGCGACAAAGCCCGTGAGCCCGGTGCGGGCGGTGTTGGAGAGGCCGAGCTGGGCCATCGGCGCCTTCACCGCCTGGCTCGTGATGTTGACCACCCGGCCCCAGCCGCGGGCCATCATCCCCGGCACCAGCGCCTGCATGAGGGCGATCGGCGTCAGCATGTTGGCCTCGATGGCAAGGAGGAAGTCCTCGCGCCCCCAGTCGGTCCAGACCCCCGGCGGCGGGCCGCCGGCGTTGGTGACGAGGATGTCGACCGCCCCGGCGGCGGCGAGGACGCGGGCGCGCCCCTCGGCGTCGGTGATGTCGGCCGCGACCGGGGTCACGGCGACCTCATGGGCGGCGGCGATCGCCGCCGCCGTCTCGGCCAGCGCCGCCTCGCCGCGGGCGTTGATCACAAGCTCGACCCCGGCCGCGGCGAGCGCCTCGGCGCAGCCCCGCCCGAGCCCCTTCGAGGCCGCACAGACGAGCGCGCGGCGGCCGGCAATCCCCAGATCCATCGGAGCCCCCTTCCCTCGGTGCGGCCGCGGCTGCCTAGCACCGCCGGCGGGTCCAAGAAAGCCCCGCCGTGGCGGCGTTGCCAGGCCCGAAACGCTCCGTTCCCCGACGGCGCGCGGGCGCGGGTTGACCGCCGCGCCGGGCCGGCCGAGGATGGCCCGGGCCGGCCGCGGGGGTTGCCGGCCGGGCGGGGCTGTGTCCAATGGACGCGGGCATCCCGCCCCTCGCCGACTGCGCCGACCTCGCCGCCAGGGACCCCCGCCATGACCCCGCCCCCCGCCCCGCCCGAGACCGTGACCGCCCGGGTCCTCCCGGCCGGGGCGGTGCGCGTCCGCTGGGGGGCGAACGCAGGCGATGCCATCGGCGGCTGCGACGAGGTCGTGGCGGGTGACGTCTACCACCTGTCCCCCGCCGCGGCGGCGCGGCGGCTGGTCTTCGCGCCCGGTCCCGGCGACGGCCGCCCGCGCATCGCCCGCGGCTCGGAGGAGGGCGCCGAGGGCGACGGGGTCGCGACGCTCGCCCGCCACCGGCTGATGACGCCCGACGGCGACCATGTCGATCTCGTCGTCCTGCGGCTCGAGCCGGGGGCGCGGGGGACGGCGGCGGGCGCATCCTTCGTCCTTCCCCTCGGCCCGCTCGGCCCCGGCATCGACTACCCGCTCATCGCCTCCGAGGCCGAGCCGCGGACCCTGCGGCTGGCCGAGGTCCTCTGCGTCTCCTTCGCCGCGGGAACCCGGATCACCCTCGCCGACGGTCGCCAGGAGGCGGTCGAGGCCCTCGCCCTCGGCCAGCGCATCCTGACCCGCGACCATGGCGCCCAGCCCCTGCGCTGGCTCGGCAAGGCGACGCTCCGGGCGGTCGGTGCGCTCGCCCCGGTGGTGGTCGCGGCCGGGGCCCTCGGCAACGCCCGCGACCTCATCGTCAGCCCCCACCACCGCCTCTTCCTCTACCGCCGCGACCGCAGCGCCGGCCAGGCGACGGCCGAGGTGCTGGTGCAGGCCAAGCACCTCGTCGACGGCGCCCGCGTCTTTCGCCGCGAAGGCGGCTATGTCGACTACTACAGCCTCGTCTTCGACCGCCACGAGATCGTCTATGCCGAGGGCATCCCGGCCGAGAGCCTGATGGTCACCGCAGCGACGCTCGCGGCCATTCCCGAGACGATCGCCGAGGAGGTGCGGGCGCGGCTGCCGGGGCTGAGCCACGATCCGCACTTCGGCACCGAGGCCGACCGCGCGCTCCTCGCCGCGATCGGCCGCGACCGCCTGCTGCGGCCGCGCGGGGGCTGAGACAGCGGCGCGGCCCGCGCGCCGCCCCGGCGGGCGCGGCCCCGGTGGCGGCGGCCGGCACCCTGCGCCCCGGGGACGCCGGACCCCTCGCCGCGCCCGGCCCCGGCGCCCGCGGAGCCGCTGCCGGCGGGGTCACGGGCGCCCGCCTCCCGCCCCCGCCCGGCCGGAGGCCGCCCCCGCGGGCGGCAGCGCGGGCGGCGGC
>JADLCV010000153.1 GCA_020846995.1 Paracoccaceae bacterium
CACGGCCGCCGCCGGGGCGCCCGGGCGGGGGGCCGGCGCGCGACCTTCCCCGGGGCGGGGGGTGGCGGGCCCGGCGCCCGCGGCCCCGCGCCCCGGGGGGGTTGAAGGGCAGGGGCGCCGGGGGCAATCCTCGGCCGGCGGGTTCCCGGGCATCGCGGGTCGCGCCCGCACGCCCGGGAACGCCGGGCCCCCGGGACGCCGGACCCCGGGAGGCGGAGTCGCGCGCCCCCGGAGCGATGGAGGAGGATACCGATGCCGCCCGCCTGCCCCGCCGCCGCCGGGATCCTTCCCCCCCGCCGCGCCCCCGCGCGCGGGCGCCGGGCGGCGCCCGGCGAGGGGATGCCCGCGGCGGACGCTCCCCGGCCCGGGGCAGGGGCGCGCCCCCTCCGGCCGCACGGGGGGCGCGGGGGGACGCAGCCTGCGCCGGCGCCCGGCGCGGGTGCCGCGGCCGCCGCCCCGCCGTCCCGGCCGACCGCGAAGGCCGGGGCGGACGGAGCGGGCGCCGGGGTTGCGCCGGACCGAGTGGCCGGGGCGACCGGGGCAGGCGCCAAGGTCGCGGCGGACGGAGCGGGCGACGGCGTCGCGGGGAACCGGGCGGCCGGGGCGGCCGGGGCGGGCGGGCCATGATCCGCGCCTTCGTCGCCATCGACCTGCCGGGGGAGATCCGGGCCCGGCTCGTCCTTCTCCAGGACCTCCTGCCGCTGCCGCGGCAGGTTCCCGAGGAGAACCTGCACCTCACCCTCGCCTTCCTCGGCGAGCTTGCCGAGCCCCTCGCCGAGGACGTGCACCATGCCCTCGGCGCGATCCGGGCGGCGCCCTTTGCGCTGACGCTGCGGGGGGCGGGGATCTTCGGGGGGGCCGAGGCGCGGTCGGTGCACGCGGGCGTCGCCCCCGCGCCCGCGCTCGACCATCTCGCCCGCAAGGTCGCGACGGCGGCGGGCCGGGCCGGGGCGCGGCCCGCGGGCCGCCGCTTCATCCCCCATGTCACGCTCGCCCGCCTCCGGCCCGGCGAGGCCGATCCCCTGCGCCTCGAGCGGGCGGTCGCGGCCGCGCAGGGCTTTGTCGCCGGGCCCTTCGCCGTCACCGCCTTCGTCCTCTACCGCTCGCATCTCGGCGCGGACCGGGCCCATCACGAGGAACTCGCCCGCTACCGGCTCGGCTGAAGCGCCCCGGAAGCCCTCGCCCGCCCCAGCTGTCGACCGGGGCGGGCGGGTGACCGGGGGACCCCCGTCCGCGCCGGCGCGGGGCCGCACGCCGTCCGCGCGCGATGACGCGGTCCGGCCGGGAGGGCCGTTCCCCGCCCCGCTCCGGTCGCCGCTCCCCGGCGGGGCGCCGGGGCCGGGCCGTGCCGCCAGGGGAAAGCGAGAGGCCGCGGGCGGGCGCGCGAAACCCTTGGCAGGGCCGCGGCGATCGGCTATCTGCCCGGCCATGACGACGGGCCGCACCATCGCCATCATCGCCACCTGCATCCGGCCCTGACCGGAGGCCGGCGGGCGCGCGTCCTTTCCCCGCGGGGAGATGTCCGGAAGCCCCGCCGCCCTCCGCGACAGGGACCGGCGCGGGCGGCCCCCGGGGGGGACCATGACCGCGATCACGCTCTGGAACACGGCGACGCGGGCGCGCGAGCGCCTGGTGCCGCTCGATCCCGGCAACGTCCGGATGTATGTCTGCGGCCCGACCGTCTACGACCGCGCCCACCTCGGCAATGCCCGCCCGGTCGTGGTCTTCGACCTTCTCTTCCGGCTTCTCCGCCACGTCTACGGGGCGGACCATGTCACCTACGTGCGCAACATCACCGACGTCGACGACAAGATCAACGCCCGCGCCCGCGAGCTGCAGGAGGCGGGCGACGCGCGGCCGATGAACGACATCGTCCGCGACCTCACCGACCGGACCATCGCCTGGTATCACGCCGACATGGACGCGCTCGGCGCCCTCCGCCCGAGTGCCGAGCCGCGGGCGACCGAATGGATCGCGGCCATGGTGGCGATGATCGCGGGCCTCCTCGCCCGCGGCCATGCCTATGTCGCCGCCGGGCACGTCCTCTTCGCGGTCCGGAGCCACGCCGACTACGGGCGGCTTTCGGGACGCGCGCCCGACGACATGCTCGCCGGGGCCCGCGTCGAGATCGCCCCCTACAAGCGCGACCCCCTCGACTTCGTCCTCTGGAAGCCCGCCGCGGCGGCCGAGCCGGGCTGGGCGAGCCCCTGGGGCCGCGGCCGGCCGGGCTGGCACATCGAGTGCTCGGCGATGGCGGGGGCGCTCCTCGGGCCCGCCTTCGACATCCACGCCGGCGGCATCGACCTCCTCTTTCCCCACCACGAGAACGAGCTCGCGCAGAGTGCCGCGGCCGCTCCCGGGGCGGGCTTCGCCCGCCTCTGGCTGCACAACGAGATGGTCCAGGTCGAGGGGCGGAAGATGTCGAAGTCGCTCGGCAACTTCTTCACCGTCCGCGACCTCCTCGGGCGCGGCGTGGATGGCGAGGTGATCCGCCTCGTCCTCATGGCGACCCATTACCGCAGCCCCATGGACTGGACCGAGGAGCGGCGGCGCGAGGCCGAGACCGTGCTCCGCCGCTGGCGGGGGCTCGTCGCGGGGATCGACCCCGCGCCGAGCCCCGCGCCCTCCGTCCTCGCCGCGCTCGCCGACGACCTCAACGCGGCGGGCGCGATCGCGGCCCTGCACGCGCTCGCGGCGGCGGGCGACGGGCCGGGGCTTCTCGCCTCGGGGCGCCTCATGGGCCTTCTCGGGCCCGGCGGCGACGGCCGGGCGGAGGCGGCAGCGGCGGGAGCGGGGGTGGCGGCGGGGGCGCGGATCGAGGCCCTTCTCGCGGCCCGGGAGGCGGCCCGGGCCGGGCGCGACTTTGCCCGTGCCGACGCCATCCGCGCGGACCTCCTCGCCGCCGGCGTCATCGTCAGGGACACGCCCGCGGGGGCGGAATGGGAACCCGGCCCGGGCTTCGACCCGGCCCGGCTGGAGGCGAGAGGATGACGCGCGAGCGGCTCTACCTTTACGACACGACGCTGCGCGACGGCCAGCAGACCCAGGGCGTGCAGTTTTCGGTGGCCGAGAAGCAGGCCATCGCCCTCCTCCTCGACGCCCTCGGGGTCGACTACATCGAGGGCGGCTGGCCGGGCGCCAACCCCACCGACAGCGACTTCTTCGCCCGCCCGCCGGCGACGGGGGCTCGGCTCGCGGCCTTCGGCATGACCCGGCGGGCGGGGCGGTCGGCGACCAACGACGACGTCCTCGCCGCCGTCGTCAACGCCGGCACGCCGGTCGTCTGCCTCGTCGGCAAGGCCCACGACTACCACGTCCGCACCGCCCTCGGCACGAGCCTCGAGGAGAACCTCGCCGCGATCGGCGATTCGGTCGCGCGGGTGGTGGCGCTCGGCCGCGAGGCGGTCTTCGACGCCGAGCATTTCTTCGACGGCTGGCGGGCCGACCCCGGCTATGCCCTCGCCTGCCTCGAGGCGGCCCGCGCCGCCGGGGCGCGCTGGGTCGTCCTCTGCGACACCAATGGCGGCACCCTGCCCCATGCGGTGGGCGAGGTGACGGCGGCGGTCCTTGCCCGCGGCATCGCCGGCGAGCGCCTCGGCATCCACTGCCACGACGACACCGGGACCGCGGTCGCGGGCAGCCTCGCCGCCGTCGCCGCCGGGGCGCGGCAGCTCCAGGGCACGCTCAACGGGCTCGGCGAGCGCTGCGGCAACGCCAACCTGACCACGCTCATCCCCACGCTCCTGCTCAAGGAGCCCTGGGCGGGGCGCTTCGCGACCGGGGTCGGCGCGGCCGCGCTCGCCGGCCTGACGCGGGCCTCGCGCCGGCTCGACGACATCCTCAACCGCGTGCCGCGGCGCGAGGCGCCCTATGTCGGGGCCTCGGCCTTCGCCCACAAGGCGGGGCTGCACGCCTCGGCGATCCTCAAGGATCCCGCGACCTACGAACATGTCGACCCGGCGGCCGTCGGCAACGCCCGCGTCATCCCGATGTCGAACCAGGCCGGGCAGGCGAACCTGCGCGCCCGCCTCGCCGAGGCGGGGATCGCGGTCGCCCCGGGCGACCCCGCGCTCGCCCGCATCCTCGAGCAGATCAAGGCCCGCGAGGACGCGGGCTACGCCTACGACACCGCCCAGGCCTCCTTCGAGCTCGTCGCCCGGGCCGAGCTTGGCCTCCTGCCGGAGTTTTTCGAGGTCAAGCGCTACCGCGTCACCGTCGAGCGGCGGAAGAACAAGTACAACCGCATGGTCAGCCTCTCGGAGGCGGTGGTGGTGGTGAAGATCGGTGCGGCCAAGGTCCTGTCGGTCTCCGAGAGCATGGATGCCGAGGGCCAGGACCGCGGGCCCGTGAACGCGCTCGCCAAGGCGCTGGCCAAGGACCTCGGGCCCTACCAGGCCTGCATCGACGACCTGCGGCTGGTCGACTTCAAGGTCCGCATCACCCAGGGGGGCACCGACGCGGTGACGCGCGTCATCATCGACAGCGAGGACGGGGCGGGCCGGCGGTGGTCGACGGTCGGGGTCAGCGCCAACATCGTCGATGCCTCGTTCGAGGCCCTGCTCGACGCCATCGTCTGGAAGCTTGTCCGCGACGGGGTGCGGCCGGCGGCCGGGGTCGCGCGGTGACGGCCGCCTTGTTCGCCATCCACGCGGACCTGCCGCGCGAGGGGCCGGGGGACGGCGAGAGCCTCGCCTGGGCCTTCGCCGTCGCCGGGGCGGGGCCCGCGGCGCGCATCCTCGATGCCGGGGCGGGGCCCGGCGCCGACATCGCCGGCCTGCGCGCGCTCGCCCCCTCGGGGAGCGTCCACGCCGTCGACCTCCACCCCCCCTTCGCCGCCGCCGCCGCCGCCCGCCATGCCGCCGACCCCGGGGTGCGGGCCGAGGTCCTCGACATGGCGAAGGCACCCGGGCCCTACGACTTCGTCTGGTGCGCGGGTGCCGCCTACTTCATGGGCATCGGGGCGGCCCTTGGCGCCTTCGGGCGGGCCCTCGCGCCGGGGGGGCGGGTCGCCTTCTCGGAACTCGCCTGGCGGCGCCGGCGGCGGCCGGCGGCGGCGCGCGCCTTCCTCGCCGCGGAATACCCGGGCATGACCGACGCCGCCGGGGTCGCGGCGCAGGTCGCGGCGGCGGGCTGGCGGACCCTCGGGCGCCGCTGGCTCGGGCCCGCCGCCTGGGCCGCCTACTACGACCCCCTCGCGGCCCGCCTCGACGCCCTCGCGCCGGCGGCGGAGGGCGACCTCGCCGCCGAGATTGCCGCCCACCGGCGCGAGATCGAGGTCTGGCGGACCTCCGGGGGAAGCTTCGGCTATCTCCTCTCGGTGGTGGCGCCGGGCCCCGCGGCGTGAGCGTCGCCGCCTGCGCCGCGCTGGTCGCGGCCGGCGATCCCCTGCGCGCCCGTGCCGCCCTCGCCGCGCCCGCAGGGCCGCGGGCGCGGCTCTGGCCCCTCTACGCCTACAACCTCGAGCTTGCCCGCGCCGCCTGGGGCCCGGCCGAGCCGGCGCTCGCCGACCTCCGCCTCGCCTGGTGGGGCGAGGCGGTGGCCGACGCCGCCCGCGGCGGCCCGCCCCGCGCCCATGCCGTCGCGGCTCCCCTCGCGGCGCTTCTTGGCACCCTCGGCCATCTCGCCGGGCCGCTCGCGGCCATGGCGGCGGCGCGCCGGCGCGAGGCCTGGCGCGAGCCCTTCGCCGACGAGGCGGCGCTCGCGGCCCACCTCGATGCGACCGCCGCCGGGCTCATGTGGTGCGCGGCCGTGGCCCTCGGCGCTCCCCCCTCGGCCGAGGCGGTCGTGCGCGCGCTCGGCCGCGCGGCGGGCCTCGCGGCCTGGCTCGCGGCGGCGCCGGCCTTGGCCGCCCGCGGCCTCCGGCCCCTGCCTTCCGACGCCCCCGACCGCATCGCGGCCCTCGCCCGCGAGGGGCTCGCGGGCCTCGCCCGGGCGCGGGCCGGGCGCGCAGCGGTGCCGCGGGGGGTGGCGGCGGCGCTCCTCGTCGCCGCCCCGGCCGGGACGATCCTTGCCCGGGCCGCGCGCGCGCCGGCGCGGGTGGCGGCGGGGACGCTCGCCCCCCCGGAGTTCCGCCTCCGCCTCGCGCTCCTCGCCGGCGCGCTGAGCGGGCGCTGGTAGGGAAGGGCGGCGAGGGGCGGCCGGGCGCCGGGCGCGGGCGGGCGGGGGCAGGCGGGGCCCGGCGGGCGGGCCCGGGGAGGCTGGCGCCGGCACGGGCGGGGGGGCCGGGCGGGGGGGCCTGGCGGCGGGGGCGGGCGCCGGCAGGGGCGTGGGGGGCCCGGCGGGTGGGGCCGGACGGCGGGGGCGGGCGGGGGATCGGCGGCTTGCCGGCGACGGG
>JADLCV010000154.1 GCA_020846995.1 Paracoccaceae bacterium
GATGCCGGGGGGGCAGGACGAGCGGGAGACCCGGGATCGGGGACGATTCCCCGGCCCCCGCGCCGCCGAACGCGGTCGTGGCGCTCCCATGACGACCTTGTTCCATGGTGCTGCCTTCCATTCCTGCGAATGGATCATGCCGTCTATCCGTCGGATCAGCACCTAGAGGCGATGGAAGCGTTCGGCGTTGCCGCGCAGCCATTTCTCGATCACCGCCTCCTTCAGGGGCAGGCTGCGGTAGGCCGCGATCAGCTCCTCGAACGGGACCCCGAAGAGATGGCGCGACAGGCCGACCATGACCTTGTCCTGGAGGAGGGTGTTGCCGAACTGCATGAACTGCTCCCAGCCCGAGCCGGGCTGGGCGAAATAGCGCGGGTGGTGGGCGGCGGTGTCGACGAAGAGGTTGGGGTGGCGGCGCAGGAGCGCCACCGTCTCGTTGACCCAGGGCCAGCCGGCGAGGCCGGCGACGATGCGGAGTTCGGGGAAGTCGACGGCGACGTCGTCGAGGTAGCGCGGGTGGCCGAGGTCGTAGGGCCGGTCGTTGGCGTAGTTCATCGAGGTGTAGATGCGCACCGGGACGTCGAGCTCGACGGCCTTGGCGTAGAGGGGATAGTAGCGGCGGTCGTTGGCAACGACGCCGTTGAAGAGGGCCGAGAGGCGCAGGCCGTTGGCGCCCTCCTCGCGCACCAGGCGCTCGAACTCGCGGACCGCGCGCATCCCGTCGAGGGGGTCGAGGGTGACAAAGAGGAGGAAGCGGCCGGGATGGCGGGCGTGGATCGCGGCCGTCGCCGCATTGGCGGCGCCGATCAGGAGGCCGCAGCGGATGCCCGCGCGGTCCATGGCGGCGACGAGGCCGTCGAGGCCGCCGTCCTCCGCGGCCGCCGGCGGCGGCGCATCCTCGCGCGCGCGGGCGCGGAAGACGCGCTCGTAGTTGGCGAAGCCGTAGCCCGCCGGGCGCGGCAGGCTCTGGGCGAAGGGCGTCCCCGGCCGGCCATGGGCGATGCGCTCGAGCTCCGGGTCGGCCTCGGACCGCGGCATCCCCAGCTCCATGTCGATGATGCCCGCCATCGCCCGTCCCCTTCCCGGTTCCCGCCGCCCCCGCGCGCGGACGGCGGCGCGACCATGGGACAGGCCGCGGGGGCCGTCAACCGGATGGCCGGGGGCCCCGGGTTGCGCCCCCGCCAGCGAGACGGCCGCCGCGCCCTTGGCGTGAGGCGGGCGCGCCGCCGCGGCGGGGGGGCGGCGGATGCATCCCTGCCGGCGCCGGCGCGGGCTAGAGTTCCTCGACCGCGACGACGCCGGGGAGCGACTTCAGGGCCGCGCGCACCGGCGGGGCGACCGGCAGGTCGCGGCCGATCTCGAGGTCGTATTCGTGCCCCGTCGCGGCGTCGGCGACGCAGAGGCGCACCGGGCCCCGCGCCCGCCGGTCGGCCTCGGCGGGAAGGCGGCCGAAGAGCGCGGCCGCGGCCGCCACCGCCTCGGCGGTCGCGACATGGACGCGAATCCCGGAGGTGCCGGCCGCCGCCGCCACCGCCTCGACCGCCTCGACGCCGCGGGCGGTGAGCCGCAGGGCCTGCTCCTCGACCACGGCCTCGGCGGCGAGGACGACCGCCCGGCCGGGCTCGAGCAGCCCGCCCGCGGCCTCGAGCGGCTCGGCGAACACCGTCACCTCGTAGAGCCCCGAGGAATCGGAGAGGGTGACATGGGCATAGCGGCTGCCGCGGGCCGACTTGCGGTCGCGCCGTGCCGCCACGACCCCGGCGAGGCGGGCGAGAAAGGCCCCGCGCTCGGCCCGGGCGGCGACCTCGGCATGGGTCATCACCCCGCGCCGGCGCAGGGCCGTCATCCAGTCGTCGAGGGGATGGCCCGAGAGGTAGAAGCCGACCGCCGCGTGCTCCTCGGCCAGCCGCTCGGCCGCCGGCCAGTCGGGCGCCTCGGCCAGCCGCGGCGGCGGCAGGTCGGCGCCGGCCTCGCCGAAGAGCGAGACCTGGGCCGAGGCCCGCGCCTCGTGCACCGCGGCCGACCAGCCCATGAGGACCTCGAGCCCGCCGAGGACGCGGCGGCGGTTGGGCTCGAGCGCGTCGAAGGCGCCGGCGCGGGCGAGCATCTCGAGCGGCCGGCGGCCGATGCGGCGGAGATCGACGCGACGGGCGAGATCGGCGAGCGAGGCAAAGGGGCGGTCGCCGCGGGCCTCCACGATCCCCTTCATGGCCGCGGGCCCGACGTTCCGGAGCGCCCCTAGGGCATAGAGGATGCGGCCGCCGGCGACCGCGAACTCGGCCGCCGAGCGGTTGACGCAGGGAGGCAGGATGGCGATGCCGAGCCGGCGCACCTCGCGGGCGAAGACCGCGAGCTTGTCGGTGCTGTCGAGGTCGGCGTTCATCACCGCGGCCATGAACTCGACGGGATGGTTGGCCTTGAGCCAGGCGGTCTGGTAGCTGACGACGGCATAGGCGGCGGCGTGGCTCTTGTTGAAGCCGTAGTTGGCGAACTTCTCGAGCAGGTCGAAGACCTCGCCGGCCTTGCGCTCCTCGACCCCGCGGGCGATCGCCCCGGCGACGAACTTCGGCCGCTCGCGCGCCATCTCTTCGGGCTTCTTCTTGCCCATCGCCCGGCGCAGGAGGTCGGCCCCGCCGAGGGTGTAGCCGGCCATCTCCTGGGCGATCTGCATCACCTGCTCCTGGTAGACGATGATGCCCTGGGTCTCCTCGAGGATGTGGTCGATGAGGGGGTGCAGGGGCTCGCGCGGCAGGAGGCCGTTCTTGACGTCGCAGTAGCGGGGGATGTTCTCCATCGGCCCCGGGCGGTAGAGCGCGACGAGGGCGACGATGTCCTCGATCGCGGTCGGCCGCATCCGCCGCAGCGCGTCCATCATGCCCGCGCTCTCGACCTGGAAGACGGCGACGGTGCGGGCCGAGGTGTAGAGGGCATAGGTGGCGGCGTCGTCGAGGGGGATCGCGGCGATGTCGACCGCGACCCCGCGGAGGGCGAGGAGGGCCACCGCCATGTCGATGATCGTCAGGGTCCTGAGGCCGAGGAAGTCGAACTTGACGAGGCCCGCGGCCTCGACCCATTTCATGGTGTACTGGGTCGCGGGCATGGGCGAGCGGGGGTCTTGGAAGAGGGGGACGAGCTCGTCGAGCGGGCGGTCGCCGATGACGACACCGGCGGCATGGGTCGAGGCGTTGCGCAGGAGCCCCTCGATCTGGCCGGCGTAGTCGAGGAGCCGGCCGACCACCTCCTCGCCCCGCGCCGCCTCGGCGAGCCGCGGCTCCGCGATCAGCGCGCGGGCGATCGAGAGGGGCTTCACGCCCTCCATCGGGATCAGCTTGGCGATGCGGTCGACCTGGCCGTAGGGCATCTGGAGAACGCGGCCGACGTCGCGCACCGCCGCCTTCGACAGGAGCGCGCCGAAGGTGATGATGTGGGCGACGCGGTCCCTGCCGTAGCGGCGCTGGACATAGTCGAAGACCTCGTCGCGGCGCCGCATGCAGAAGTCGATGTCGAAGTCGGGCATCGACACCCGCTCGGGGTTGAGGAAGCGCTCGAAGAGGAGCCCGTAGCGCAGGGGGTCGAGGTCGGTGATCGTCAGCGCCCAGGCGACGACGCTGCCCGCCCCCGA
>JADLCV010000155.1 GCA_020846995.1 Paracoccaceae bacterium
CGCCGTATGCTCCTTCCGCTCGATCGCGATCGCCATGCCCGTTCCCCGTCACCTCAACCGCAGCGAATCACAATCGGCAACCTATGGGAATCCCTCGCGAGTCAGCAGTTCGGGCGGCTGGTATCAGTCTCCTCGCGGAGCCTGAATCACGCCGCGAGCGGATAATCAATGGGTCCTGACCCTAGGGCGGCGCGAGGCGCGTGGTCCCGACCGCCGCCGCCCGCGCCAGCGCGGGGTCGAGCGACATCGGGATGTATTCGCCGCGCCGCCAGCGCTCGCCGAGGTCGTCGTAGTGGCGCGACAGGAAATTGCCCGACTGGCCGGTCGCGATCACGAACACCGACGAATCGGGGTCGCCGAAGTCGTAGACGCCGCGGTAGCCCGGCCCGTGGACGTTGAGGAAGGGATCGGGCGCCGTCCCCGCCGTCAGGCCGCGGTTGAGCGTGTGGTCGTCGCCCGAGGTCGACTGGCGGATGTTGACGAAGTGGCGCAGGACCGCGACCTTCCCCAGCACCGTGTGGTCGTGGGCGGCCTGATGGGCATCGCCCCAGCGCCAGCTCTCGACGTCGGGCCCGTAGCGGTCGGTCAGGGCGACGAGGGCGTCGTCGAGGGCGAGGCGGGCGATGTCGGTGCAGGTCTCGTTGGCCTCCGACTGGATGATGTCGCACCAGGCGGCGGCGCCGTCGACGTCGCGGAAGACGCGCTCGAGGAAGAGCGGCTCGACATGGGTGAAGGCGGCGGCATAGGGCCCGAGATCGTCGCGGATCAGCCGCTCCTGGAGGGCGCGCATCCAGGCGGCATAGATCAGGGGCTCGGGCAGGTGCTCGTTCATCTCGCCCGTCCAGTCGGCGAGGAGCGCGAGCGCCCGCGCCCGCAGCCGCTCGCGGCTGCCCTGCGGGGCGGCCTCGCCGGTGAAGAAGAGATCGGCGCCGACCAGGGCCACGAGCGTGCGGGCGGCGAAGCTCACGGTGTCGAGCTGGGCCTCGATGAAGCTCTCGCGGGTGTGGACCTCGCGCGCGCGCATGAGCTTCAGCCAGCGCAGGACGCGCTGGGTGTCGCCCCAGTCGTGGGAGACGTGGCGGGGAAAGGGCTCCTCGGTGATGCGGTTGTTGGTGTTGCCGACGATGCCGGTCGCGGGGTTCACGACCGCCGGGTTCTCCTCGTAGGGCAGGATTCCCTGCCAGCGGTTGGCGGCGATCCAGCCCGGCGAGGGCATGCGGCCCTCGGTCTGGTGGCGGGGGTCGCGGCGGGGCATGGCGCCGGCAAGCTGGATCGCGACACCGTCGCGATCGGCGAGCGTCACCATCTGGGCCGGCGCGACCATGCGGCGGCCGGCCTCGATCGCCGCCCCGACCGTCCCCGCCCGCATGAGGCCGATCGCCGCGCTCATCGTCGTGTCGCCGGCGGCGAGCGCGGTCCAGGCGAGCGCCATGACGTGGCTGGGCGGGGTGATGGCGGCGAGGTCGAAGTGCGACCCCGGCAGGACGGGCCCGTTCTCGGTCCAGCGCAGGGTCAGCGTCAGGGGTGGCGCGTCCTTGATCTCGACGATCGCCCGTCGCGTGACGAAGGGCCGGTAGCCGTCGGGCGTGAGGTATTCCTCGGGGTTCCCCGGGTTCAGCTTCTCGACGTAGAGGTCGAGGTCGTCGAGATAGGCCGTCGTCAGCCCCCAGCCGAGCCCCTCGCCGCGGCCGACGAGGACGGCCGGGATGCCGGGGATGGTGCCGCCGATGACGCCGCCGGTCGCGAGTTCGAGCCGGGCGAGATACCAGAGCGAGGGGGCCGTGAAGCCGAGGTGGGGGTCGTTGGCGAGGAGGGCGCCGTGCCCGGCCGTGCGGGCGGGGGCGGCGGCGAAGGCGTTCGAGGCCCCGGCGAGGCTCGGTCCGGCCACGGGCAACAGCGCCGGCGCCGGCGCCGGCGCCGTGGCGAGCCGCGGGGCCTCGGGGAAGAGCGCGGCGAAGTCGGGCAGGGCCATGACCGGCGGCCCCGGGGCCTCGGGCATGAGGTCGGCCACGCGCGCGGGCGACAGCAGGAGCGAGAGCCGCGCCCGCTGCACCTCGGTCGCGATCTGCCCCGTCATCTGCAGCGCCATGAGCTTCAGGAGCGCGATCGAATCGGCCGCCGTCCAGACCGCGATGTCGGCCGGGAACAGGAAGAACTCGGGCGCCCCGCGGCCGAGCGCGCGCTCGTTGACGACCCCGATCCAGGCGTTGACGCCCGCGGCATAGGCCTCGAGCGCGCGGGCGGTATCGGCATCCTGCGCCGCCACCGCCTCGCGGGCGAGCCCGTAGAGGTCGAGCCGGCGCATGAGTTCGTCGGTGCGGGCGGTGGCGGTGCCGAAGACCTCCGAGAGCCGGCCCTGCACGGTCCGCCGCAGGAGCATCATCTGCCAGAGCCGGTCCTGGGCGTGGGCGAATCCGAGGGCAAAGAAGACGTCCCCGTCGCGGCCGGCGAAGATGTGGGGGACGTTGGCGGTGTCGCGGACGATCTCGACGGGCCCCGACAGCCCCGCGAGCCGGTAGCTCGCGTCGTAGTCCGGAAGCGAGCGGGCGGCGAAGTAGTAGGCGACCCCGGCCCCGCCGAGGGCGAGCGCGAGAAGCGCGACGGCGATGCGGAAGAGCCAGCGGAAGGCGGTCAGCATGGGCGCGGGCGGCCCCCTCGGGAGCGGGCGGTTGACGGCGGGGCAGGGCGCTAGGTAAGGGCAGGCGCGGCGAAGGGCAATCGTCCGTTCCGGGCGCGCGGGGCAGGGGAGGCGGGGGCATGGCGAGGGTGGCATTCCTGGGGCTCGGGGTGATGGGCTTTCCGATGGCGGGCCATCTCGCCGCAGCCGGCCATGCCGTCACCGTCTACAACCGCACGCAGGCCCGGGCCGCGGCCTGGGTCGCGCGCCACGGCGGCGCCATGGCGCCGACCGCGGCCGCGGCCGCGGCGGGGGCCGAGTTCGTCATGGCCTGCGTCGGCAACGACGACGACCTCCGTGCCGTCTGCACCGGCGCGGCGGGCGCCTTTGCCGGCATGGCGGGGGGTGCGGTCTTCGTCGACCACACGACGGTCTCGGCCACGGTCACTCGCGAGCTTTCCGGCCTCGCCCGCGCGGGGGGCCTCGGCTATGTCGATGCGCCGGTCTCGGGCGGGCAGGCCGGGGCCGAGGGCGGCCGGCTCTCGGTCATGTGCGGTGGGGCCGAGGCCGACTACGCAAGGGCCGAGCCGGTGATCGCCGCCTATGCCCGCATCTGCCGGCGGCTCGGGGACGCGGGCGCCGGCCAGATTGCCAAGATGATGAACCAGATCTGCATCGCCGGCCTCGTCCAGGGGCTGGCCGAGGCGCTCGCCTTCGGCGAGAAGGCGGGGCTTGACGGCAAGGCGGTCGTCGAGGTCATCGCCGAGGGCGCCGCCGGCTCCTGGCAGATGGTCAACCGCCACGCGACCATGCTCGAGGACCGGTTCGACTTCGGCTTCGCCGTCGACTGGATGCGCAAGGACCTCGGGATCTGCCTCGCGGCGGCGGCCGAGGCCGGCGCCTCGCTCCCCGTCACGGCCCTCGTCGACCAGTTCTATGCCGACGTCCAGCGCCAGGGGGGCGGCCGCTGGGACACCTCGGCCCTGATCCGCCGCCTGCGCTAGGGGGCCGCGCCCCGGCCGCGCCGGGCGGGAACGGAGCCGCCCGGGGGCGCCGGCGCGCGCCCTCCGCCGGCGCGTCGCGTCAGGGCACGATGCGGGTGTACTTGACCCCGGCGAGCGAGGCCCCGACGATCAGTCCCGACTGGCCGAAGACGATGCCGATGACCGGGGCAAGCTCGGTCGTCGTCTCGACGCCGAGGCTGCCGCCGCCGTCGGGGAAGGCATAGCGCACGTCCGCCCCCGCCGCCCAGCCGTCCGAGGCGCGGAACTGGGCCAGCGCCTCGGCGGTCATGAAGAAGAGCGCCGAGCCGTATTGCTGGGCGCCGATCTGGGGCCCGAAGCTTGCCCGCGTGGCGCTGTAGTAGTCGACCGTCGCCCCGCCGATGCGCAGCGCCCCGCGCCCGTAGGCGCCCCCGAACCACAGGCCCGCCTCGGTCACGAGCGGCATGATGAGGACGCCCTGGGCGCGGGCGGCGAGATCGCGCGTGCCGGGATAGCGGGCGAAGAGGAAGTCGCGCGTCGCATCGACCCGCGCGTCGAGCCGTTCGGGCCCGCGCCCGCCGACACCGTTGCCGCAGGCCGCGAGCGCGAGCGTCGCCGCGCCGAAGGCAAGGACCGCCCGCCGGCCCGCGACCGCGACCGCGCCGAGGGGTGCCGGGGAAGGAAATCCGCTCATCTGCTCACCTCGTGCCGGGCGCCCCGCGGGCGCCCCTTGCCATTGCCGGCGGGCCCATGCTGGCCCTTGCGCCCGAGACTATCGCCTCGCCCCGCCCCTGTCACGTCTTCGTGCGAGGGCCGCCGCAACCCGGACGCGCGCCCCGGGCGACCGGCGGAGAGTTGCCGAACCGGTGCGCCGCGCCCGCCCGGGCGCCTGCGGCGGCGGCCGGGGCGGCGGTCGGGCCGAAAGGGGCCGCGCGCCCCCCGGCCCGGTCAGTATCCCCTCTGGCGGTCGATCAACCCCCCGACGGGGGCGCCGCGGAGGGCGGCACGGATGTTCCCGGCGACCGTGTCGAGCGCGACGTCGGGGCTTGTCGCGCCGGCGCAGTGGGGTGTCAGCGTGACGCCGGGGTGGCGCCAGAAGGGGTGCGCCTCGGGCAGCGGCTCGGTCCTTGCCACGTCGAGGACGGCGTGCGCGAGGATGCCCTCGTCGAGGGCCCACAACAGGTCCTCGTCGACGACGAGATCGCCGCGACCGGCGTTGATGAGGCCTGCGCCGCGCTTCATGGCCGCGAACAGCGGTCGTGCGAAGAGGTTGCGGGTGGTCGGGGTCGAGGGCAGCAGGGCGGCGACGATGTCGGCGCCGGCAAGGAGGTCCGGCAGCGCCTCCGGCCCCGACACCGCCTTGCCGGCGAGGTGCGGCTTCGGCCGGAGGCACCAGCCGGTGACGCGGAACCCGGCCGCCTCGAGTTGCGCAAGGCAGCGGGACCCGATCTCGCCGAGGCCGAGGACGGCGACCCGCGCCTGCGACGTCAGCCGCGGCGGTTCATAGACCCAGCGGCGTTCGGCCTGACGGGCGAGCAGGCGGTAGAGGCCGCGGTGCAGGGCCAGCGCGTGGAGGAGGACGTAGTCCCCGACCAGCCGTGCCAGCGCGGGATCAAGGAGACGGGCGACCGGCACATCGGCCGGAAGGCTCGCGTCGTGCAG
>JADLCV010000156.1 GCA_020846995.1 Paracoccaceae bacterium
CCACCACCATTTCGAGAAGAAGGGCTGGGCCGAGCCGCAGATCGTCATCCGCTTCTGGATCATCGCCGTGATCCTCGCCCTCGTCGGCCTGGCGACGCTCAAACTGCGCTGAGCCGGGCGGGAATCGTTGACGGCCGGGCGGTCGTCGGGCCGATTCGGGGCGGCGCTGCCGACGCGGTGGCGCGAACCCCGTGGCGCGGCCGCACGGCACGCCCTGCCGGCCGGTCGCGTCCACCTCGTCGAGGTCGGTCATGGATGCATCTCGGCGGGCGGCTTCCCTTGTCCGTGCGGCGCTGATCGCCGCGATCGCCGTGCCCGGGGTGCCGGCGGGCGCCGAAGGCACGGGGCCCGACGGCAGCGGCGGCGCGACCGGCGACGCGGCGGCCGAGGCGATCGTCCGCGGCGGTGCCATCGCCGCCTTCGCCTCGGTCTCGGAGGACAGCAGCAAGACCGCCTGGACCCTCGGCAAGACCTACGTGCCGGTGGACGGGATGACGCTCACGGTGCGGGCCCGGCGGCGCAGCATGCTGGTCATCACCTTCACCGCCGAATGCAAGGCCTATCCCCCGGACTCCGACCCCGGGGCCGCCGTGGCCGTCTTCGTCGAGGCGCGGGTGAACGGCGCGCGGGTCCCGGGCTAAGACGTCGGCGGCAACGTCGTCTTCTGCGGCAACACGGATTTCTGCTTCGAGAGCCACAGCTTCCGCCGGGTGTATCCGGTCGAGAGGGTCGCGAACGAGGTGACGATCCATTTCCGCTACAGCGGCCCCGAGGATGGCCAGGAGGGCCTTTCCGACCGCATCCTCGACGTCCTCTACGACCCCCGCCCCGGCTGAGCGGGGGGGCGGGCGGGAACCGCGGCCGGGCCCGCGCGGGCGCCGCGGGCACACCGCGAGGGGACGGTTGCGCCCGGCCCGGCGGACGTGCAAGCTGGGGCCCGTCGCAGGCGGGAACCGGGGGGGCGAGGAATGGGACGGCAGGCATCAGGGGCAGGGGCGGGCACGGCCGCCGTCGCGCTCGCGGCCCTTCTGGGGCTCGGGTCGGCGGCCGCGGCGCAGGATGCGACCGCGGCGGGCGGCGCGAGCGCCGAGGACGCGGTCACCCACAAGGGCAGCGCCGGCGATTACGTCGTCGTCACCGCCGACGACCTCCTGACCTTCACCACCAACGAGTTCGAGGCGGTGGCGGGGATGTCGGCGCGGGTCTACGCCGAGCGCCGCAGCAACCTCGTCGTCACCTTCACCGCCGAATGCGCGGCCAAGCCCGAGGACGCCGAGGCCGAGGCCGCGGTCCGCGTCCGGGTCCTCGTCGACGGCGTCGCGGTCACCGGCGCCAACGACCTCCTGCTCTGCTCCAACAAGCAGTTCTACCTCGAGACCCACGGCTTCCAGTGGGCCTTCCCGGTCGAGGGCAAGCGGCGGCGCGAGGTGACGGTGGAGGCCGCCTATTTCCCCGGCACCGCCGGCAAGGGCGAGATCGCCGACCGCGTGCTGCGGATCGACTACGACGCCCAGGACTGAGGGGGCGCCATGGGCGGGGAGGAGCGGCCGGCGGCCGGGCAGGTCTGGTCGCCCGCGGCCTACGCCGCCAACGCGGCCTTCGTGCCGGCCCTGGGCGAGGGGGTGCTGGGGCTGCTGGCGGCCCGGCCGGGCGAGCGGGTCCTCGACCTCGGCTGCGGCGACGGGGTCCTGACGGCGCGGATCGCGGCGGCGGGGGCCCGCGTCAGGGGGCTCGAGCCCGACCCCGCCATGGCCGCCGCGGCGCGGGCGCGGGGGCTCGAGGTCGTCCTCGCCGATGCCCACGACGCGATCGCCGGCGGGCCCTACGACGCCGTCTTCTCCAATGCCGCCCTGCACTGGATGCGGGATCCCCCGCGCGTCCTCACGCGCGTCTTCGCGGCGCTCGCCCCGGGCGGGCGGCTGGTGGCCGAGCAGGGGGGCTTCGGCAATGTCGCGGCCGTCGTCACCGCGCTCAACGCCGCGCGCGCGGCGGCCGGGCGGGCGGCTCTCTCGCCCTGGGACTTCCCCTCGCCGGCGCTCGCCCGGCGCCGGCTCGAGACCGCGGGCTTCGCGGTCGAGACGATGGAGCTCTTTCCCCGGCCGACGCCGCTTCCGACCGGCATGGCGGGCTGGCTCGGGACCTTCGCCGCGCCCTTCCTCGCCGACCTGCCCGAGGGCCGCCGCCCGGCCCTCCTCTCCGCCGCCGAGGGCCTTCTCGGCGCCCTCCGCGACCCCGAGGCGGGCTGGATCGCCGACTACGTCCGCCTGCGCTTCCGCGCCCGGCGGGCGGCCTAGGGATCCCCGCGCCCGGCCCGAAGGGGCCGGCCGCGCGCGCTTGCAGGTCGGGCGGCCGCGGGCGATAGCTTCGCCGCGGGGGTGCGCTGCGGGGGATGCGATGATTCCGGTCAGGGGTTACGAGGGGCGGCGGGTGGCGGTCCTCGGCCTCGCCCGCTCGGGGCTCGCGGCGGCGGCGGCGCTCGCCGCCGGCGGGGCCGAGCCCCTTCTCTGGGACGACAGCGCCGAGGCGCGGGCGCGGGCCGCGGCGGCGGGCCTCGCGCTCGCCGACCTCGGCCGCGAGGGGGCGCTCGCGGGCGCCGCCGCCCTCGTCGTCTCGCCCGGCATCCCCCACCTCTACCCCGCGCCCCATCCCGTGGTCGCCCGCGCCCTCGACCTCGGGCTGCCGGTCGACAACGACATCGGCCTCTTCTTCCGCTCGCTCGGGGCGGCCGACTGGAGCCGCCTCGAAACCCCGCCGCGGGTCGTCGCCGTCACCGGCTCGAACGGCAAGTCGACGACGACGGCCCTCATCCACCACATCCTGCGCGCGGCCGGCCGGCCGGCGCAGATGGCCGGCAACATCGGCCGCGGCGTCCTCGACCTCGACCCGCCGGGCGAGGGCGAGGTGATCGTGCTCGAGCTCTCCTCCTACCAGACCGAGCTTGCCCGCGCGCTGACCCCCGACGTCGCCGTCTTCACCAACCTCTCGCCCGACCATCTCGACCGCCACGGCGGCCCGGGGGGGTATTTCGCCGCCAAGGCGCGCCTCTTCAGCCTCGGCGGGCCCGACCGGGCGGTGATCGGCGTCGACGAGACCGAGGGCCGCTTTCTCGCCGCGGCCCTCGCCCTGGCGCCCGAGGACGAGCGCGTGATCCGCACCGCCTCGGGGAGAAGGCTCGACGGGCCGGGCTGGTCGGTCTTTGCCCGCCGGGGCTTTCTTGCCGAATGGCGCAAGGGCCGGCAGGTCGCGGCTGTCGACCTCCGCCCCTTCGCCGGTCTCCCTGGCGCCCACAACCACCAGAACGCCTGCGCCGCCTGGGCCGCCGCCCGCGCCCTCGGGCTTGCCCCGCGGGCGATCGAGGCGGCGCTCGCGAGCTTTGCCGGCCTGCCCCACCGCAGCCAGCTTGTGGCCGAGATCGGGGGGGTGCGCTTCGTCAACGATTCCAAGGCCACGAACGTCGACAGCGCGGCCAAGGCGCTGGCGGCCTTCCCGCGCATCCGCTGGATCGCCGGCGGGCTTGGCAAGGAGGGCGGCATCCTGGCCCTCGCCCCCCATCTCGGCAGCGTCGTCAAGGCCTACCTCATCGGCCATTCGGCCCGCGACTTCGCGCTCCAGATCGGGGCGACGCCGCACGAGATCTGCGAGACGATGGCGACGGCCGTGGCCCGCGCCGCGGCCGAGGCCGAGCCCGGCGACACCGTCCTTCTCGCCCCCGCCGCCGCGAGCTTCGACCAGTATCCGAACTTCGAGAAGCGGGGCGAGGACTTCATGGCGCGGGTGCGGGCCTTCGCCGCGTCGCCGTGAGGGCGCCCGCCCGGGGCAGGGGCGGGCGTCGCGGCGCGGGGCGGCTTGCAGGAGGGGACGGGGTCGACTAATCCCGCCCGCGGGGACAGGAGGCAGTCCATGGTCCGCGCCCTTGCCCGCGCCGCCGGTCGCGTTGCCCGCCGCCTCGCCCGCCCCTTCGGCGGGCGGCGGATGGAGGACATCGCGACCCCGGCCGCCCGCCGGCGGGCATGGCTCGACTTCCACTTCCTCGACCACGGCGCGCTGCGCGTGCTCTGGCGCAATCTCGAGGAGATCGCGCCCGGGGTCTGGCGGTCGAACCAGCCCTCGCCGGCCCAGCTCGCCCGCCTGAGGGCGCGGGGCGTCCGGGCCGTGCTCAACCTGCGCGGGGCCAAGCCCTTCGCCTACTACCATCTCGAGCGCGAGGCCTGCGCCCGGCTCGGGCTGACCTTCGTCAACCTCCCGCTCGCGGCCGGAAGGCCGGTGCCGGCGGCGACGCTCCTCGAACTCCACGAGGTCTTCCGCCGCCTGCCGCGGCCCTTCCTCATGCACTGCAAGTCGGGGGCCGACCGCACGGGCATCGCCGCCGCCCTCTACCTCCTGATGATCGAGGAGGCGCCGGTCGAGGTCGCGCGCCGGGCCCTGCACTGGCGCTTCCTGCACTTCCGCACCGGCAAGGCGGGGGTCCTCGACCTCTTCCTCGATGCCTTCGCCGAGGCGCGGGCCGCGCGCGGGGTCTCGATCCTCGAGTGGATCCGCGACGGCTACGATGCCGAGGCACTCGCCCGCCGCCACGCCGCCCGCCAGGGCGGGCAGGCGGGGCCGCGGGCGCTGCCGCCGCCGCCGCGAAAGGCCGTCTGGCATCCGCCCCTGCCGGCCGGGGGCGGCGGGGGGTGAGCGAGGCGGGCGGCGCGCGCGACCGCGACCGGGGCCTCGCGCTCTGGTTCTGGCGCGGCTTCGCGCGCCGGCGGGCGCTCCCGCTGGTCGCCGCCACGGTCCTGATGGCCCTCGAGGGGGCGACCGTCGGTGCCGTCGGCTACCTCGTCCAGCCGCTCTTCGATTCGATCCTCGCCGCCCCCGCCCCCGCCCCCGGCACGGGCACGGGCGCGGGCACGGGCTGGGTGGTGGCGGCGATCGCGCTCGCCTTCGGGCTCCGGGCGGGGGCGGGGTTCGGGCAGCGGGTGCTGTTCGTCGCCGCCGCCGAACGCATCAGTGCCGACCTCCAGGAGGCGATGCTCGCCCATCTCCTGCGCCTCGATCTCGCCTTCTTCCACCGCCACCCGCCCGGGGCCCTCATCGACCGTGTCCGCGGCGATGCCGTGGCGCTGCGCGAGATCCTCGCCAAGATCGTCATCGGCACCGTCCGCGACGGGGTGGCGCTGGCCGCGCTTCTCGGCGTCGCGCTGTGGATGGACGTGCTGTGGACGGCGCTCGCGGTCGTCGGCCTGCCGCTCGTCATCCTGCCCGTCCTTGCCGTCCAGAAGCGCCTGCGCCGGCGGGTCCGGGCCGCCCGGGCGGCCTCGGCCGAGGTCGTGACCCGCCTCGACGAGGCCTTCCACGGCGTCACGACGATCCAGCTTGCCGGCATCGAGGGGCGCGAGACCGGGCGCTTCCGGGCCGCCCTCGGCGCCTTCCGCCACCAGCAGGTGCGGGGCGAGGCCGCGGCCGCGGCGACGCCGGCGATGGTCGACCTCGTCGCCGCGCTGGGCCTCGCCCTCGTCCTCACGCTCGGCGCCCGCGAGATCGCCGGCGGCGGCCGCACGGTCGGCGAGTTCATGGCCTTCTTCACCGCCCTCGGGCTCGCCTTCGATCCCCTGCGCAAGCTCGGCGCCGTGGCCGGGCTCGGGCAGGCGGCGCTGGCACTCCTCGAGCGCATGCGGGCGATCCTCGCCCGCCCCGTCGTCATCGCCGATCCCGCCCGGCCGGCGCCCCCCCCGGCCCTTCCCCCGGCCATCGCCTTCGAGGCCGTGAGCCACGCCTGGGACGGCGAGCCGGTCCTGCGCGATCTTTCCTTTGTCGCCGAGGCGGGCCGGACGACGGCCATCGTGGGGCCGTCGGGGGCGGGGAAAAGCACGGTCCTCGCGCTCGTCGCCCGCCTCGCCGACCCCGAGGCCGGGCGGGTGACGCTCGCCGGGGTCGACGTGCGGGCGCTGCGGCTCGCCGATCTCCGGGCGCTCCTTGCGGTCGTGCGCCAGGACACGGCCCTCTTCGACGCGAGCCTGCGCGACAACATCCTCCTCGGCCGGCCGGCGGAGGCGGCGCGGCTCGGGGCGGCGGTTGCCGCCGCCGGGGTCGCGGCCTTCCTGCCCTCGCTTCCCGCGGGGCTCGAGAGCCCGGCCGGCCCGCGCGGCTCGGGCCTCTCGGGCGGCCAGCGCCAGCGGGTGGCGATCGCGCGGGCGCTCTTGCGCGAGGCCCCCGTCCTCCTCCTCGACGAGGCGACCTCGGCCCTCGACGCCGAGACCGAGGGGGCCGTCCAGGCCGCCCTCGGCGTCGCCGCCGAGGGCCGCACGACGCTTGTCATCGCCCACCGGCTGGCGACCGTCCGCCGCGCCGACCGCATCCTCGTGATGGAGGCGGGCCGCATCGTCGAGACCGGGACCCATGCCGAGCTTCTCGCCCGCGGCGGCCTCTACGCGCGCCTCTGCGCCCTCCAGTTCGAGGACCGCTGAGGGCCCCGGCCGCGGGGCCCGCCGGGCGCGCGCCGCCGGCCCTCCCCGGCCTCCCCCCCGGTGGGGGAGGGGGCGATTGCCCGCGGCCGCGGGCCCCGGCGCCGACGCGGGGGCTTTCCCTCTCCGCCGAACGGCCTATATCCGAGGCAATGACTCGGATTCGGGCGGGCGGATGGACGGCGAGCGGGCGGACGACAGGACGGTCCTGACGGTCGCGGGGCGCGACCGGACGGGCTTTCTCCAGGGTCTCGTGACCAACGACCTGCGCCGCCTGGCCGCGGGGCCCCTCTATGCCGCCCTCCTCAGCCCCCAGGGGAAGTATCTCGCCGACTTCTTCCTCGTCCCCGCCGAGGCCGCGATCCTCCTCGACGTCAAGGCCGACCTTGCCGAGGGGCTGGCCCGGCGCCTCGGGCTCTACCGGCTGCGGGCCGAGGTGACGATCGCGCCGTCCGGGCTTCGCGTGCGCCGCGGCCTCGGAAGGGTGCCGGAGGGGGCTTTCGCCGACCCCCGCGACGGGGCCCTCGGCTGGCGCGCGATCACCCCCGGGCCGGGCGGGCCGCCGGCGATCGACTGGGACGCGATCCGCGTCGCCCGTGTCATTCCCGAGACCGGCATCGAGCTTGTCCCCGAGGCAAGCTACATCCTCGAGGCCGGCTTCGAGCGGCTGCACGGCGTCGACTTCCGCAAGGGCTGCTATGTCGGGCAGGAGGTGACGGCGCGGATGAAGCACAAGACCGAACTGCGCAAGGGACTGGTGGCGGTCGAGGTCGCGGGCGCGGCCGATCCCGGCACCGAGATCATGGCCGGCGACCGGCCCGCGGGCTGGCTTGGCACGCGCGCGGGCGACCGCGCGCTGGCCTGGCTGCGCTTCGACCGGGCGGGGGGCGAGATGACCGCCGGCGCCGCCCGGGTCCGCCTCGCGGGGTAGGGGTCGCGGACGCCGCTCAAAAGATCCGGCGCGAATGCGGCAAAATCTTGACCGGTGCCGCCGATGTCCTATATGTCGGGGGTTTCGGCGCGTCAGGCAGACTAGATGCAGTGTGACAACCCCGCCCGTCATGCCCGGAGGGCATGGCAGCTATGCAGCCGGACGCATACCGAATCGACCGCGCCGCACCGTATGCAGGGCGGGGCGCGCGACGCAAGAGCCAGAACGCAAGACCAAGAACAAGGACTGCGAGATGACGGATCGGGTGGACGCGACCGCCTTCAACTTCGAACAGGGCACGCGGTCGCGCAAGCTGTTCGCGGCGGTGGTGCTGGCGGCGCTGGATGATGCCATCGCCGACGACAAGAAATTCGGCAACGGGCCCGACCAGATCGCCCGCTGGGCGCGGTCGCGCGACGGCCGCGAGGTCCTGAGCTGTGCCGGGATCGACCCCAACGAGCGCGTGGTCAAGGGGCTGATGGAGTTCGTGGCCAAGGGCGTGCGGACGTCGGTGGCGCTGTCGCGCGAGGAAAGCGAGCGCCGCGCCGCGGCCCTGCTCGAGGCCGAGGCGGCCTGACCCTCCAGCCGCGCGCCGCCCGCCGCGCCCCGGGCCCCCGGGGCGCGCTTTCGTTTTCGCCCCCGCCCACCCCGGAGTGCTCCGCCGGCGGGGGTCGGGGGGGTCGGCGGGGCTCAGTCGAACTGGCGGCCGGCCAGCGCCCGGGCGATCTCGGCCCGGACGAGCTTGCGCACGTTGCGGGTGATGCGCTCGCCGAGCGCGCCCTGCAACTCCTCGCGGACGATCTCGGCCACGAGGTCGCGCAGGGCGTCGGCGTCGAACTCGCCGGGGGACGGCGGCGGGTCGGCGGGGGCGGGCGCGGCTGCCCGCGGCGGTGGCGCGGCAAGGCGATGGATGTTGTCGGCGGCCGGGGCCGGGTGCTCGCCCGCGGCCGGGGCCGTTACTGCGGGCAGCGCCGGGGCGGCGGGCGGGGCCGGGGCGGCGGGAAAGGCCGCGGGCTCGCTGCCGTCGGGCTCCCACTCGCCCTGGGCGGCGGCGACCGCCGCCTCGAGTTCGGCGATCGCCTGTTCGAGCGTGGGGGCGCGGGCGCCCTCGGCCTCGGCCGGCCGCCCCGCGGCCCCGGCCGGCGGCCCGGCCTCGGGCGCCCCAGCCGGCGGCGCGAGGCGGCGGGCGGCGGCGCGCAGGGCCGCGACCGCATCGGGGGGAGCGGGAATCCGCTGGGCGGGGGTCAGGACCAGCCGCTCGCCCGCCGCGCCCTTCGGCCGGGCCTCGCGCCCCTCTTCCGACACGAGCCGCCGGATCGAGCTCAGCACATCCTCGATCTCGGCCCGCGTCAGCGGATCGGACATGCGCAACCCTCCCCTTGGCCGGCAGGAATGGTAGACCCGCCGGTGCCTTGCCACAAGCCCTTGCGAGGTCAGTCCCGGCCGATACTGCGGAGAATGCGCTCGAGCCGCTGGCCCTGCGGCGAGGTCACGGGCGCGTTGCGGACGGCCTCGAAATAGGCCCCGGGGTCGTAGGTCGGGATGCCGAGGCCGAGATGCTCGGCCGTCAGGAGCCCCATGGCGGCGAGGAGCGAGTAGGTGGCGATGTACTCCTGGGTGTAGGCCGCGACCCGGCCCGCGCGCGCATCGAGCAGCTCCTGCTCGGCGTTGAGGACGTCGAGCGTGGTGCGGGCGCCGAGCGTCGCCTCCTCGCGCACGCCCTCGAAGGCGGTGCGGGCGGCGGCGATCTGGCGGTCGGTCGCGACGAGGCGCGCCCGCGCCACCGCGAGCTCGGCCCAGGCGCTGCCGACCGCCTGGACCACGCCGACCGTCGTCTGGTGCAGCCCGGCCGCGGTCGCGTCGTGGCGCGCGATCGCCTGGCGGTGCAGGGACGAGAGCTGCCCGCCGCGGTAGAGGGGCACGGCATAGCTGAGCGAGAGGCTGCGGCTGAAGGTCTCGTCGCTGTCGAGGCCCAGCTGGACGCCGGCGGACAGGCGGCCGCCGAAGGCCGCGGCGGCGCGGCCGACGTTGAGCTCGGCCACCCGCAGCTCGTGCTGGGCGCGCCGGATCGCGGGGTGGCCGCGGACGGCGAGGTCGCGCGCCGCCTCGGCGCTCGCCGCCGTCGCGGGCGGAGGGGGCGGCGGCCGGAGCGCCCCGGGATGGGCGCCGGTGACGGCCCGGTAGGTCTCGCGCGCGACCGCGAGGTCGCCCTCGGCGGCGGCGAGCGCCGAGCGGGCGGCGGCGAGGCGCGCCTCTGCGATCGCGACGTCGGTGCGCGTGACCTCGCCCACCTCGAAGCGGTCGCGGGCGGCCTGCAGTTCCTGCTCGATGACGCGGAGGTTGTTCTGGCGGATCGCCAGCACCTCGGAGGCGTTGCGGACGCTGACGAAGGCGACGACGGCGTTGAGGAGCACCTGCTGCTCGACCGACCGCAGCCCCTCGCGGGCGGCGAGCACGCTTTCCCGCGCCGCCTCGAGCGCGTGCCGGCCGGCGCCGCCGTCGTAGAGCGTGAGCTCGGCCGTGATCGAGAGCGAGGCGCCGTGATCCTCGCGCGTGCTGCGGCCGAGGGGGGTCTCGGCCGTCACCGCGCTCGTCTGGGCGCGGGCAAGGAAGCTCACGACCGGCCGCAGCGCCGCGACCGCCTGGGCCACGTCCTCGTCGGCGGCGCGCAGGAGGGCGCGGTTCTGCTCGAGGAGGTTCGAGGTCCGGTAGGCGGCCACGAGCGTGTCGGCGAGGGACTGGGCCCCGGCGGGCGCCGCCGCGGCGGCGAGGATCATGACGGCCATCCCGGCCCCGACCAGCCTGCGCACCCGCCTCATCCCGCCTCCGTCTCCCGTCCGTCCGCGTCCCGCACCCGCCACCCGGGGTCCCGGGGGGCGTGCCGCCCGCAGGATAGCCCGCCGCGCCGCCCGTGGCGAGGGGGCCCCGCCGCCCCTCTCCGCAAGGCCGCGAGGCCGCCGGGTGCGCGCGGGGGCCTCCCCGCCGGGCGCGATGCCGCGCGAAACCCCCGGCGCGGGCCGCGGACGGTCGCGGGGGCCGGGCGGGGCTTCCCCCGCGGGGCGGCAGGCCCGCGGTCCTAGAAGACGAAGGCAGGGGCGCGGGCGAAGCCCGGCAGGACGGGGGCGCCGGCGGCAAAGCCGTAGCGCCAGCCGATGCGGCCCGCGGCCCGGACGCCGATGCGGCAGACCCCGAGCGCGCCCTCGGCGAAGAGGCAGCCGATGCGGCCGCCGTCGCGGAGCTGCGCGAGAATCGCCTCCGGTACCTCCTCGGCCGCGCCCTGGACGGTGATGGCGTCGTAGGGGCCGTGCTTCGGCGCCCCGGCGGCGAGCGGCGCCACCTGCACGACGGCGTTGTCGACCCCCTCGGCGGCGAGGAGCGTCCCGGCCTCGGCCGCAAGGCCCGCGTCCTCCTCGACCGCGATCACGGTGTCGGCGAGGCGTGCGATCACGGCCGTCGAGTAGCCCAGCCCGCAGCCGAGGTCGAGCACGACCTCGCCCGGGGCGATCGCCAGCGCGTCGAGCATCTTGGCGAGCGTGCGCGGGTCGAGGACGACGCGGCCGGGGGCGAGCGGCAGGTTCTCGCCGAGATAGGCGGCCTCGCGCAGGGCCGGCGGCACGAACTGCTCGCGCGGGACCGCGAGCATCGCGGCGATGATCGGAAGCTTCGTCACGTCGGCGGTGCGGACGTGGTTGTCCACCATCATCCGGCGCCGTTCGGCATGGTCGGTCATGGGTCCGCGCGCGATGGGTCCTGCCCGCCCTGCATGCCAGAATCGCGGCCGCCCCGCAACCGCCCCGGCGCCGCCGCGGGCTGCGGCCTATTCGTCGGAGGGCGCGAAGGGGGTGGCGTCGGCCTTGGGGCGGGGGTCGTCGGGAAGGGTGCCGGTGGCAAGGTAGATCACCTGCTCGGCGATGTTGGTGACGTGGTCGCCCATGCGCTCGATGTTCTTGGCGATGAAGTGGAGGTGCATGAACGCGGTGATGGCGCGCGGGTCCTCCATCATGTGGGTGAGGAAGGCGCGGAAGAGGGTGTTGTAGATCTGGTCCACCTCCTCGTCGGCGGCCCGGACGCGGCGGGCAAGCGCGGCGTCGCGGCGGCCGAAGGCGTCGAGGGCGTCGACGAGCATGACCTCGACCACCCGCATCATGCGCCGGATGGTCGCGGCCGAGGTGCCGACCGGGGCCATGGGCGCAAGCACGGCCACCCGCTTGGCGATGTTCTTGGCGTAGTCGCCGATGCGCTCGAGATCGCCGGCCGTCTTCATCACCGAGAGCACGGTGCGCAGGTCGGTCGCGGTCGGGCCGCGAAGCGCGATGAGGCGGGCGCTGTCCTGGTGGATCCGGCGCTCGAGCGCGTCGATTTCGGCATCGGCGGCGCGGACCTCGGCGGCAAGGCCCTCGTCGCGGGTCTCGAGCGCGCGGGCCGCGCCCGCCATCGCCTCCCCGACGAGGCCGCCCATGCGCACGACCAGCGCCTGCAGCGCGACGAGGTCGCGGTCGAACGCAGTCTGGATGTGGGGGCCTTCGTGGACCATGGCAGGCTCCTCAGCCGATCTTGCCCGAGATGTAGCTCTCGGTGCGGGGGTCGCGGGGGATGGTGAAGATCTGGTCGGTGTCGCCGTGCTCGACAAGCTCGCCCATGTGGAAGAAGGCCGTCTTCTGGCTGACGCGGGCGGCCTGGTGCATGGAATGGGTGACGATCACCACCGCGAACTGGCTTCGGAGCTCGTCGATCAGCTCCTCGACCTGGGCCGTGGCGATGGGGTCGAGGGCCGAGCAGGGCTCGTCCATGAGCAGGACCTCGGGCGAGGTGGCGACCGCGCGGGCGATGCAGAGGCGCTGCTGCTGGCCGCCCGAGAGGCCCGTGCCGGGGGCGGCGAGGCGGTCCCTGACCTCGTTCCAGAGGGCGGCGCGGCGCAGCGCCCGCTCGACGATCGCGTCGAGCTCGGCCCGGCCCCGCGCCAGCCCGTGGATGCGCGGGCCGTAGGCGACATTGTCGTAGATCGACTTGGGGAAGGGATTGGGCTTCTGGAAGACCATGCCGACGCGGGCCCGCAGGAGCACGGGATCGACGGCCGGGGCGTGGATGTCCTCGCCGTCAAGCCGGATCGTGCCCGTCACCCGGGCGATCGCGATGGTGTCGTTCATGCGGTTGAGGCAGCGCAGGAAGGTCGACTTGCCGCAGCCCGAGGGGCCGATGAAGGCCGTGACGGTGCGGTCGGGGATGTCGATCGAGACGGCCTTGAGGGCGTGGCTCGCCCCGTAGTGGACGTGGACGTTGCGGGCCTCGAACTTGGCCCGGGGGGGCGGGAGGGGGACGGCGGCGGGTGGGGCGGAGGGTGTCATTGGCGCCAACCCTACCATTTCCGCTCGAAGCGGTTGCGAAGGAAGATCGCGAGCCCGTTCATGACGACGAGGAAGGCGAGCAGGACGAGGATCGCGGCCGAGGTCCGCGCCTCGAAGCCGCGCTCGGGGCTGTCGGCCCAGATGAAGATCTGGGTCGGCAGCGCCGTCGCGGCATCGAAGGGCCCGCCCGGCGCCCCGGTCACGAAGGCGTTCATGCCGATGAGGAGGAGCGGCGCCGTCTCGCCGAGGGCGTGGGCGAGGCCGAGGATCGTGCCGGTCAGGATGCCGGGCATGGCGAGCGGCAGGACGTGGTGGAAGACCGCCTGCTGGCGCGAGGCGCCAAGCCCGAGGGCGGCCTCGCGGATCGAGGGCGGCACCGCCTTCAGGGCCGCCCGGGTGGCGATGATGATCGTCGGCAACGTCATCAGCGCCAGCACCATGCCGCCGACGAAGGGCGACGAGCGCGGCAGTCCGAACCAGCCGAGGAACACCGCCAGCCCGAGGAGCCCGAAGACGACCGAGGGCACGGCCGCGAGGTTGTTGATGTTGATCTCGATGACGTCGGCGAGGCGGCGGCGCGGCGCGAACTCCTCGAGGTAGATGGCGGCGCCGATGCCGACCGGGAAGGAGAGGAGAAAGCAGGTGAGGAGGAGCCAGGCCGAGCCCGCGAGCGCGCCGGCGAGCCCGGCGAGTTCGGGAAAGCGCGAATCGGGGTCGAGGAGCAGGCCCGGGTTGAGCGGGGCCGAGACCAGCCCGCTCGCGACGAGGCGGTCCCAGCGGGCGATGTCGTCGTCCGTGAGGCGGCGGAACGCCGCCGGCGTGTCCCGCCCCAGGAGGCCGCGGCGAAGCTGGTCGTAGGGGTCGGAGACGGGGAGCGAGAGGGTGACGCGGCGGCCGAGGAGCGCGGGGTCGGCGACGATGCGGTCGCGCAGGACGAAGGGCGCGCCGGCCGACAGGATCGCCCCCGCCCGCCGCCGCCCGGCCGGGGAAAGCCCGGGGAACCACTCGCCGACGGCGACGGCGAGGATCGCGCGGTAGTCGCCGCGGGCAAGGTTGCCCGGGGCGAGGATCGCGGGGTCGTAGAAGACCTCGGTCGCGACGCGGGTCTGGCGGAAGGCGCCGGCACCCGACCACAGGAGCGTCAGCACGAGCGTCGCGAGCATGGCGAAGGCGAGGCCGAGGGCGCCGAGGCCGAGGAGCCGCAGGCGGGTCTCGGCCCGGCCGCGACGGCGCAGGCGGGCCCGGACCGGGGCCGAGGCCCAGGGGGTCGCGGGAAGGGCGATGTCGGGCCCGGCCATCCCCGCCCCCCTCAGCCGCAGGCTTCGCGGTCGCGGCGCACGGTCGCCCGTGCCGGCCCGTCGCGGGCGGGGAGGGCGAGGGCGGGGCCGCGGGCGCCGGGGCCGAGGAGCCGCAGGCGGGTCTCGGCCCGGCCGCGGCGGCGCCGGCGGGCCCGGACCGGGGCCGAGCCCCGGGGGGTCGCGGGAAGGGCGATGTCGGGCCCGGCCATCCCCGCCCCCTCAGTCGTAGGCTTCGCGGTAGCGGCGGACGATCGCCAGCGCCAGCACGTTGAGGGCGAGCGTGACGGCGAAGAGCAGCATCCCGAGGGCGAAGGCCGCGAGCGTCTTGGGGCTGTCGAAGGCGGTGTCGCCGACGAGCAGGCTGACGATCTGCACCGTCACCGTGGTGACGCTGTCGAGCGGGTTGACCGTCATCCGGGCGATGAGCCCGGCGGCCATGACGACGATCATCGTCTCGCCCACGGCCCGGCTCACGGCGAGGAGAATGCCGCCCATGATGCCGGGAAGGGCGGCGGGGACAAGGACGCCCGTGACCGCCTCGGCCCGCGTCGCGCCAAGCGCGAGCGCGCCGTCGCGGAGCGCCCGCGGCACCGCGGCGAGGGCGTCATCGGCAAAGGACGAGATGAAGGGGACGAGCATCACCCCCATCACGATCCCGGCCGCCAGCGCCGTGTTGGGCGCGACCGCAAGCCCGGTCAGGGCGCCGAGGTCGCGGAGCGCCGGGGCCACGGTCAGGATGGCGAAGAAGCCGTAGACGACGGTCGGCACCCCGGCGAGGATCTCGAGGACGGGCTTCATGCGCCGCCGGCCCGCGGGCGAGGCGAACTCGGCGAGATAGATCGCGGCGAAAAGCCCGACCGGCACCGCCACCGCGAGCGCGACGGCGGTGACGACGAGGGTGCCGAGAAAGACCGGGAGGACCCCGAAGGCGCCGGCGCCGGCGATCTGGTCGGCGCGGATCGCGATCTGCGGCTCCCACCTCGTGCCGAAAAGGAAGTCGGTCCAGGGCACGAGGGCGAAGAAGCGCCCGGTCTCGACGACGAGCGAGGCGACGATGCCGAGGGTCGTGAGGACCGCGACCGCCGAGGCGAAGACCATGAGGCCGGCGATGATGCGCTCGGCGCGCGGGCGGGCGCGGAAGTCCGCCCGGACGCGCGCCCGCGCGAGGAACGCCAGGGTCGCGGCCGTCGCCAGCACGGCGAGGAGGAGAAGGAGGCCCGCGGCCTCGCGCAGCCGCACCAGTCGCGCCGCGGCCTCGAGCGCATGGGGCGCGGGCGTCCCGAAGCGGTGGCCGAGGGCAAGCTGGTGGATCTCGGCGAGGACGAGGTCGCGCCCGCCCGCATCGAGCCCTGCGAGGGCCGCGCCGGGCAGGCCCGCGAGCACCAGCCGGTCGATCACCGGCCCCTCGAGGAGGAGCCAGAGAAGGACGAGGACGGCCGTCGGCACGGCGACGAGAAGGCCCGCGTAGGCCCCGTGGAAGCCCGCGAGCGAGTGGAGCCGCGCCCCGCGGCCGCGGATCGCGAGCGCGGCGCGGCGGTTGACGAGACAGGCGCCGACGGTGGCGAGAAGGAGGAGGGCGAAGGCGGCGGTCGTCATGGGGGACGCGGGCGGGGGGGCGGGTGCTGCGAGGGGGGCGGGGCTCAGTCGGCGGGCGGGGGCATGGGGGCGCGGGCGAGGACGGCCGCCTGGACGGCGGCGCGGCGGCCGCCGGGCAGGGGGACCATGCCGCGCTCCTCGAGATAGCCGCCGGGGCCGAGGGCGGCCTCGGACATGAACTCGGCGACGAACTCCTCGAGGTGCGGGATCACCCCACGATGGGCGTTCTTGATGTAGAGGAAGAGCGGCCGGGCGAGGGGGTAGGTGCCGGCGGCGATCGTCGCCCCGTCGGGGGCGACGCCGGCGATGCGGACGGGCTTGAGGCGGTCGGCGTTCTCGTAGAGGAAGGAATAACCGAAGATGCCCATCGCCTCGGGGTCGGCGGCAAGCTGCTGCACGATCAGGTTGTCGTTCTCGCCGGCCTCGATGAAGGGGCCGTCCTGGCGCATGCGCGAGCAGTTCGCGCGCACCCACCCGTCATCGAAGCCGCCCGCGCGGACGAAGTCGAGGGCGCGGCAGCCCGCGTGCATGGCGACCTCGACGAAGGCGTCGCGCGTGCCCGAGGTCGGTGGCGGGCCGTAGACGCGGATCGGCGCTCCGGGCAGGGCGGGGTCGACCCCGGACCAGAGCCGGAAGGGGTTCGCCTGCCAGCCGCCGCCCGCGGGAACGTCGGCGGCGAGCGCGAGGTAGAGGTCGGGAAGCGCGAGATCCCAGTCGAAGGGGTTGGCGCGCGCGACGGCGATCACGAGCCCGTCGATGCCGATCAGGGCCTCGGTGATGTCGGTGACCCCGTGGGCGGCGCAAAGGTCGTGTTCCCACCGCGTCATCGCCCGCGAGGCGCCGACGATGTCGGGATGGCGGACGCCGACGCCGGCGCAGAAGATCTGGATGCCGCCGCCGGTGCCGGTCGCCTCGACGACGGGCGCCGGGGCGCCGGTGAGGCGGCCGAAAAGCTCGGCCACGGCCTGGCTGTAGGGAAAGACGGTCGAGGAGCCGACGATGCGGATGCGGTCGCGGGCCGTGGCCCCCGCCGCCGGCAGGAGGGCGAGGGCGAGCGTGAGCGCGAGGGCCGCGGCAGGGGGGACGGGGACGCTCAAGGGCCTGCTCCTGTCGCTCGCTCGCGCCGCGCGCCCCGCCGGGCCGGCCGCGCGCCTTCGCGCGCGCGCTCCGGGCGGCGGGACCCCGGGGTGCGCGCGCCTGCCATGCCCCCGCCGGGGCGCGTTGACAACCGGCAATCGGCCGCCGAGCCCGCGGCACTTGCGACCGCGCCCCCTTGCCCCCGGTGGCCGCCCGCCCATTCTCTCGCCCCATGCGCCCCCGCTTCTCTCCCCTCGCCCTCCTCGCCGCCCCGGCGCTCCTTGCCGGCTGCATCGTCATCCTGCCCGTGCCCCTGCCGCTTCCGGCCCCGGCTCCGGGCGCGGCCGTCGCGCCGGCAGGGCCCGCGGCCGTCCCGCCGCCGCCGGCCCCGGCCTGCCCGGTGCCGGCCGGGGCCGATCGCGCCGCGGCCGAGGTGATCGTCGGCCTCAACCGCCTGCGCGCGGCGGCGGGACTTGCCGGCGTGCGCGCGGCACCGCGGCTTGATGCCGCCGCCCGGGGCCATGCCTGCGACAACGCCCGTCGCGGCAGCATCGGCCATGTCGGGGCCGATGGCGCGGGGCTCGCGACCAGGCTCTCGCGGGCGGGCTACCGCCACGGCATCGCCGCCGAGAACACGGGCGCGGGCTATGCCGACGGGGCCGCGGCGCTCGCCGGCTGGGCGGGTTCGGCGCCGCACCGGGCGAACCTTCTCCTTGCCGCCGTGCGCGAGGCGGGACTCGGCCTCGCCCGGGGCGCGGACGGGCGGCTGCACTTCGTCCTCGTCCTCGCCGCGCCGCGCTGAGGGCCGGCGCCCCGCCACCGCGGGGTGGGCGGGCGGGAGCGGTGGCGGGGTGCCGGCCCGTCCCCGTCCCCGTTCCCGGCGGCGGGAACTCATACCAGCCGCCCGAACTGCTGACTCGCGAGGGATTCCCATAGGTTGCCGATTGTGATTCGCTGCGGTTGAGGTGACGGGGAACGGGCATGGCGATCGCGATCGAGCGGAAGGAGCATACGGCG
>JADLCV010000157.1 GCA_020846995.1 Paracoccaceae bacterium
ACCCGCTCTCCGAGGTCACCCACAAGCGGCGGCTGTCGGCGCTCGGGCCGGGCGGGCTCACGCGCGAGCGGGCGGGCTTCGAGGTCCGCGACGTCCACCCCACCCATTACGGGCGGATGTGCCCGATCGAGACGCCCGAGGGCCAGAACATCGGCCTCATCAACTCGCTCGCGACCTACGCCCGGGTCAACAAGTACGGCTTCATCGAGACCCCCTACCGGCGGGTCAGGGATGCGCAGGTCACCGACGAGGTCGTCTACATGTCGGCGACCGAGGAGATGCGTCACACCATCGCCCAGGCCAACGCCACCCTCGACGGCGAGGGGCGCTTCATCAACGAGTTCGTCTCGACCCGCAAGGCCGGCGACTTCATGCTGAACCCGCGCGAGGCGGTCGACCTCATCGACGTCAGCCCCAAGCAGCTCGTGTCGGTCGCGGCCTCGCTCATCCCGTTCCTCGAGAACGACGACGCCAACCGGGCCCTGATGGGGTCGAACATGCAGCGCCAGGCGGTGCCGCTCCTGCGCTCGGAGGCGCCCTTCGTCGGCACCGGCATCGAGGGCGTCGTCGCCCGCGATTCCGGCGCCGCCATCATGGCACGGCGGGCGGGCGTCATCGACCAGGTCGATGCCACCCGCATCGTCGTCCGCGCGACCGAACTGCTCGAGCCGGGCGAGCCCGGGGTCGACATCTACCGGCTGCGCAAGTTCAAGCGCTCGAACCAGTCCTCCTGCATCAACCAGCGGCCGCTGGTGAAGGTCGGCGAGAGCGTCGCCCGCGGCCAGGTGGTGGCCGACGGCCCCTGCACCGACATGGGCGAGCTTGCCCTCGGCCGCAACGTCGTCGTCGCCTTCATGCCGTGGAACGGCTACAACTACGAGGATTCGATCCTCATCTCCGAGCGCATCCACCAGGACGACGTCTTCACCTCGATCCACATCGAGGAATACGAGGTCTCGGCCCGCGACACCAAGCTCGGCCCCGAGGAGATCACCCGCGACATCCCCAACGTCGGCGAGGAGGCGCTGCGCAACCTCGACGAGGCGGGGATCGTCTACATCGGCGCCGAGGTCCAGCCCGGCGACATCCTCGTCGGCAAGATCACCCCCAAGGGCGAAAGCCCGATGACGCCCGAGGAGAAGCTCCTGCGGGCGATCTTCGGCGAGAAGGCCTCGGACGTCCGCGACACCTCGCTCCGGCTTCCGCCCGGGGCCTACGGCACGGTGGTCGAGGTCCGCGTCTTCAACCGCCACGGGGTCGACAAGGACGAGCGCTCGCTCCAGATCGAGCGCGAGGAGATCGAGCGGCTGGCCCGCGACCGCGACGACGAGCTCGCGATCCTCGAGCGCAACATCTACGCCCGCCTCAAGGCCCTGATCCTCGGCAAGGTCGCGGTCAAGGGTCCCCGCGGCGTGCGCGCGGGGGCGACGGTCGGCGAGGAACTGCTCGGGACGCTTTCGCGCGGCCAGTGGTGGCAGCTCGCGATCGAGGACGCCGACACCGCGCTCGAGGTCGAGGCGCTGAACGCCCAGTTCGACCAGCAGAAGCGTGCGCTCGAGCACCGCTACGAGGACAAGGTCGAGAAGGTCCGGCGCGGCGACGACCTGCCGCCGGGCGTCATGAAGATGGTCAAGGTCTTCGTCGCCGTGAAGCGCAAGCTCCAGGCGGGCGACAAGATGGCCGGCCGGCACGGCAACAAGGGGGTCGTCTCCCGGGTCGTGCCGATCGAGGACATGCCATTCCTGGCCGACGGCACGCCCGTCGACCTCGTGCTCAACCCCCTCGGCGTGCCGAGCCGCATGAACGTCGGCCAGATCCTCGAGACGCACATGGGCTGGGCGGCCCGCGGCTTCGGGCAGACGATCGACGAGGCGCTCCAGCACTACCGCCGCAGGGGCGACCTCGCGCCCGTTCGCGAGGCCCTGCGCCTTGCCTACGGCGAGGAGACCTATGCGGCGACCTTCGCCGACATGGGCCCGGAGGATGTGGTCGAGAGTGCCGCGACCGTCACCGGCGGCGTGCCGATCGCCACTCCGGTCTTCGACGGCGCCAAGGAGCAGGACGTCAACGACGCCCTGCGGCGGGCTGGCTTCGATGTCTCGGGCCAGAGCCGGGTCTTCGACGGCCGCACCGGCGAGGCCTTCGCCCGCCCCATCACGGTCGGGGTGAAATACATGCTGAAGCTCCACCACCTCGTCGACGACAAGCTGCACGCCCGCTCGACCGGGCCCTACAGCCTCGTCACCCAGCAGCCGCTCGGCGGCAAGGCGCAGTTCGGCGGCCAGCGGCTGGGCGAGATGGAGGTCTGGGCGCTCGAGGCGTACGGTGCCGCCTACACGCTCCAGGAGATGCTGACGGTCAAGTCCGACGACGTCGCCGGCCGCACCAAGGTCTACGAATCGATCGTCAAGGGCGAGGACAACTTCGAGGCCGGCGTGCCCGAGAGCTTCAACGTGCTGGTCAAGGAAGTGCGCGGCCTCGGCCTCAACATGGAACTCCTGGATGCGGAGGAGGAGTAGCGCCCGGGCGGGCTGACCCCCGCCCCCTTCCCGGGCAGGGCAGGGCCCGTCCCCGCCGCCCGGCCTTCGACCGTCCCCTTTCGAGGCTCAGGACATGAACCAGGAAATCACCACCAATCCCTTCAATCCGGTCACGGCGCCCAAGACCTTCGACGAGATCCGCATCTCGCTGGCCAGTCCCGAGCAGATCCGCTCCTGGTCCTACGGCGAGATCAAGAAGCCCGAGACGATCAACTACCGCACCTTCAAGCCCGAGCGCGACGGCCTTTTCTGCGCCCGCATCTTCGGGCCGATCAAGGACTACGAGTGCCTGTGCGGCAAGTACAAGCGGATGAAGTATCGCGGCGTCGTCTGCGAGAAATGCGGCGTCGAGGTGACGCTCCAGAAGGTCCGGCGCGAGCGCATGGGCCACATCGAGCTGGCCGCCCCGGTCGCCCACATCTGGTTCCTGAAGTCGCTGCCCTCGCGCATCGGCCTCATGCTCGACCTGACGCTGCGCGACCTCGAGCGCATCCTCTACTTCGAGAACTACGTCGTCATCGAGCCCGGCATGACCGAGCTCACCTACGGCCAGCTCCTGAGCGAGGAGGAGTATCTCGACCATCAGGACCGCCTGGGGGCCGACGCCTTCAGCGCCAGCATCGGCGCCGAGGCGATCCGCGAGATGCTGGCCGCG
>JADLCV010000158.1 GCA_020846995.1 Paracoccaceae bacterium
GCCTCGGCGATGCCGAGGCGGCGGGCGAAGGCCGCGACCGCCGCCGGGGCGTCGCCCGAGATCAGGATCACGCGCTTGCCCTGGCGGGCGAGGCCCGCGACCGCCTCGGCCGCGCCGGGGCGCAGGCGGTCGGCGAAGGTGAAGGCGACGGGCCGACCGTCGCCCGGATCGAGATGGGTCGCGGTCCGGGCGAGGGAGGCGGCACCCGTCCAGTCGGCGCGGCCGAGGCGGACGCGGCGGCCCTCGAGACGGCCCTCGATGCCCTTCCCCGGCACCTCGGCCAGCCCCTCGAGGGCGGGGAGCGCGAGCCCCCGCGCCCGCGCCGCCGCCACGAGGGCGCGGGCGAGCGGATGGGCCGAGCCCTCGCCGAGCGCGCCGGCCAGCGCCAGCGCCGAGGGCGGCAAGGCATCGAGCCCCTCCGGCACGGGCGCGCCGAGGGTGAGCGTGCCGGTCTTGTCGAAGACGACGGTGTCGGCCTCGGCCAGCCGCTCGAGCGCCGTGCCCGACTTGACGAGCAGCCCGCGGCGGAAGAGCCGGCCCGAGGCCGCCGTCGCCACCGCCGGCACCGCGAGCCCGAGCGCGCAGGGGCAGGTGATGATGAGCGTCGCCGCGGCGATGTTGAGGGCGAGCCGGACATCCCCGCCCGAGAGGCGCAGCCAGACGAGGAAGGCGGTCAGGGCGAGGAGGTGGACGAGGGGCGCATAGAGGCGCCCGGCGCGGTCGGCGAGCGAGGTGTAGCGGCTGCGCGCGCCCTCGGCGAGGGCGACGAGTGCTGCCATGCGCGCGAGCGAGCTTTCGCGCCCCGCCGCCGTCACCTCGAGTTCGAGGACGCCGGTCAGGTTGACCTCGCCCGCACTGGCCCGCGCCCCCGGGGCGACGGCGACGGGCAGGGTCTCGCCGGTCAGGAGCGAGCGGTCGAGCTCGCTCTCGCCCCGCGCCACCACCCCGTCGGCGGGCATCCGCGCCCCGGGCGGCACCCGCACGCGGTCGCCGGGCACGAGGTCGGCCACCGGGACGGCGGCGGCGCTGCCGTCCGCGGCGACGCGCAGGGCCCGCGGCACCTCGAGGGCGGCGAGGGCGCCGGCCGCCCCCCGGGCCAGGGCCCGCGTCCGGTGGTCGAGGTAGCGGCCGACGAGAAGGAAGAAGCAGAGCATCACGGCGGCGTCGAAATAGGCATGGCGGCCGGCCAGCCGCGTCTCGTAGAGCGAGATCACGCAGGCGAGGACAAGGGCGAGCGCGATCGGCAGGTCCATGCCCATGCGCCGGGCCCGGAGCGCGGCGAGGGCGGCGCGGAAGAAGGGCCGGCCGGCGAAGGCGACCGTCGGCAGGGCGATCGCGGCCGAGATCCAGTGGAAGAGGTCGCGCGTCGCCGCCTCGGCCCCCGACCACACCGCGACCGACAGGAGCATGACGTTCATCATCGCGAAGCCGGCGACACCGAGGCGCATGAGAAGGTCGCGGCCGGCGGCATCGGCCTCGGTCGCGGCGAGCGCGCCGGCATCCATCTCGCGGGCGGGATAGCCGAGCGCCTCGAGCCGGGCCGCGAGGTCGGCGGCGCCGACCCCGGGGCCGGCCTCGACGCTGACCCGCCTGAGCGTCAGGTTGACGCGCGCCGCCCGCACCCCGGGGACGGCCGCGAGCGCCCGCTCGACCTCGCCGATGCAGGTCGCGCAGTGGATCGTCGGCAGGGCGAGGACGATCGCCCCCGGGCCCGGCCCCCCGCGCCCGCGGGCGGCCGCGAGCGCGGCCGGCACGGCCTCGCAGGCCGGGCAGGCCGAGGCCGCAGGCAGGATCGCGGGCAGGGCCGCCGGAAGGGCCGCAGGAAGGGCCGCGGTGGTCATCCCCCGCCCCCGCCCGGGACGCGGAGGACGAGGCGCTGGCGGAAGACGGTGCCGTCGGCGGCCCGGGCCTCGAGGCGCAGGTGCCAGAGCCCGGGGGCGAGCGCCACCCTCGCCTCGAGATGCCCGCCGGTGGCGCGGAAGTCGGGGACGAGGTCGTCGCGGCGGTGGGTCGGCCGGCCGAGGGTGGCGGAAAGGGCCGCGACCGGTGCCGGCCGGCCGCGGGCGTCGGTCAGGGCAAGCGTCAGGACGCCGCCCGCAACCCCCGCCCGCGCCTGCCAGCCGAGGGCCGCCTGGGCCCGGCGCTCGGCCTCGAATCGCTGGCTCGCGACGTAGCTCGAGGCCGTCTCGGTCCCCGGGAAGGTGCCCACCGCCTGCCAGGCGAGGATGAGGTTGGCGACGATCACGACCCCGAAGGCGGCGACGGCGATCGTCGCCACGCCGCGGCCGGTGAGGGGGCGGCCGGCGGTCACGGCGCGCTGCCCTGGAAATGGGTCTCGACCTCGGCACGGGTGCGGCCGTCGATGTCGCTCGCCCAGATCTCGACCGGGCTGCGCCCGCCGGTGGCCAGCGCGCTCGCCGCGGCGGCCGTCAGGTAAAGGCGCTGGATGCGGATCGCGTCGGCCGGCACGGCGAGGTCGAGCCCGTCGCGGCCCTCGAGCGCGAGGGCGAGCCCGGGCGCGCCGCGGACGCCGATGCGGAAGGTCCGCTCGGTGTCGTGCATGTTGCGGATGCGGAGGTCGTAGGCGTTGCGGATCGAGCCGTCGGCGAGGGTGACGAAGGTCGGGTTGCGGACCGGGGCGATGGTCACGTCGAGATCGGTGCGCAGGAAGAGGGCGACGACGAGGCCGATCCCGATCCCCGCCCAGAGGAGCGAGTAGACGATCGTCCGCGGCCGGAAGACGTGCCGCCACACCCGCCGCCGGGCCTCGCCCGCGCGCTCGCGCCGCTCGTCGGAAAGGGCGAGGAAGCCGATCAGGTCGCGCGGCTTGCCGACACGGTCCATGACGTCGTTGCAGGCGTCGATGCAGAGCCCGCAGGTGATGCAGGCCATCTGCTGGCCGTTCCTGATGTCGATCCCCATCGGGCAGACGACGACGCAGGCGAGGCAGTCGATGCAGTCGCCCAGCCGCTCGGCGCCCTCGGCCTTGCGGTGCCTGCCGCGCGGCTCGCCCCGCCAGTCGCGGTAGGCGATGGTCATCGTCTCCTCGTCCATCATCGCCGCCTGGATGCGCGGCCAGGGGCAGGCGTAGATGCAGATCTGCTCGCGGGCGAAGCCGCCGAAGACGAAGGTGGTGGCGGCCAGGATGGCGACGGTCGAATAGGCCACGGGATGGGCGCGGAGGGTGACGAGGTCAGCCAGCAGCGTCGGCGCATCGGCGAAGTAAAAGACCCAGGCCCCGCCGGTGGCCACCGCGATGACGAGCCAGAGCGACCATTTCAGAAGCCTGAGCCGCAGCTTGCGGCCGTCCCAGTCCTGCTTCCAGAGGCGCACGCGGGCGTTGCGGTCGCCCTCGATCCAGCGCTCGACGGTGATGAAGAGGTCGGTCCAGACCGTCTGCGGGCAGGCGTATCCGCACCACACCCGCCCGAGCGCCGAGGTGAAGAGGAATAGGCCGAGCCCGGCCATGATGAGCAGGCCGGCGACGAAGTAGAACTCGTGCGGCCAGATCTCGATCATGAAGAAGTAGAAGCGCCGGCCGGCGAGATCGACGAGCACGGCCTGGTCGGGGAGTGCCGGCCCGCGGTCCCAGCGGATCCAGGGCGTCAGGTAGTAGATGCCGAGCGTCGCCGCCATGATCCACCACTTGAGCGTCCGGAAACTGCCGGCGACGCGGCGCGGGAAGACCGGCTCGCGGGCGGCATAGAGGCGGGGCGGCGGGGGGGCGGCGGTCGCGGGCTTGGTCACGGGGCGCGTCCTTGTCCTCGCGGCGGCGCCGGCGCCGGCGCGCCTTCCGCGCCGGGCGGGCAGGCGGGCGGGAACGGGGACCGCATCATCGGGTGCCGCCCGCGGGGCGGCGGCCCCCCTCTGGACCATCAAAGCCGTATCGGCCGCACCGCATTTTGTCGCAGCCCGGCCCCCTCGCCCGCGGGACGGACACCCCCGGCCCCTATTCGCCGCCGCCGAGCTGGTGGACGTAAAGCGCCACGGCCCGGATCTCGGCCTCGCGCAGGCGGGCCCCGAAGGCCGGCATCACCCCCCAGCGGCTGAAGGTGATCGTCTGGCGGATCGCCGCCTCGCTGCCGCCGTAAAGCCAGATCGCGTTGGCGAGCACCGGCGCCCCGAGGTCGCGGCTGCCCTCGCCCGCCGCGCCGTGGCAGGCGGCGCAGTTGGTCTCGAAAAGCGCCGCGCCGGCGGCGGCGCGGGCGGCGTCGTGGCTCTGGTGCGAGAGGGCGCGGACTTGGGCCACGAGATCCTCGATCTCCTCGGCATCCAGCTCCTCGCCGAAGGCCGGCATCTGGCTGTAGCGGGCATCGGGGTCGGTCTCGTTGCGGATGCCGTGGGTGACGGTCGTCACGATGGCGTCGGTCGTCCCGCCCCAGAGCCACTCGTCGTCGAGAAGGTTCGGGAAGCCCGAGGCCTGCACGCCCGCCGCCCCCGCACCGTGGCATTGCGAGCACTGGGCGCGGAAGATCGCCGCCCCGGCGGCGACGGCAAAGCGGTGGAGATCCTCGTCGGCGGCGACGGCGGCGGGGTCGGTGGCGAGGAGGCGCGCAAACATCGGCTCGTTCGCGGCCTCGAAGCGGGCGATCTCGGCCGCGACGTCGGCCCGCGTCGACCAGCCGAGAACCCCGCCCGTCGCCCGCGTGACCATCGGCCAGGCCGGGTAGAGGACGACGTAGACGAGGGCGAAGGCGATGGTGGCGTAGAAGGTCCAGAGCCACCAGGCCGGCATCGGGTTGTCGAACTCGCGGATGCCGTCCCATTCGTGGCCCGTCGTCGGGGGCTCGCCCGGGCCCCCTTGCGGTCGTTCCCGGTCATGGCCGTCCCTCCTCGGACGGGGCGCCGGCGGGCCGGTCGTCGTTGCGAAGGACGATCGCGGCCGAATCGGCGTAGGCGGCGCGGCTGCCGGGCCGGAAGGCCCGGACGACGACGACGGCGAAGAGCAGCACCATGGCGACAAGCATCCAGCTGTCGGCGAAGGCGCGCAGAAGGGTGTAGGTCTCCATGGCCCCCTCTCTCAGCGGCCGGGGTCGGGGGTGAAGGTCGAGAAGTCCACCATCGTGCCCAGGACCTGCAGGAAGGCGATCAGGGCATCGGCCTCCGAGGTTCCCGGCAGGCCGTCGAAGTTGCGCGCCTGCGCCCCCGGATAGCGTTCGAGAAGCCCCCCGGGATCCTGCCCGGGGTCGGCCTGGGCGAGGAAGTCCGCGCGGGCCGCGGCGATCATCGCCTCGTCGTAGGGCACGCCGACGGCGCGGTCGGCCCGCAGGCGGTCGGCGACGTGGCGCGGGCTCGCCTCGCGGCCGAAGAGGAAGGCGTATGGCGGCATCACCGATTCCGGCACGACCGACTTCGGGTCGCGCAGGTGCTGGACGTGCCAGTCGTCGGAATAGCGCCCGCCGACGCGGGCGAGGTCTGGCCCGGTGCGCTTCGATCCCCACTGGAAGGGGTGGTCGTACATCGACTCGGCGGCAAGCGAGTAGTGGCCGTAACGCTCGACCTCGTCGCGCATCGGCCGGATCATCAGGCTGTGGCAGACATAGCAGCCCTCGCGGACGTAGATGTCGCGCCCGGCGAGCTCGAGCGGCGAGTAGGGCCGGACCCCCTCGACCTTCTCGATCGTGTTCTCGAGGTAGAAGAGGGGGACGATCTGGACGATGCCGCCAATGGCGACGACGAGAAGGCTGAGGACGAGAAGCAGGGTCGCGTGGGTCTCGATCTTGCGGTGATGGTCGAGGATCGACATGGACGGGCGCCCCTCACTCGGCCGGAACGGCCGCCGGCGCCGGGCGCCGGGCGCCCGTCGCGGTCACCGTCTTCCAGAGGTTCCAGCACATGATGCAGGCCCCCGAGAGATAGAGGAGCCCGCCCAGCGCCCGCACCACGTACATGGGATGCTTGGCCGCGACCGTGTCGGCGAAGGCGTTGACGAGATAGCCCTGGGCGTCGACCTCGCGCCACATCAGCCCCTCCATGATCCCGGTCACCCACATGGCGGCGGCATAGAGGACGATGCCGATGGTGGCGAGCCAGAAGTGCCAGGAGACGAGCGCGAGCGAGTAGAGGCGCTCGCGCCGCCACAGCCGCGGCACGAGGAAGTAGAGGGCCCCGAAGGTGATCATGCCGTTCCAGCCCAGCGCCCCGGAATGGACATGCCCGATCGTCCAGTCGGTGTAGTGCGAGAGCGCGTTGACGGCCCGGATCGACATCATCGGCCCCTCGAAGGTCGACATGCCGTAGAAGCCGACCGAGACCACCATCATGCGCACGATGGGGTCGGTGCGGATCTTGTCCCAGGCCCCCGAGAGCGTCATCAGCCCGTTGATCATGCCGCCCCAGGAGGGCATCCAGAGCATGACCGAGAAGACCATCCCGAGCGTCGCCGCCCAGTCGGGCAGGGCGGTGTAGTGGAGATGGTGCGGCCCCGCCCAGATGTAGAGGAAGATCAGCGCCCAGAAGTGGATGATCGACAGCTTGTAGCTGTAGACCGGGCGCTCGACCTGCTTGGGGATGAAGTAGTACATCATGCCGAGGAAGCCCGCCGTCAGGAAGAAGCCGACGGCGTTGTGGCCATACCACCACTGGATCATCGCATCCTGGACGCCCGGCCACACGATCACCGACTTGGAGCCGAAGACCGAGACCGGCAGGGCGGCGTTGTTGACGAGGTGCAGCATCGCGATGGTGACGATGAAGGCGAGGTAGAACCAGTTCGCGACGTAGATGTGACGCTCGCGGCGGTGGATGATCGTGCCCATGAAGACCGCGAGATAGGTCACCCAGACGATCGTCAGCCAGAGGTCGACGTACCATTCGGGCTCGGCGTATTCCTTGGACTGGGTGACGCCGAGGACGTAGCCCGTGGCCGCGAGCACGATGAAGAAGTTGTAGCCCCAGAAGACGAACCAGGCGGCGTTGCCGCCCCAGAGCCGGGCCGCCGAGGTGCGCTGGACGACGTAGAGCGAGGTTGCGATGAGGGCGTTGCCGCCGAAGGCGAAGATCACCGCCGAGGTGTGCAACTGGCGGAGCCGGCCGAAGTTCAGGTAACCCTCGGCCCAGTGGAAGTTGAGCCCGGGCCAGGCGAGCTGGGCCGCGATCCAGACCCCGACGAGAAAGCCCACGACACCCCAGAGGGCGGTGGCGATGACGCCCGCCCGCACCGGGCCGTCCATGTATTCGGCCCGCGCCGGGGCCGGCCGCGGCTCGCCCGTCCGCCGCAGCGTCGCAAGGAAGAGGCCCCCCGCCGCCACCATGAACATCAGCATGTGGAGCTGGAAGGGGAAGTCGCGCGCCCGGTTGGCCGCGATCGCGGCGAGGAGCGCGACCAGCCCCAGCACCACGAGTTTCACCGTGTCCGCCATCGCCTGTCCCCTCGTCCGTTCCCGGTGCCCCGCCGGCCCGGCCGCGCGCGCCGGCCCCTCGGGGGGCCCTGCGGCCGCCCCTGCCTGCCCCTTGCGCCATGGCCGCGGCTTTGATCCGTGTCAAGTTCAGCTTCGCCCGCGCCCGCGCCTTGATCGGGGTCAAGGCGGCGGCCCGGTGGGGCGGGCAGCATGGCGCGACCGACCGCGGGACCGAGGGAGAGGCGCAATGGCCTACAAGTCGCTGCTGACCATCGTGACGAGCATGGACGTGCTCGCCGCCACGCTCGATGCCGCGGTCGAGCTTGCCCGCCGCGAGGAGGCCCACCTCGACGTCTTCTGCCTCGGCATCGACCGCACCCAACCCGGCTACTACTATGTCGGGGCGATGGCGCTGATCCAGGTCGAGACGCTCGAGCGCGCCCAGGAGGAGGCGCGCGCGCTCGCCGACGCCGCCCGCGCCCAGCTCGCGGCCGAGGACGTCCGCTGGGGGGTCGAGGCGGCGGTGGCCCAGTTCGGGGGCCTCTCCTCGCTCGTCGGGCTTCGCGCGCGCTTCGCCGATCTCGTCATCCTCCCCCGCCCCTACGGCGAGGGCCGCGGCATCGAGGCCGAGGCGGTGCTCGAATCGGCGCTCTTCGACGGCCAGGCGCCGGTCCTCGTCCTGCCCCCCGACGGCTCGCTCGCCGGCATCGGCCGCCGCGTCGTCGTGGCCTGGAACCAGAGTTCCGAGGCGCTCTCGGCGGTGCGCCGGGCGCTCCCGCTCCTGCGCGCGGCCGCACACGTCAGCGTCGCCATCGTCGATCCGCCCCGCCACGGCCCCGAACGCTCCGACCCCGGCGGCTCGCTCTCGCAGCTGCTGGCCCGCCACGGCGTCAAGGCCGAGGTCTCGATCCTCGCCCGGACGCTGCCGCGGGTCTCCGACGTGCTCGTGCGCCACCTTGCCGACCAGGGCGCCGACCTCCTCGTGATGGGGGCCTACGGACACTCGCGCTTCGCCCAGTCGATCCTCGGCGGCACCACGCGCAACCTCCTCGAGCAGGCCGGCGTGCCGGTGCTCCTCGCCCGCTAGCCCCTGTCTGCGCTTGATTGAATCGGGCTGGGGGGATTCCTCGAACGAACGACTGGCGATTCACTCTCCCCACCAGATGAGGGGGCGAGGAGCGGTGGCACCGCCTTTGTCACATCCCGGCAGGTGGTATGGCTGCTTCCTGAACAGTTGCGGCTTCAGTTTGTGCCGGTCCTTCATCGCCTGCGAGGGCGACTGGCTGCCCAGGGCTGATTGCGGGAGCAGCTGGTTGCAGAGCCGGACACGGCGGTGCAGCGTGGTTTCCAGTTCCTCTCCGGATCGGAAGTCGTGGCCTTGCAGCACCTCCTCGATGCGGCCGTTGAAGCGCGCAACGTCGGGGCATAGGCCGCCACCGGTCCGAGGGCAATGCCGAGGGTTGGTCCGGGGCGATTTCGGCGGGGTCAGGCGGTTGCTCGATGCCCAGCCGGCGCAGCGCCTTGACGAAGCGGTGGAATCGGCAGGCGGAGCCGTTGCCGGTCATCACGCGCTCGGTCCGGATGCCGTGGCTACGGAACCAGCGCAGGGCGCGCAGGAGGAAGGCGGGGGTGGGGTCCCTGCGCTCGTCCGCCAGGGACCTCGACATGGGCCAGCCGTGTCGCATCATCGACGGCGACATGCACGCCACGCCATTGTCCTCGGACCGGTGGTAGACAATGGCTCGACCCGGCCCGCACCGCGATTGCGCCAGCCGGTGCGCGCGCCGGCAACGCGGTGGCCGGGCCTGTCGAACCGTCCAAGCTTCTTGATGTCGGGATGGATCGGCTCGCCCGGTCGTGCGCGCTGGAAGCGCCGCACCGGCTCGGGCGGATCGATCCGGGCAAGCCTGCCCAACCTCGCGCCGGAGCCAGCGCGGCACGGTCGATCGCGCCCGGCCGAGTTCTGCCGCAGTCCCCGCCCCGGTCCGCCGCAGGGTCCGGCGAAAATGCAGGATCAGCGCAACCGCCTCCTGCGCCAGCCGCTCTGAAGCGCGGGTGGGCGCGCTGGCGCGGTTCTGGCGCGGTTGGAGAGCGCCGCGCCCCCGCCCGCGCGAAACCGCGCCAGCGACCTGCGCACCGTGCGGATTGAGACACCGAAGGCCGCGGCCCATTCGGCAGGCTCTTGTCCCGCAGCGATGCGGGCGACGATCCGCTCTCGACTGAAAACCGTCAGGCGGGCACCGTGATGCGGGTTGCTCGTCCTTCGGGATCCTCGGCTGGAGTCGGGCGATTGCAGCCCAACCCCGTTCGGGGTGAACAACCTCCCGAGACTTCACGGCTGGAGCGGCCCCAGCCCGGACTGGAAGCGGGCCATGTTGGCGCGGTAGTGGGCGGCCGAGGCGAGGAGGGCCTCGCGCTCCGCCTCGGAGAGCAGGCGGACGACCCGCGCGGGCGTGCCCATGACGAGGGCGCCGTCGGGGATCTCCTTCCGTTCGGTGACGAGCGCCCCGGCCCCGATCAGGCAGCCGCGGCCGATGCGGGCGTGGTTGAGGATCGTCGCCCCCATGCCGACGAGGCTGCCGTCGCCGACCGTGCAGCCGTGGAGGATGGCGCGGTGGCCGATGGTGCAGTTGGCCCCGACGGTCAGGGGCGCGCCGGGATCGGTGTGGCCGATGACGTGCTCCTGCACGTTCGAGCCCGGGCCGATCGCCACCGGCTCGTTGTCGCCGCGGAGGACGGCGCCGAACCAGACCGAGGTGCCGGCGGAGAGGGTGACGCGGCCGATGACATGGGCCCCGGGCGCGACCCAGAAGGTTCCGGGCGCGGCGGTATCGGGGGCGACGGCGTCAAGGTGGTAGAGGGTCATGGGTGGCGCTCCTCGATCTCGGCGTTGAGCGCCCGGACCAGGGCCACGAGCCCGGGCTGGCGGTCGCGCTTCAGCCGTTCTGCGGTGACGATGGCGACGAGTTCGGCGGTGGCGGCGGCGAGGTCGCGGTTGACGAGGATGTAGTCGTATTCGGCCCAGTGGCTGATCTCGTCGCGGGCGCGCGCCATGCGGCCGGCGATCACCGCGGCGCTGTCCTGGGCGCGGGCGCGCAGGCGGCGGTCAAGCTCGGCGATCGAGGGCGGCAGGACAAAGACCGACACCGCGTCGCGGCCGAGGTCGGAATTGCGGATCTGCTGGCCGCCCTGCCAGTCGATGTCGAAGAGCGTGTCCTCGCCGGCCGCCAGCGCCGCCTCGACCGGGGCCCGCGGCGTGCCGTAGCGATGGCCGAAGACCTCGGCGTGCTCGAGCATGGCGCCCGCGGCGACCATGGCGCGGAAGCCCTCCTCGGGGCGGAAGTGGTATTCGCGTCCGTCGACCTCGCCCGGGCGCGGCGTCCGCGTCGTCGCCGAGACCGAGAAGCGGATCGCCGGATCCCATTCGCGCAGGCGGCGGGCGAGCGTCGACTTGCCTGCCCCCGAGGGCGAGGAGAGGATGAGGAGGAGGCCGCGGCGGGTCGGGCTCGCCATCTCCTACTCCACGTTCTGGACCTGTTCGCGCAACTGGTCGATCACCGCCTTGAGGTCGAGCCCGATGCGCGTCAGCGCGGCCGACCCCGCCTTGGCGCAAAGCGTGTTGGCCTCGCGGTTGAACTCCTGGGTCAGGAAGTCGAGCCGGCGGCCGACGGGCCCGGTCTCGGCGAGCATCGCCCGGGCCGCGGCGACATGGGCCGCGAGCCGGTCGAGTTCCTCGGTGACGTCGGACCGGGTCGCGATCAGCGCGAGTTCCTGGGCCAGCCGGGCGGGATCGAGGCCCTCGGCCGTCTCGAGGACGCGGGCGACGGCGGCGCGGAGCGCGCGCGCCTGCTCCTCGGCGCGGTCGGCGGCGGCGGCGCGGGCGGCGCCGGCGAGGGCGGCGATGCGGTCGACCTGGCCGGCAAGGATCGTGGCGAGGCTCGCGCCCTCGGCCGCCCGGGCGGCGGCGAAGGCGTCGAGAAGCCGCTCGGCGTCGGCGAGGAGGGCCGCGCGCAGGGCCGCCGCGTCGGCCTCGGCATCCTCGCGCACGAGGACGCCGGGAAGGGCGAGGACGTCGGCGGCCGAGACCGGGGCGAGGCCGAGGCCGGCGTCGATCGCCGCCTGCTCGACGCCCGCGAGGGCCGCGAGCGCGGCCGCGAGCCCCGCGCGCGCGAGCCGCGGCCCCTCGCCCGCCCCGTTGCGGTCGAGCCGCAGGGCGAGCGTCAGGCTGCCGCGCTGGACGCGCCGGCCGATCGCGGCCCGCAGCGCCGGCTCGAGCCCGTCGATCCCGTCGGGCAGGCGCAGGCGAAGGTCGAGGCCGCGCGCGTTCACCCCCCGCAGGTCCCAGGTCCAGCGCGCCTCCGCCCCCTCGCCGCGCCCCGAAGCGAAGCCGGTCATCGAGTTAACCATGGCCTGAGATCGTCCCCCCGGCGGCCCCCGGGCCGTGGTATCTTAACCCCCGGGTAAGCATTGCGGCGCTAGGGTTAACATCGGTTTACCGGCTCTGCAATGCGAAGGGCGCCGGATCAGGCGGCGGGCGGAGGGCCGGTGGCGATGGCGAGGGCGTGGGGATTCGGTGGCAGCCCTGTGGTCCCCTTCGGGAGGGCGGGCATGCGGCATGCGGAGATCGAGGAGGTGCGCGCCTACTGGGAGGCGCTCTTTGCCCGGGGCGCGATCCCGCGCCGCGCCGAGGTCGATCCCCGCGGCATCGAGCGGGCCCTCGAACACGCCATGATCCTCGAGCGCATCGCCCCCGGCATCGCCCGCATCCGGCTGGCCGGCATGGCGATCTTCGACCTCCTCGGGATGGAGGCGCGGGGCATGCCGCTGTCGGCGCTCTTCGTGCCGGGGGCGCGGGCGGGGCTCGCCGCGGCGCTCGAGCCGGTCTTTGCCACCCCCGCCCGCCTCGAGGCCCGGGTGACGGGCGAGACGGGCTTCGGCCGGCCGCCGCTCGCGGGCGGGCTTCTCGTCCTGCCCCTCCGCAGCAACGCGGGCGAGATCAGCCGGGCGCTCGCCTGCCTCGTGACCGCGGGCGGGATCGGGCGCACGCCGCGCCGGCTCGCCCTCGCCGGCACCCATGTCGCCCCCCTCGCCCCGGCAGCGGCCGCCGCCCCGGCCGCGGCCGCCGCGGTCCCGGCCCCTGCCTCCATCCCGGGCTTCGCCGAACCCCCGGCCCCGCCGCCCGCCCCGCCGGCCCGCGGCCGCCCTGCCCTGCGGCTGGTGCGGAGCGACGACTGACGCCGGCCGCGCGCCCGCCCTACCCCATCGCCCGCGCCGCCAGCCCGCGACGTCGGCGCGTCAGTTCCTCGGCGACGAGGAAGGCGAGCTCGAGCGCCTGGCTCGCGTTCAGCCTCGGATCGCAGGCGGTGTGGTAGCGGTCGGCGAGGTTCTCGTCGGTCACCGCCCGCACCCCGCCCGTGCATTCGGTGACGTCCTGGCCGGTCATCTCGAAATGCACCCCGCCCGGGATCGTGCCCTCGGCCTCGTGGACGGCGAAGAACTCGTGGACCTCGCGCAGGACGGCCTCGAAGGGCCGCGTCTTGTAGCCCGAGGCCGCCTTGACGGTGTTGCCGTGCATGGGGTCGCAGACCCAGAGGACGTTGGCACCGGCATCGCGCACGGCCCGGATCAGCCGCGGCAGATGGTCCGCGGCCTTGCCTGCCCCGAAGCGGGCGATGAGCGTCAGCCGGCCGGCGACGTTGTCGGGGTTCAGCCGCTCGACCAAAGCCTTGAGGTCGTCGGTCGTGAGCGTCGGGCCGCACTTGAGGCCGATGGGGTTCTGGACCCCGCGGCAGAACTCGACATGGGCGCCGTCGGGCTGGCGGGTGCGGTCGCCGATCCACAGCATGTGGCCCGATCCCGCAACCGGCAGGCCGGTCGTCGAATCGATCCGGCAGAGCGCCTCCTCGTATTCGAGGAGGAGCGCCTCGTGGCTGGTGTAGAAGTCGACCGTGCGCAGGGTGTGGCTCGAGGCGGCGTTGATGCCGGCCGCACTCATGAAGTCGAGCGCGTCCGAGATGCGGTCGGAGAGCGCGCGGTAGCGCGCGGCCTTCTCGCCCTCGGCGAAGCCGAGCGTCCAGGCGTGGACGCGGTGAAGCTCGGCGAAGCCGCCCGAGGAGAAGGCGCGCAGGAGGTTGAGCGTCGCCGCCGCCTGGGTATAGGCCTGCAGCATCCGCGCGGGGTCGGGGACGCGGGCCGCGGGCGTGAACTCAAAGCCGTTGATGATGTCGCCGCGGTAGGAGGGCAGTTCGACCCCGCCCACGACCTCGACCGGCGAGGACCGCGGCTTGGCGAACTGGCCGGCCATGCGCCCGACCTTGATGACCGGCACCTTGGCGCCGTAGGTCAGGACGACCGCCATCTGCAGGAGCACGCGGAAGGTGTCGCGGATGGTGTCGGCGGTGAACTCGGCAAAGCTCTCGGCGCAGTCCCCGCCCTGGAGGAGGAAGGCCTGCCCCTCGGCCGCCTGGCCGAGCGCGCGCGTGAGCGTCCGCGCCTCGCCGGCGAAGACGAGCGGGGGAAAGCGCGCGAGCCGCGCCTCGACCTCGGCGAGCTGCGCGGGATCGGGCCAGTCGGGCATCTGCACCCGCGGCTTCGCCCGCCAGCCGGATCTCGACCATGCCCGCATCGTCCTGCCCTCCGTTCGCGCCCCAAGGCACGGCGGGCGGTATAGCGAAGCCCCCGGCGGATGCAAACCGTCCGCGCACCGGCCGCGCCCCTTGCAGGCACGGCGCAATGGGGTATCGAAGGGGCCGGAAACGACATCGCCGGGTCGCAGGATGACCGAGCTCTCGCCGCGGACCGCGCTTGCCCCGAAGCGGTTCGTGTTCCTCCTCCTCGAGCGCTTCACCATGCTTGCCTTCGCCGGCGCGCTCGAGCCCCTGCGGATCGCCAACCGCGTCGCCGGCCGGACGCTCTACCGCTGGTGCCTCGCGGGCGAGGGCGGCGCCGTCGCGGTGGCCTCGAACGGGGTCGGCTTCCGGCTCGACATGGGGCTCGACGAGACCGACCGCGACGACGTCATCCTCGTCTGCGGCGGCATCGACGTGCAGGGGGCGACGACGCGGGGGGTTCTCAACTGGCTCCGGCGCGAGGCGCGGCGGGGGAGGACGGTCGGGGGGCTCTGCACCGGGGCCCACGCGCTTGCCCGCGCCGGGCTCCTCGGCGGCCGGCGGGCGACCATCCACTGGGAGAACCACGACAGCTTCGCCGAGGAGTTCGAGGACGTGCGGCTGACCAAGTCGATCTTCGTGATCGACGGCAACCGCATCACCACCGCCGGCGGCATCGCCTCGATCGACCTCATGCTGAAGCTCATCGCCCGCGACCACGGCGAGGAACTCGCGAGCACGGTCGCCGACCAGCTCATCTATTCCTCGATCCGCACCGACCAGGACAGCCAGCGGCTGTCGATCCCGACCCGCATCGGCGTCCGCCATCTCAAGCTCGCGCAGGTCGTCCAGCGCATGGAGCACACGATCGAGGAGCCGGTTTCGCCCGCGGTCCTGGCCGAGGACGTCGGCATGTCGACGCGCCAGCTCGAACGGCTGTTCCGCCGCTACCTCAACCGCAGCCCGAAGCGCTACTACATGGAACTGCGCCTGCAGAAGGCGCGCAACCTCCTCATGCAGACCGAGCTCAGCGTCATCAACGTGGCCCTCGCCTGCGGCTTCACGAGCCCCTCGCACTTCTCGAAGTGCTACCGTGCCCATTACGGCGCGACCCCCTACCGCGAGCGCGGGGCCGAGGGGATGCGGCTTTCGGTCTGAGGGGTGCCGCGCGACAGGCGATGTCGCCCGCGGGCAAGCCGGGGCGGGCGGGCGCGGCAGAGACTGGCCGGCAGCGCCGGCAGGGAGGCCCATCCATGCGAACCCACACCCGAGTCCTCGTCATCGGCGGCGGCGTCGTCGGCTGCTCGGTCGCCTACCACCTGACCCGGCTCGGCTGGTCGGACGTCATGCTCGTCGAGCGCTCCGACCTTACCTCGGGCTCGACCTGGCATGCGGCGGGGGGCTTCCACACCCTGAACGGCGACACCAACATGGCCGCGCTCCAGGGCTACACGATCCGCCTCTACAAGGAACTTGAGGCCATCACGGGCATGTCCTGCGGGCTTCACCACGTCGGCGGCATCACGCTTGCCGACACCCCCGAGCGCCTCGACATGATGAAGGCCGAGCGGGCCAAGCACCGCTACATGGGGCTCGAGACCGAGATCCTCGGGCCGGCCGAGATCCATCGCCTGACCGACGGGCTCGTCAACCTCGAGGGCATCCTCGGCGCCCTCTGGGATCCGCTCGACGGCCATCTCGACCCGTCGGGGACGACCCATGCCTACGCCCGCGCCGCCCGCCTCGGGGGGGCCGAGTTCGTGCTCCACAACCGCGTCCTCGCCACCCGCCCCCGCCCCGACGGCAGCTGGGAGGTCGTGACCGAGAAGGGCACGGTCTTCGCCGAGCACGTCGTCAACGCCGCCGGCCTCTGGGCCCGCGAGGTCGCGGCGATGGCCGGCGTCTACCTGCCGCTCCTGCCCATGGCGCACCAGTATCTCGTCACCGAGGACATCCCCGAGATCCAGGCCATCCTCAAGGCCGGGCGCGAGTTTCCCCATGTCATGGACCCCGGCGGCGAAAGCTACCTGCGCCAGGAGGGGCGCGGCCTCTGCATCGGCTTCTACGAGCAGCCCTGCGAGCCCTGGGCGCTCGAGGGCACGCCCTGGGGCTTCGGCCACGAGCTTCTGAACGAGCAGTGGGACAAGATCGAGGATTCGGTCGCCTTCGCCTACCGCCGCTTCCCGGTCCTCGAACGCTCGGGCGTCAAGCGCGTCATCCACGGCCCCTTCACCTTCGCCCCCGACGGCAACCCGCTGGTCGGCCCCGTTCCCGGCCTGCGCAACTACTGGGCCGCCTGCGCCGTGATGGCCGGCTTCAGCCAGGGCGGCGGCATGGGCCTCGCGCTCGCCCAGTGGATGGCCGCGGGCGAGGTCGAGCGCGACCCGCGCGGCTTCGACGTCGCCCGCTTCGGCAACTGGACCAATCCCGGCTACACCGTGCCCAAGGTCGTCGAGACCTACCGCATGCGCTTCTCGGTCTCCTATCCCAACGAGGAACGGCCCGCCGGGCGGCCGCTGCGCACCTCGCCCGTCCATGACCGCTTCAGGGACATGGGCGCGGTCTTCGGTCAGCAATACGGGCTCGAGGTCGTCAACTACTTCGCCCGTCCCGGCGAGGCGGGCCACGAGACCCCGACCTTCCGGCGCTCGAACGCCTGGGAGGCGACCGCGCGCGAGGTTCGCGCGGTGCGTGAGGGTGTGGGCATCAACGAGCTGTCGAACTTCGGAAAATACCGCGTGACCGGAGCGGGCGCGCGGGCCTGGCTCGACCGCCTGCTCGCGGGCACGATCCCGGTGCCTGGGCGGGTGGCGCTGAACCCGCTGCTCGCCCCCTCCGGCCGCATCATCGGCGACTTCACCGTCTCCTGCCTGGCCGAGACGGAGTTCATGCTCACCGCGAGCTACGGCGCGCAAGCCTGGCACATGCGGTGGTTTTCCGACCATGCCGAGGCCGGGGTAACGGTCGAGAACCGGTCCGACGCCCGCACCGGCTTCCAGATCGCCGGGCCGCGCGCGCGCGAGCTTCTGTCCCGCGTGTGCCGCGCCGACGTCGCGGCCTTCGGCTTCATGGACGTGCGCCGCCTGACCGTGGGCATGGTCGATGTCATCGCCCAACGGGTGAGCTACACGGGCGATCTCGGCTGGGAGCTCTTCTGCGACCACATGAGCCAGCGGGCGCTGTGGGAGATCCTCGGCGAGGCCGGGCGCGACCTTGGCCTCACCCCCTTCGGGATGCGGGCGATGATGTCGCTGCGGCTCGACAAGTGGTTCGGAAGCTGGGGGCGCGAGTTCTCGCCCGACTACACCCCCGCCGAGACCGGCCTCGACCGCTTCGTGCGCCTGGCCAAGGGGGCCGACTTCATCGGCCGGGCGGCCGTCGCGCGGGCCCGGGACGAGGGGCCGGCCCGCCGCCTCGTGCCCTTCGTCGTCGAGGCCGCCGATGCCGACGTCGTCGCCTGGGAGCCGGTCTGGCTCGAGGGCAGGGTCGCGGGCTTCTGCACCTCGGGCGGCTTTTCGCACTGGACGGGGAAGTCGGTGGCGATGGGCTTCCTTCCCGCCGGGCGCATCCGCGACGGGCTCGCCGTCGAGATCGAGATCCTTGGCGACCGCCGGCCGGCGCGCGTCCATCTCGCCCCCCTCTGGGATGACGGCGGGCGGATGCGGGCGTGACGGCGCCGGGGCCCGCGATCCTCATCCTCGCCGCCGGGGCGGCGGCGCGGATGCGGGGGGCCGACAAGGTCCTTCTGCCCGTCGACGGGGTCGCGCTCCTCACCCGCCTGGCCCGCGCCGCGGTGGCGACGGGGCGCCCGGTCATCGTCGTCCTCCCCCCGGGGGCGGCGGCGCGCGCGGCCGCGCTCGCGGGCCTCGACGTGGCCGCGGTCACGGCCGGGGATGCCGCCGAGGGCATGGGGGCCTCGCTCCGCGCCGGGGTCGCGGCCCTGCCCGCGGGCGCCACGGCCGTCCTCGTCCTTCTCGCCGACCTGCCCGAGATCGAGGCGGAGGATCTCGCGCGCCTCCTTGCCGCCCACGCCGCCACACCCGCGGCGATCCTGCGCGGGACGGCCGCGGACGGCCGGCCGGGCCACCCGGTGCTGATCCCCGCCGACCTCTTTCCCGCCCTCGCCCGGGCCGCGGGCGATGCCGGGGCGCGGGCGCTCCTCGCCGAGCATGCGGGGCGCGTGCGGGGGGTGGCGCTGCCCGGGGCGCGGGCCGTCACCGACCTCGACACGCCCGAGGACTGGGCGGCCTGGCGGGCGCGGACCGGGCGCTGACCGGCCCGGGCGCGCGCCCCCGGGGGCCCCCTCAGGTCAGGACGCCGCGCTGCTTCTGGACGCGGGCGTAGAGCCACAGGAGGAGGGCGAAGGCCGCGAGCAGGGCCAGCCCCGTGCCCGCCGCCCGGACCGCCTCGAGCGTCGGCGGCGCGGCGAGGCCCGCGAGCGCGTGGCCGAGCATGACGAGCGTGCCGATGAGGGCGAAGGCGAGGGCGACGGCCGCCCCGTCCTCGCGCGCGATCAGCATCGCCGCCCCGATGAGCCCGCCCCAGACCGCCACCCCCCAGGCCAGCGCGAGCCCGAGGGGCTGGGCGGCAAGCTCGGCGTCGGCGCCGGCCAGGACCAGCGCCGCCGCCGTCTCGAACCCGAAGCGGACGAGGAGGTAGTCGGTCGCAAGCGCCGCGTAGACGGCGAGGCCCGCGAGCGCCACGGGCCAGAGATGCCAGGGACGGGCGACGGGTCGGATGTGGGGCATGGACGATTCCGCGGGCAGCGATGGCCCGGGCAGGCTGGCGCCTTCGCCCGCGCCTGTCCAGCCCGCCTTGCGCGCCCGCCCGTCCTCAGGCGGCCATGAGCGCCCGCGTCTCCCAGCCGCGGAGCGAGGGGCGGGCGGCGGGCATGGGGGTGTCGCCGCCGAGATCGGGGAAGAGGGCGCGGATCTCCTCCCGCTGGGCGCGATCGAGGCCGCGAAGGCTCGCCGCGCCGGGCTGGAAGCTCTCGCTCCAGGCGCCCTCCGACAGGAGGATCTCGTGGTCCTCAAAGAGGAGATGGTGGTAGGTGACCGGGCGCGGAGGGTCGCGGGAGACGCCCCGCAGGCCCATGAGCTGGACCGCGGGGGCGAGGACCTCGGCCTCGCCGAAGAGGAGTTCCGCCCGCGCCCCGGCGAGAAGGAGGCGGTGCTGGGGCGAGAGGACGAGATCGCGGGCCGGAGCCCCGGGCGCGAGCGCGCCGGCGGCGATGCGCACCGGGAGAAGCGACGGCGCGGCGAGAAGCTCGCCCGTCCCGAGCCGGCGCGCCCCCGCCCAGCGCACCGGCCGGAGGCCACGGTCGCGCGTCAGCACGAGATCGCCCGCCGCGATCGTCTCGACCGGGCGGAGCCCCGTCGCGGTCGCGATCCGCGTGCCCGCGGCAAAGCAGGGGACGACGTCCTCGATGTTGCGGAAGGTCAGCGTGCCGATGACGTTGCCGTCGGCGTCGAGGAACTGGACGATGCCGTTCTCGGGATTGTCGGGGTCGTAGAGGATGCGGAGCGGCCCGCGCCCGGTGAGGTCGAGGGTGTCGAAGTCGTCGCCGCCCTCGCTGCCGTCGACGAAATCGCCGAGGTTGCCGAAAAGCGTGTCGCGCCCGTCGCCGCCGACGAGCGAATCGGCCCCGTCGCCGCCGTCGATGAGGTCGTTGCCGCGGCCGCCGAGGACGGTGTCGTTGCCGGCGTCGCCGTAGAGGAGATCGTCGCCGCCGCGGCCATCGAGCAGGTCGTTGCCGTCGCCGCCGAAGAAGATGTTGGTGTAGGTGTCGGCGGGGTCGTCGCTCTGGCCGTCGAAACCACGGAGCGTGTCGTCGTGGGCCGAGCCGATCAGCCCGTCGACGCCCGCAAGCGTGTCGCCCTGGGCATCGCCGCCCGCGCCCGTTCCGGCCGCGAGATCGACGTTCACGCCCGCGCCCGACCCCGAGTAGTCGGCAAAATCGGTTCCCGAGCCGCCGTCGAGCCGGTCGGAGCCGTCGCCGCCGATGAGCGTGTCGTTGCCGGTCCCGCCCGAGAGCGTGTCGCGGCCGTCGCCGCCGTCGAGGAGGTCGGCGCCGTCCCCGCCCTGGAGACTGTCGCGCCCCTGCAGGCCCCTCAGCGTGTCGTTGCCGCCAAGCCCGCGGATGTCGTCACTGAACCAGGTCCCGACGAGGCTGTTGTCGCCGCCGTCGCCAACGATGTTCGCCATCGCACGCCCTGCCCCGCCGGCGCGCCGGGCGCCGCCCGGGGCGAGGAGGACATGGTAAATGCGGCCTTACTGGGGCGGCGGCGATGCGGGGGCGAGACCCGGTGCAGCCGGGCCGCAGGCGCGGACAGGAAGGCGGACGGCCGGGGTGCCAGGTTCCCCGTCCGTCCGCCCTGCCCCGGCGCCCCCCCCCGGGGGGGGAAGGCGCCCGCGATCCCCTGTGGAGGGAGATCAGAAGAGAAGCCGCGCCTCGTGGGCCTTGAGCGTCTTGCGGGCGGCGACATAGCCCTCGACCCCGACCGGGGTCCGCAACTCGGGGAAGATCTCGAAGAGTTCCGAGCGCTGGGTGTTGTCGAGGCCCTTCAGCGAATGGTCGCCGGGCTGGAAGCTTTCCGTCCAGGCGCCGTTCGCCAGGACGACCTCGTGGCGGTCGCACATGAAGTGGATGTAGGTCGTCCCGACCGACTCGATGCGGCGGACGCCGCGGTGGTCGACGAGGTGCTTGGCCGCGACGAGGACCTCGTGCTCCTCGAAGTAGAGGGCGGTGCGGCTGTTGGCGACGAGCATGCGGTGGTTGGGGGACACGAGCATGTCGCGCTCGGGCAGGCCGTGGCCGAGCGAACCGGCGCGGATCAGGACCGGCTGGAGGTGCGGGCTGGCCGCCAGGGCCTTCCAGTCGAAGCTGCGGGCGCCGATCCAGCGGATCTCCTGGATGCCGTTGTCGCGGGTGATGACGCGGTCCCCGACCTCGAGCTCCTCGACCGGAGCCTCGCCCCGCGGGGTCGCGACCATGGTGCCCGGCGTGAAGCAGGGGATGATGTCCTCGATGTTGGTGAAGCTGATGGTGCCGATGACGTTTCCGTCGTCGTCGAGGAGCTGGACGGTGCCGTTGTAGCCGTTGCCGTCCGAATCGGTGACGCGGTCGACGATGCGGTAGGGGCCGAGGCCGCGCAGGTCGAGCGTGTCCCAGTCGTCGCCTCCGTTGCCGCCGTAGACGGTGTCGCCGTTGCCGGCGATGATGAGGTCGCGGTCGTCGTCGCCGTGCAGGATGTTGCCGCCCTGGGTGCGGTCGCCGCCGCTGACGAGCGTGTCGTTGCCGGCATGGCCCCACATCTGGTCCTGCCCGGCCCCACCATCGAGGAGGTCGTCGCCGTCCATGCCCTTGAGGACGTCGTCGCCGTCGTCGCCGTAGAGCGAATCGTTGCCGTTGCCGCCGAAGAGGACGTCGTTGCCCTGGCCGCCGTGGATCGAATCGTCGCCATCGTCGCCGTAGAGGGTGTCGTTGCCCTCGTCGCCGACGACGGTGTCGTTGCCGTTGCCCCCGAGCACGAGGTCGTCGCCGGTCTGGCCATAGATCAGGTCGTTGCCGTCGTCGCCCTCGATGGTGTCCTTGCCGTCGCCGCCGTAGATCGTGTCGTCGCCGTCGCAGCCGCGGATGACGTCGTCGTCCTCCTCGCCCTTGAGGAGGTCGTTGCCGCTGCCGCCGTGGATCGTGTCGTTGCCGCTGCCGCCGCGGATCGTGTCGTTGCCCGCCCCGCCCGACAGATAGTCCGGGAGGACGCCGCCGGTGATCGCATCGTCGGTCGGCAGGCCGTCGTCGTCGCAATCCGGCCATTGCGGCAGCGGGGCGACTTCACGGACCTTCTCGATGTCGTCGGACATGGTCTTGCTCCTCAACACGTCTCCGGGCACGCGTCGGCCCGGCCCTGGCGCCCGCCCGCGGCGCCCCTCGGCTGCCGCCCCGGGCCGGTCGCGGCCCGGCAGGATGGCAGGGCCCCGAGGCCGTCGTCGCGCGCGGCCGCGCCACCCCGCGCACGGCCGGGCGGGCAACCCCTGCGCCTCCGGCCGCCCCTGCGGTCCGCGGACCATGCCCCCCAGCAGGCCCTCGAGTCTTAAGGCGGGGCGGCGCTGCATGAAAGCGAAAAGTCGCGCAAAGTTTGTTGAAAGAACGGCGCCAACTCCTTGTTTTTCGGGGGATGGACGGAGGGCCCGGCGGGGCGGGCCGGGGTCGCCGTTTCGCGCCCGGAAACGATTCCGGCGGGTCTTTGCCCCCCTCGGGCCGCCCGTCGCGCGGGAGGGGCGCGCCATGGAAACAATCCCGGCTTCCGCATCCCCCGCCGACGGCCGCCCGGGCCCCGGACACCGGGCCCCGGACCGCCCCCCTCCGGGCGCGGCGGGCAGGGTTTCCTGCCCGATGGTCGCCACCATCCCGCCCGGGGACGGGGCGGGGCGCGAATCGCGCCCCGCGGGCTTGCGGCGGGCGGGCGCCCGCGCCTATGGCCGGGCATGGCCCTGCCCGCCCCCTTCCCGCCCGACTGCCTCTGCGCCGGTGCCGCGCACTGGGACGTGATCGGCCGCGCCGCCCTGCCGGCGGCGCGCGGCGACGACCTTCCCGGCCGCGTCCTGCGGCGGCCGGGCGGGGTTGCGCTCAACATCGCCCGGGCACTCGCGGCCGCCGGTCGCCGGCCCGCGCTCCTGGCCGCGGTGGGCAGCGACGCGGCCGGGCGGGCGCTCGTCGCGGCGACGGCACGGGCCGGCGTGGCGACGGGCTTCGTCCTGCGGCCGCGGGTGGCCACCGACGCCTACGTCGCCGTCGAGGACGGGGGCGGGCTCGTCGCCGCCGTCGCCGACACGGGCCTTCTCGACGGCCTCGACGCGGGCCTTCTCGCCCCCCTCGCCGACGGCCGGCTCGCGACGCCCGGACGGCCCTGGCGGGGGCCGGTGGTGATCGACGGCAACCTCGCCCCGGCCTTCCTCGCCGCCCTCGCGGCCGCGCCCGTCCTCGCCGCGGCCGACCTGCGGCTGGTCGCGGCCTCGCCCGCCAAGGCGGCGCGGCTGGCCGCCTTCGCCGGGCGGGCGGGAGCGACGCTCTACCTCAACCGGGCCGAGGCGGCCGTTCTCCTCGGCCGCGAGCTCGCCGATGCGCCGGCGGCGGCGCGGGCGCTTGCCGCCGCGGGCTTGGCTGGGGCGATCGTGACCGACGGCGGCGCCCCCCTGGCCGAGGCGGCGGGCGGTGCCCTGCGCCTGCGCCGGCCGCCGGCGACGGCGGTGCAGGGCGTCACCGGGGCGGGCGATGCCTTCGTCGCCGCCCATCTCGCGGCCGAGATGGCGGGCGCGGATCCCGAGGCCGCGCTCGACGCCGCAGTCGCGGCGGCGACCCTCCTCGTCGCCGGCGCCGCCGCCCGTTGACGCCTGCCGGCCGAGGGGGCAGAGCGGGGCGGCCCCGTGACGGAGCCCGCGCATGCCCCCTGCCCTGCCCATCGACCTTGCCCCCGAGGTGACCGCGGCACTCGCCGGCGGCCGGCCGGTGGTGGCGCTCGAATCGACGATCATCGCCCATGGCCTGCCGCGCCCCGGCAACCTCGCCGCCGCCCGCGCGCTCGAGGACGAGGTGCGGGCGGGCGGAGCCGTGCCGGCGACGATCGCCGTCCTCGACGGCCGGCTCCGCGTCGGGCTCGACACCGCGGGGCTCGAGCGCCTCGCGACCGACACCCGCCTGGCCAAGCTCTCGCGCGCCGATCTCGCGGCGACGCTCGCGGCGGGCGGCAGCGGGGCGACGACGGTCGCGGCGACGATGATCGCGGCGGCGGCGGCCGGCATCGAGGTCTTCGCCACCGGCGGCATCGGCGGCGTCCACCGCGGCGCCGAGGCGAGCTTCGACGTCTCGGCCGACCTCGAGGAACTGGCCCGCACCCCGGTCTGCGTCGTCGCCTCGGGGGCCAAGGCGATCCTCGACCTGCCGAAGACGCTCGAGCGCCTCGAGACCCTCGGGGTCCCCGTGATCGCGGTCGGGCAGGACGACTTCCCCGCCTTCTGGAGCCGCGAATCGGGGATCGCGGCCCCCCTGCGGCGCGACGATGCGGGCGCGATCGCCGCCGCCTTCCGGATGCGCCGGGCGCTCGGCATCGCCGGCGGGCAGCTCGTCGCCAACCCGGTGCCGGCGGCCTTCGCCCTGCCGCGGGCCGAGGTCGAGGCGGCGGTCGCCGCGGCCCTCGCCGCGGCCGCGGCGGGCGGCATCGCCGGCAAGGCCGTCACCCCCTTCCTGCTCGCCGAGGTCGGACGGGCGACGGGCGGGCGGGCACTGGCCGCGAACCTCGCCCTCGTGCACGCGAACGCGCGCCTCGCCGCCCGCATCGCCGCCGCGCTCGCGCGTCATTAGCAGGCTGCTGAAGAGGTCGCTCGGCCGAAACGGTTTCCTTTGGCGTGGCCTTTCGGCGCTCAGCGTCGAATCCTTCGGTCAGGAAGGCATGCGTGCCCGACGCTGCTTCTCATCGTCACGCAGCCAGCGGCCGGGGCAGGCGGGCGAGGTTGTTGGCGGCCATCGTGAGGATGAAGCGAGAGCGGACGCGTTCGGCGCCACGATAGACGGTTTGCGCCATGCCGCCGACGGTCCTGGCCCAGCCGAAGGTGAGGAGGATCAGACAACGATCCGGGGGATCGTTGTCCCGACGCAAGTCGATCCGTTTGCGGTGCCTGATCGACAGGGCATGGCCCTCGTGCC
>JADLCV010000159.1 GCA_020846995.1 Paracoccaceae bacterium
ACGGGCAGCGCCCGACCGCCCCCCAGGGCGGGCGCTTCGCGCCGCCCGCGGCCGGGCGCCGCCCGTGGCTTGAGGCGAGGAGGGGCGGACCTCGGCCCGTTTCGCGCGAGGGTCCGCGTTCCCTTTCCGGCGACTTCCGCCCCGCGGAACCGCCCCGCCGCCTCACCCCCGCTCGTGCGCCAGCACGGGCAGCGCCCGGCCGCCCCCCAGGGCGGGCGCTTCGCGCCGCCCGCGGCCGGGCGCCGCCCGTGGCTTGAGGGCGGGGAGGGGCGAGCCATGGCCCGTTCCGGGCAAGAGGCCACGGGTCCTTCACGGCGACACCCGCCATGCCGAACCGCCCCGCCGCCTCACCTCCGCCCGAGCGCGTGTACGGGCTCGCGCGTGCCGTTCGGGGGGGCTCTCGTCGTGCCACCGGCACGGGCGGCCCCCCCTCACCCCGGGGCGGGCGCTTCGCGCCGCCCGCGGCCGGGCCCTGCCCGTGGCTCAGGGGAGCGGAGGAGAGGACCATGGCCCGCTCCGCCCAGGGGTCCACGTTTCCTTCATGACGACGCCGCCCGCCACGGAACCGCCCCGCCGCCCCACCCCCGCTCGTGCGCGAGCACGGGCAGCGCCCGACCGCCCCATGGGCGGGCCTTTCGCGTCGCCGGCGGGCGGCCCTCGCCCCGGGGCGGTTCCATCCCCGCCCGGGACGCCCTATCTCTCGGGGCGCGCCATGACCGAGCCCCTCGCCCCGCTTCCCCCGGCTCTCGCCCCGCGGGCCCTTCTTGCCGCCTACGCCGCCGGCATCTTTCCCATGGCCGAGGGCCGGAACGACCCCGCGGTGCACTGGGTCCACCCCCGCCGGCGCGGGGTCCTGCCGCTCGCGGACTTCCACGTCTCGCGCTCGCTCGCCCGCACGATCCTGCGCGCCCCCCTGAACGTCGCCGTCGACGAGGACTTCGCGGGCGTCGTCGAGGGCTGCGCCGACCGCCCCGAGACCTGGATCAACGCCTCCATCCGGGCAGCCTACCTCGCGCTCTTCCGCGCCGGCCATGCCCATTCGCTCGAGGTGCGCGAGGGCGGCCGGCTCGTCGGCGGGGTCTTCGGCGTCACCCTCGGCGGCGCCTTCTTCGGCGAGAGCATGTTCTCGCGCCGCACCGACGCCTCCAAGGTCGCGCTCGCCTATCTCGTCGACCGGCTGCGCCGGGCGGGGTTCGCGCTGTTCGACACCCAGTTCCTGACCCCCCACCTCGCGCGCCTCGGCGGCGTCGAGATCGACCGCGACGACTACCGCCGGCGGCTTCGGCGCGCGCTCGGCCTCGAGGCCGACTTCGCCGCCCCGGGGCCCGTCCCCGACCCTCAGTCGATGATGCAGCGGATGAGCCAGAGGTCGTAGCGGGCGTGGTCCATGGCCGAGAGCGCGGGGCTCGAGGCGATCATCCAGCCATCGAAGGCGGGGGCGGCCATGAGCGGGTCGCGCACCGTGAGGTGGGCGAAGGCGTCCGAGGCGGGATCGTCGGCGGGATAGCGGCACTCGCCGAGCGTCACCGTCAGCCGCCAGAGCGCCTGGGAGGCGTTGGGGAAAAGCTCGAGGTCCCGGGTCTCGCCCGAGACCTTGTCGAGCCCGCGCACGACCGCGCCGCGCCCGACCGCAACCTCCGCCGCCGCCGTTCCGGGGGCGGTTGCCGCCGCGACCAGCGCCCCGAGCACGGCCGCGGCGGCAGGGCGCGCAAGGCCCCCCGCCCGCCGGCGCGGCCGGGGCGGGGGAAGGCGGCCGGCGGCGAGCGCCGCTCCTCGCGCGCGCGGGTGCGCCCGCGCCCGCCCGCTCCCCGGGGACAGGCCCGCGCTCACTCCCCGGCCTTCCCCGCCTCCGTCCCCGCCGCCGCGCCGTCGCCCCCCTCGGCGGTGACGAAGCGCAGCAGAAGCGTGACGAGGCTGACCGCGCTCTGGGTGTCCTGGACCTCCTCGCCGGGGGCGAGGCTCATGGGCGAGCCGCCGGGGACGATCTCGAGGAAGGTGCCGCCGAGGAGCCCCTCGCTCGCCACCGCCGCGAGGCTGTCCTCGGGCAGGTCGAGCCCGTCCCTGACGCGGAAGCGGGCGACGGCGCGGAAGGTCGCGGGGTCGAGTTCCATCCCCGTGACGGCGCCGATGCGGACGCCCGCAAGGCGCACGTCGGTGCCGACCGCGAGCCCCTCGGCCGAGCGGAAGCTCGCCACGAGTTCGTAGCCGCCGCGCGCGGGCCCGAGCCCCGTCATCGAGCCGGCATGGAGGAGAAAGCCCGCGGCGACGGCAAGGACGATGCCGCCCACGGCCACCTCGGCGGGGTTGTGCGCCATCGCCCGCCCGCCCTAGTCCGGCCGCCAGGCCTCGTAGTCGCGCCGCGGCGGCGGTGCCCCGCGGCGGATCGACCCCGGGGGCGCGAAGGCCGCGGGCGTGCCGGTGAGGTTCGCCTCATGCGGGGCCTGCCACGGCCGGCGGGCGAGGGGCGCCGTCGTCGGCGGCTCGTCGAAGGTGTGGTGAAGCCAGCCGTGCCAGTCGGGGCTGACGCGGCTCGCCTCGGATTCGCCGTTGTAGACGACCCAGCGGCGGCGCCCGTCGCGGGTCTGGTAGAAGCGGTTGCCCTCGCCGTCCTCGCCCACCCGCTGGCCGTGACGCCAGGTGTAGAGCTGGGTGCCGAGCGTCTGGCTGTTCCACCAGGTCAGAAGGCGCAGCAGGAACTGCATGGAGTGGGCTCTCCCTGGGGCGGGTGTCGGAGGCCCCTGCTATGGCCGAGGACGGGGGCGCCGTCCATGGGCCAGGGGGCCGCAGGGTTCAGCGCGCGGCCTTGGGCTCGTGCTGGGCGCGGTCGGAGTGGATGAGGAGCGGCCGGGTGCCGCCGTTCACCGCCTCCTCGTTGACCACGACCTCCTCGACCGAGGTCAGCCCCGGCAGCTCGAACATGGTGTCGAGCAGGATGTCTTCCATGATCGAGCGCAGGCCGCGGGCCCCGGTCTTGCGCTTGATCGCCCGCTTGGCGATCGCCTTGAGCGAATCGTCGGTGAAGGAGAGCTCGACCCCCTCGATCTCGAAGAGCCGCTGGTACTGCTTGACGAGCGCGTTCTTGGGCTCGGTCAGGATCGACACCAGCGCCTCCTCGTCGAGGTCGGTCAGCGTCGCGATCACGGGCAGGCGGCCGACGAACTCGGGGATGAGGCCGAACTTGAGCAGATCCTCGGGCTCCACCTCCTTGAAAAGCTCGCCCGCGCCGCGGTTGTCGGTCTCCTTGACGTCGGCGCCGAAGCCCATCGCCGAGCCCTTGTTGCGCTGGGCGATGAGCTTCTCGAGCCCCGAGAAGGCGCCGCCGCAGATGAAGAGGATGTTGGTCGTGTCGACCTGCAGGAACTCCTGCTGGGGATGCTTGCGGCCACCCTGGGGGGGGACCGAGGCGATCGTCCCCTCCATGATCTTGAGCAGCGCCTGCTGCACGCCCTCGCCCGAGACGTCGCGGGTGATCGAGGGGTTGTCGGACTTGCGCGTGATCTTGTCGACCTCGTCGATGTAGACGATCCCGCGCTGGGCCCGCTCGACGTTGTATTCGCTCGCTTGGAGCAGCTTGAGGATGATGTTCTCG
>JADLCV010000160.1 GCA_020846995.1 Paracoccaceae bacterium
CCCGCCCGTGCGTCAGCACGGACTCGCGCCCGACCGCGCCCCCCCGGGGCCGGCGCTGCCCGTGGCCTGGGGGCGAGGAGGATCGTCCGTGGCCCGGTCTGCGCGAGGGTCCACGATTCCCGCATGGCCACGCCGGTTCCCGCGGAGCCGTCCTGCCGCCCCACCCCAGTCCTTGCGCCCGCACGGGCTCGCGCCCGGCGTTCCGGGGGCTTGCGCTCGCGCCACCGGCCCGGGCGGTCCCCCTCACCCCGGGCGGGCCCTTCGCGCCGCCCGCGGCCGGGCGCAGCCCGTGGCTTCAGGGTCGGGACGGAGAGGCCGGGGGCCGGCCCGCGAGCGTCCCGGGCCCGCCCATGGCGGCGCCCGGCGGAAGGGAGCCGCCCGCCCGGCCTGCCCGCGGAGCCGGGGACCGGCGCCCGCGGGACGGTGACGCCCGGACGGGAGGCCCCGCCGGACGGGCGAAGGGGCGTGCGGCGCATGACATCTTCCGTTACCCCGCGGGAGAGTCCTTGCCCCGCGCGCCGCCCTCCGTAATCTCGCGCCCATGACGCGCCGGCCTCCCCTTCGCCCCCTCCCCGCGCTCTCCGCCCTCGCGCTCGCCTTCGGCTGGCTCGCCCCGGCCGAGGCGGCGGCGGCGGTGCGGGCCCTTCTCGTCGGGGTCTCGGCCTACGACCATCTCGAGGGGGTCGACCTCCGGGGGCCGCGCAACGACGTCGCCCTGCTCGCCTCCGCCCTCATCGACCGCGGCGTCGACCCGGCGGCGATCACCGTCCTCGCCGACGGCGCCCCGGGGCTTCATCCCGCGATCGCGACCGGGCGGCCGACGCGGGGCGCGATCCTCGCCGCCATGGACGGGCTCGCCGCCGCCACCGGGCAGGGTGACACGGTCATCTTCTACTACTCGGGCCACGGCAGCCAGGCCCCCGACAGCGACGGCGACGAGGGCGGGGGCTGGGACGAGATCCTCCTGCCCGCCGACGTCCGCGGCTGGTCGGGCCGGCGCGGCGCGGTCGAGAACGCCCTCGTCGACGACGAACTCAACGACTGGGCACGGACCGTGCTCGCCGATGGCGCCGCCCTCGTCGGGATCATCGATTCCTGCCATTCCGGCACCGCCTTCCGCGGCCTCGAGGCGGCCGGCGTGGGCCGCGACCTCGCGCCCGCCCGTCTCGGCGTGCCGGCGGCCGACGCCGCCCCCGCCGCCCATCCGGGCGCGCGCCGCGAGGACGCGGCCCTCGGGGGCGAGTTCGTCTTTCTCTACGCCGCCCAGGCGGGCGAGCGCGCCTTCGAGTATCCCGTCGGCCCGGCCGCCGATCCGGCGAACTGGCATGGCGAGTTCACGCGCGCCCTCGTCGCCGCCCTGACGGGTGCCCCCGACCTCTCCTGGGCGACGCTCTTTGCCGCCGCGACCGACGACATGCGCCGCGACGCCACCGGCCGGCCGGCCCAGACGCCGGACGCCGAGGGCACCGGCCTCGACACCCCCGTCGTCGGGGCGGCGACCGCGGATGCCGGCCGGCTGCGCGTCGCCGGCACGACCCTCGCCGCGGGCCGGCTCCACGGCATCGCCGCGGGCGCGGTCGTCGCCGTCTATGCCGGCGCCGCCGGCGGTGCCCCGCTCGGGCGGGCGCGGGTGGTGCGGGCCGAGGCGACCGAGGCGACGCTCGCGCCCGAGGACGGGCTCGTCCTGCCCGCGCGCGGGCACGCCGAACTGCTCGCCCCCGGGGCGCCGCCCCCCGTCCGCTTCTCGCCGCCGCGGCGGGCCGACCCCGCCGACGGCCTGGACTACGCCCCCTTCCTTTCCGCGCTCGCGGCGGCGCGGGGGGTGGTGGAGGCCGAGTTCGATGCCGCCGACTACGACCTCGGCCTCGTCCTCGACGAGGGCGCGCTGGTCCTGACCGGCCCCGACGGTGTCATCGACGCGAGGGGGCCCGGAACCTCGCCGCGCGTCACGGCGGCCGAGGCGGGCGAGCTTGCCGGCCTCCTCGGCCGGGCAGCGCGGGTCGAGCGCCTGCGCCGGGCCCTCGCGCTCGCCGAGCGCGCCGCCGCCCGCAGCTTCACCGTCTACGGCCCCCCGGTCGCGGTCACGATCGCCCGCGAGCCCCACGCGACCGGCGGGGCGGAGTGCGCCCGCGCTGCCTCCGGCCCCCTCGAGCCCGGCATCGACCCCGCCCGCCGCCCGCTGGCCCATTGCGACGTGCTGCGGCTTGCGCTTGCCAACGGCTCGCGCCGGGCCCAGGACGTCACCGTCCTCTACGTCGACCGCTCCTTCCACGTCAGCGTCCTCTGGCCGCTCGCCGGGCAGGGCAACCGGCTCGAGCCCGGCACCCGCCAGGAGGTGGCCCTCCAGCTCCTCAACCCCGCCGGCATCGCCCTCGAGGAGCTGATCGTCATCGCCGTTCCGGCCGCCGAGGGCGCCCCCCGCACCGACCTCTCGCTCCTCGCCGACGATGTCACCCTCCGCGACCTCGCCTCGAGCGCGACCGGCGACTTCCTCCTTGCGGCGATCGACCCCGGACCGACCTTGCGCGACTTTCCCGCCGCCCCGGCCGCGCCCGATCCGATCACCGTCTACCGGACGGCCGTCACCGTCCGTTCCCCGCAGTCCTGACAACCGAAGAGGACGCCCATGAAGACCTACCGGAAGAAGCCTGCCGCCCTGCTCGGGGCGGCGCTGGCGGCGGCGGTGCTCGCCGCGGGCCTCGCCGCGGCCCAGGTCGCGGGCGAGGGGGGCGGGGCGACCTCGCCCTTTGCCTTCGCCCAGAGCGGGGCCAAGGCCGCCCGCGACGCCGCCCTGCCCGAGGGCGATGCGGCCGTGGCCGAGGCCGCCCGCGGCATCGGCGGCCACCCCGCGGCCGACGGTGCCTGGCCCTGGCAGGTCGCCCTCCTCGTCGCCGGCCAGCCGACCTCGACCGACGCCCAGTATTGCGGCGGCTCGATGCTGCTCGACGAATGGGTGCTGACGGCCGCGCACTGCGTCCGCATGGAGGACGAGAACGGCAACTCCTTCGATCTCCGCCCGGAGGTCTTCGAGGTCTTCGTCGGCTCCAACACGCTGGCCGAGGGCCGCGGCGACCGCGTGCCGGTGCGCTCGGTGCACATCTTCGCCGGCTACGACTCCGAGGAGTTCGACAACGACCTCGCCCTCGTCCGCCTCGCGCGGAAGCCCAACGTGCCCTATTCGACGATCCAGATCCCGACCGCCGAGTTCGCCGACGTCCTCGACCAGCCCGGCGTCGCGACCATCGTCACCGGCGGGGGCCTGATCGAGGGCGCCCGCGCCACCCCGGTCATGTACGAGGTCCAGGTCGAGGTCCTCGGCAACGAACTCTGCAACCGCACGATGATGGAGGCCCGCGGGGCCGAGGCGATGCGGGGCTTCTCCTACGCCGCCGACGTCTTCGGCCTGTCCGAGGAGGACTCGCAGTCGGCCTGGCAGGAACTCGTGTCGCGGGCGCCCCTGCCGCTCACCGACAACATGGTCTGCGCCGGCTCCTACGAGGGCGGGCGGACGTCGTGCAACGGCGACTCGGGCGGGCCCCTCGTGGTGCCGCTGACCGATGGCAGCTACATCCAGGTCGGCATCGTCAGCTGGGGCCTGACGGCGGGCGACACGCGGAGCTGCGACGAGACGGCGCTGTTCTCGGTCTACACGCGGGTCTCGAACTACATCGACTGGCTCGAATCGACGATCGCCGCCAATCCCTGAGGCGGCCGGCGCGAGACGCGCCGGAGCGGGCGCCGGGTGACCCCCGGCGCCCGCCGCCGTTGCGCCCCGCGACCCGCGGATGCGCGCGCCCTCGGCCTGTCGCCGCCCTTCCCCCGGGGGGGGCGCAGGGCGACCGGAAGGGCAGGGGCGCCTGCGCGACCATCGTGCGCGAGCCCCTGCCGCCCCCCCCGGGGGGGTGAGGCAAATTAGCCAAGGATTGAGATTTTCCGCCCTTCAATCGGTTCCGGCGAGGGGTGATTCGCAGTTTGGAGTTGATTCCATGGAGCGAACCTTGGAGAATGCGACAAAAAGCAGGCAAACCAACGAGCAGTAAGGGGAAGTTGAGATGGCGAGGATCGCCCTGGTCGACGACGACAGGAATATCCTGACGTCGGTCGCCATGACGCTCGAGGCCGAGGGTTTCGACGTCGACACCTACAATGACGGCCAGTCCGCACTCGACGCCTTCAACCGGCGTCTGCCGGACATGGCGGTCCTGGACATCAAGATGCCGCGGATGGACGGCATGGAACTCCTGCAGCGGCTGCGCCAGAAGACGGCGATGCCGGTCATCTTCCTCACCTCCAAGGATGACGAGATCGACGAGGTGCTGGGCCTGCGCATGGGCGCCGACGACTACGTCAAGAAGCCCTTCTCGCAGCGGCTCCTCGTCGAGCGCATCCGCGCCATCCTGCGCCGCCAGGAGGTGATCCAGACCGGCGAGATGCCGGTCGTCGAGGAAAGCAAGGTCATGGTCCGCGGCAGCCTCGTCATGGATCCCTTGCGCCACGCGGTGACGTGGAAGGGCCGCGACGTGACCCTGACGGTGACCGAGTTCCTGCTCCTCCAGGCGCTCGCGACCCGGCCGGGCTACGTGAAGAGCCGCGACCAGCTCATGGACGTCGCCTACGACGACCAGGTCTATGTCGACGACCGCACCATCGACAGCCACATCAAGCGCCTGAGAAAGAAGATGCGGTCGGCCGACCCCGAGTTCGCGGCCATCGAGACGCTCTACGGCATCGGCTACCGCTACGACGAGGAATGAGCTTCGCGTCCCCCATCGCGACGGCCGGCGCGGCCGCGGCGGCATCGGCCGGCGGCGGCATCGTCCTCGGCGGCGACATGATCGCCGCCCAGACCCCGGCGGGAAGCGCGCCGGCCGGCCGGCGGCGACGGCTCATCGCCCTCAACCGCTCGCCGCTCGCGCGCAAGATCGTCACCTTCAACCTCCTCGCGATGATCGTGCTCGTCGCCGGCGTGCTCTACCTCAACCCCTTCCGCGACAGCCTCGTCGGGCAGCGCGAGCGGGCTCTCGTCGTCGAGGCCGAGCTCATCGCCGACATCTTCGCGTTGCAGCGCGCGGGCGGCCCGGGCGCCTTCGACCCCGCCGCGATCGCCCGTGGCCTCTCGCTGCGGGGCGGGGTCGAGCTTTTCCTCTTCGCCCCCGACGGGGCGCTTCTCGCGACGGCGCTGGGGGCCGCGCGGCCGGCGGGCAGCCTGCCCGCGCTCGGCCCCGAGGGGCGCTCGACCCTCATCACCGACTTCCTCAACCGGGTCTGGGAGGGGCTCTCCGCCCTCCTCTCGCCGGCGGTGCGCGAGGCCCCCGAGGTCGCCCCCGAGGACCTCGCGCGGGCGCTCGTCCCCGCCGCGCTCGTCGGCGGCACCCGCGTCAACAGCGACCGCGACGAGGCCGGGGGCACGGTCTTCACGGTCGCGACCCCGGTCCTCGCCGGGGGCCGGCCGGTCGCCGCGGTCGCCCTGACCTCGGCCGCGGGCGAGATCGACACGCTCGTGCGCGACGAACGCGAGCAGGTGCTGCAGATGTTCGTCATCGCGCTCCTCGTCTCGATCGGCCTCAGCCTCGTGCTCGCCTCGACGATCGCCAACCCGATCTCCGATCTCGCCGCCGCCGCCGAGGCCGGGCGCGAGCGCAACGCCCGCAAGCTCAGCCCGGCACGCATCCGCATCCCCGACCTCTCGGCCCGCCCCGACGAGATCGGCCGGCTGTCGGAGGCGATGCGGGGGATGGTGACGGCGCTCTACGACCGCATCGATGCCAACGAGCAGTTCGCGGCCGATGTCGCCCACGAGATCAAGAACCCGCTCGCGAGCCTGCGCTCGGCCGTCGGCACGCTCAAGCGGACCGGCCGCGAGGACCAGCGCCTGCGCCTGCTCGAGGTCATCGAGCACGACGTCCGCCGCCTCGACCGGTTGGTGTCCGACATCTCGAACGCCTCGCGGCTCGACAGCGAACTCGTCAAGGAGCGCGACGAGGCCTTCGATCTCCTGAAGATGCTCGCCGCCCTCGGCGAGCATCTCGGCCGCCAGGCGGGCGAGAAGGGGGTCGCCTTCATCACCGACTTCCCGCCCGGGCCGCTCGCGGTGCAGGGCCTCGAGGGGCGGCTCGCCCAGGTCTTCGTGAACCTCCTGACCAACGCCATCTCGTTCTGCGAGGATGGCGATGCCGTCCGCCTCTGGGTGCGCCGGCGCGACAACCGCGTCCTCGTCGTCGTCGAGGACACGGGCCCCGGCATCCCCGAGCAGGCGCTGACGAAGATCTTCAAGCGCTTCTACTCCGAGCGCCCGGCCGGGCAGTTCGGCGAGCACTCGGGACTCGGGCTCGCGATCTCCAAGCAGATCGTCGAGGCCCATGGCGGGGTGATCTGGGCCGAGAACATCCGCCCCACCGATGCCGACCCGACCTCCGACCCGCTCGGGGCGCGCTTCGTCGTCGGCCTGCCGGTGTGACGCGGCCCGCCCCCGGCGGGGCGGACCCGCCGGCGCCCGCGGCCGCGGGCGGAGGGACGGCGGGCCCGGCGCCGGCCGGGCGGCGCGCTGCGCCCGCTGTGCCGTCGACGCGGCCCTCGGCGGCGGCGCGGGCCGCGGCGGCGGCGGCACGTGCGGGCCGCCCGCTCCATGCCACGGCGGTTGCCCTCGGGGCCGGGGGGCTCCTCATCCTCGGGCCCTCGGGTGCAGGCAAGTCGGGCCTCGCGCTCGCCCTCATGGCGGCGGGGGCCGAGCTGGTCGCCGACGACGGGGTGATCGTCACCGCCGCCGAGGGGATCATCCTCGCCCGCGCCCCGGGGCCGACGGCCGGGCTGATCGAGGCCCGCGGGCTCGGCCTCCTCCGCGTCGGCCACCGGTCCGTGGCGCGGATCACGGCCATCGCCGACCTCTCGCGGACCGAAACCCTGCGCCTGCCGCCGTCCCGCACCCTCACCCTCCTCGGCCGGCCGCTGCCCCTCCTTCACGCCGTCGCGAGCCCTCATTTCGCGGCGGCGCTGATCGCCTATCTGCGCGCCGGGGGCCGGGCGGTATGAGCGGGCAGGAGCGCGACATCGAGGGACGGGCGCCGCCCGCGGCGGCGCAGCGGCTGGTCCTCGTCACCGGCCCCTCGGGGGCCGGGCGGACGACCGCCGTCGCCGCCCTCGCCGACCTCGGCTGGGAGCCGATCGACAACCTGCCCCTGACCTTCGTCCCCCGCCTCTTCGCGGGCCAGCCGCCCGGCCGCCCGGTCGCCCTCGGGCTCGACGTGCGCAACCGCGACTTCTCGGTCGCGGGCCTCGCCACGCTGGCGGCCCGGCTGCGCGCCGACCCCAGCCTCTCGGTCGCCCTCCTCTATCTCGACGCCCGCCCGGAGGTCCTCGTCAACCGCTACGCCGAGACCCGCCGCGCCCATCCCCTCGCCCCGGCCGAACCTGCCGCTGCCGGAATCGCCCGCGAGCTGGACCTCCTGCGGCCGCTCCGCGAGGCGGCCGACATCGTCCTCGACACCTCCGACCTCACCCCCCACGACCTCCGGGCCGCGCTCGGGCGGCTCTGCGGCGCGGACACGCGGGCCTTCACCGTCTCGGTCCATTCCTTCGCCTTCCGGCGCGGGGTCCCGCCGGGGGTCGAGCTCATGTTCGACTGCCGCTTCCTCGCCAACCCCTACTGGGATCCGCGCCTGCGCCCGCTCGACGGCCGCAGCCCCGAGGCCGCCGCCCATGTCATGGCCGACCCGCTCTGCGGCGAGTTCCTCGCCCGCGTCGGCGCGCTCGTCGAGTTCGTGCTGCCGGCCCAGCGGGCGGCCGGCCGGTCGCACCTCGCCATCGCCTTCGGCTGCACCGGCGGCCAGCACCGCTCGGTGACGGTGGCCGAAAACGTCGCGCGGAGGCTTGCGGAGGGCGGCTGGCACGTATCTATACGCCACAGGGAACTCGAACGGCGGGCGGATCTGCCCGCCCCGCCGTCCAGGGGTGAAGGGCCGTGATCGGAATCGTGATCGTCGCGCACGGCGGTCTCGCGCGGGAATTCCTGTCGGCGGTGGAGCATGTCGTCGGTCGCCAGACGGGCATCCTCGCGGTCGCGATCGAGGACGACCACGACCGCGCCGCCACCCAGGCCGAGATCTGCCGGGCCGCCGACGCCGTCGACGAGGGCGACGGCGTCGTCGTCGTCACCGACATGTTCGGTGGCTCGCCCTCGAACCTCTCGCTCCGGGCCTGCGCCATCGGCAACCGCCGCATCCTCTACGGCGCCAACCTGCCGATGCTGATCAAGCTCGCCAAGTCGCGGCGGATGGGCGTTGCCGACGCCGTCGCCTCGGCGGCCGAGGCCGGGCGGCGCTACATCGCGAGCTTCGACGTCGCCGCCGGCCGGAAGATCGGATGAGCCGGCAGATCCTGCGCATCGTCAACGAGAAGGGGCTGCACGCCCGCGCCTCGGCCCGGTTCGTCGAGGTCGTCGAGGCCCATGACGCGACTGCCACGGTCGAGAAGGACGGCATGCGGGTCGAGGGCGATTCGATCATGGGGCTCCTGATGCTCGCCGCCCACCGCGGCAGCGCCATCACCGTCACGACCGCCGGGCGCGAGGCCGAGCGACTCGCCCAGGCGCTCGCCCAACTCGTCGCCGGCCGCTTCGGGGAGCCGATGTGAGGGTCTAGCGCGTCGGCACCGGGCTTTCCCCGCGGTAGTCGTAGAAGCCGCGCTCGGTCTTGCGGCCGAGCCAGCCCGCCTCGACGTATTTCACGAGCAGCGGGCAGGGGCGATACTTGGTGTCGGCGAAGCCCTCGTGGAGGACGTTCATGATCGCGAGGCAGGTGTCGAGGCCGATGAAGTCGGCAAGCTCCAGGGGCCCCATGGGGTGGTTGGCCCCGAGCCGGAGCGAGGTGTCGATCGAGCGCACGTTGCCCACTCCCTCGTAGAGGGCATAGACCGCCTCGTTGATCATCGGCATGAGGATGCGGTTGACGATGAAGGCGGGGTAGTCCTCGGCGCTCGCCGCCGTCTTGCCCAGCCGCTCGACGACGCCGTGGCAGGCCGCGAAGGTCGCATCGTCGGTGGCGATGCCGCGGATCAGCTCGACGAGCTGCATCACCGGCACCGGGTTCATGAAATGGAAGCCCATGAAGCGCCCGGGCCGGTCGGTGCGGCTGGCCAGGCGCGTGATCGAGATCGAGGAGGTGTTCGAGGTCAGGATCGTGTGCGGGGCGAGATGGGGCAGGAGGCCGGCGAAGATCGCGTTCTTGACCTCCTCACGCTCGGTCGCGGCCTCGATGACGAGGTCCGAGGGGCTGAGGTCGGCGAGGGCCGCGGTGGTGCGGATGCGGCCGAGGGTCGCCTCGCGGTCGGCGGCGGCGATCCGCCCCCGCGCCACCTGGCGCTCGAGGTTGCGCCCGATCGTCGCCAGCGCCCGCTCGATCGCGGCCGGGCTGACGTCGGTCAGGATGACGTCGTAGCCCGCGAGCGCGAGGACATGGGCGATGCCGTTGCCCATCTGGCCGGCCCCGACGACCCCGACCGTCCCGATCTCCATCCCCGCGCCCTCCCCGGTCCCGCCCCGGAGCCCCTTATGCACCGGGGCGGGGGCGGCGCAAGGCCGAAGCGGCCCGCCGCGGCGGGGGGGCCGGCGATCGTTCAAATCCGCTCCTTAGCCTTGCCGAAAGGACGGTCGCGTCAGGCTGGCCGCGGGTGAGTCGAAAACGGGGTGGGTGCCATGGCCTTCGAGGCCCCGGGCGCGGAGGCGCTCGATTATTCGCCGTGTCGATACGGATCGTCGCGGCTTCTCTTCCGCGGGCCGGCGCGGCCGCTCGCGGGGGCGTTCTGCCTTGCCCTCGGCGGCGCCGAGACCTACGGCAAGTTCGTCGAGCGCCCCTGGCCGGTCCTCGTCGAGGACGCGCTCGGCCTCACGGTCGTCAACATGGGCTGCATGAACGCGGGCGCCGACGTCTTCCTCAAGGATGGCGAGGTGCGCCGGGCGGCGGCGGCGGCGCGCCTGACACTCGTGCAGGTGACGGGCGCCCACAACCTCGCCAACCGCTTCTATGCCGTCCACCCGCGCCGCAACGACCGCTTCGTGGCGGCGACGCCGGCCCTGCGGGCCCTCTACCCCGAGGTCGACTTCACTGAGTTCGCCTTCACGCGCCATCTCGTCGCCGCCCTCGCGGCGCGTTCGGCCGGCCGTTTCGCCGAGGTCGCGGCGGCGCTCCGGGCGACCTGGGTCGAGCGGATGCGGGCCCTCCTCGGGCTCGCCGGCGGGGCGGCGGTGCTGGTCTGGATCGCTGCCCGTGCGCCCGAGGCCGAGGGCCTGGGCACCGACCCCGCCTCCGACCCCCTCCTCGTGACCCGCGCCATGCTCGAGGCGGTCCGGCCCGCCGCGGCCCGCCTCGTCGAGGTCGTGGCGAGCCCCGCGGCGCTCGCCCTGGGGACGCTCGGCATGCGCCACTCGGCCCTCGAGGGGGCGGCCGCCGCCGGCCTCCCGAACCCCGCCGTGCACGCCGAGGTCGCGGATGCCCTCGCCCCGGCGCTCGCCGCCCTCCTCTGAGCCCTCAGAGCTTGTCGATGAGCTCGGGCACGGCCTTGAAGAGGTCGGCGACCAGCCCGTAGTCGGCGACCTGGAAGATCGGCGCCTCCTCGTCCTTGTTGATGGCGACGATGACCTTGCTGTCCTTCATGCCGGCGAGGTGCTGGATCGCCCCCGAGATGCCGACTGCGACATAAAGGTTCGGGGCCACCACCTTGCCGGTCTGGCCGACCTGCCAGTCGTTCGGGGCATAGCCCGAATCGACCGCCGCCCGGCTTGCCCCGACGGCGGCGCCGAGCTTGTCGGCGAGCCTTTCGATGAGCGCGAACTGCTCGGCGCTGCCGACCCCGCGGCCGCCCGAGACGACGATGCCGGCCGAGGTCAGCTCGGGCCGCTCGGAGGCCGCGACCTTGTCCTCGACCCAGGCCGAGCCGGCGGCGGCGATGGCCGGGGCCACGCGCTCGACGGGGGCGGCGGGCTGGTCGCCGGCGGCCTCGAAGGCGGCGGTGCGGAAGGTGACGACGCGGACCGTGTCGACCGAGCGCACGGTCTGGATGGCGTTGCCGGCGTAGATCGGCCGCTCGAAGGTCGCGGCATCGACGACGCGCGTCACGTCCTGGAGGATCATCACGTCGAGCAGGGCCGCGACCCGCGGCAGGACGTTCTTGGCATCCGTCGTCGCCGGCGCGACGATGTGCCCGTGCCCAGGGGCGAGGGCGACGATCAGCGCCGCCGTGGGTTCGGCGAGCCGGTGGCCGAAGACCGGCGCCTCGGCCGCGAGCACCTTCGCGACCCCGGCGATGGTCGCGGCCTCGGCCGCCGCGGCCGTCGCCCGGGCCCCGGCGCAGAGGACCGTCACCGGCCCGAGCCCCGCCGCCGCCGTCACCGCCTTGGCCGTGGCATCGCGCCCGAGCTGGCCGTCGGACACCTCGGCAAGAAGAAGAACCGCCATCAGATCACCCCCGCCTCGTCCCTGAGTTTCGCGATCAGCTCGTCGACCGAGCCGACCCTGACGCCGGCCTTGCGCCCGGCCGGTTCGGTCGTTCGCAGGACCCTGAGCCGCGGCGTGACGTCGACCCCGTAGTCGGCCGGCGTCTTCTCCTCGAGCGGCTTCTTCTTGGCCTTCATGATGTTGGGCAGGCTCGCATAGCGCGGCTCGTTGAGCCGGAGGTCGACGGACACGACCGCCGGCAGCGCCACCCGCAGGACCTGGAGGCCGCCGTCGACCTCGCGCGTGACGACCGCCGCCCCGTCGGCGACCGCGACGGCCGAGGCGAAGGTCGCCTGGGGCCAGCCGAGGAGCGCCGCGAGCATCTGGCCGGTCGCGTTCATGTCGTTGTCGATCGCCTGCTTGCCGCAGAGGACGAGGCCGGGCGCCTCGGCGCCGACGACCGCGGCGAGGAGCTTCGCCACCGCGAGGGGCTCGATGTCCTCGTGCACGTCGGCCGCCGCCGCGATCAGGATCGCCCGGTCGGCGCCCATGGCGAGGGCCGTGCGCAGGGTCTCGGTCGCCTGCCGGACCCCGATCGAGACGGCGATGATCTCGCTCGCGATGCCCCGCTCGCGCAGCCGGATCGCCTCCTCGACGGCGATCTCGTCGAAGGGGTTCATCGACATCTTGACGTTGGCGAGATCGACGCCGCTGCCGTCGGCGCGGACGCGGACCTTGACGTTGTAGTCGATCACGCGCTTCACGGGCACGAGGATCTTCATGCGCGAGGGTCTCCCTCTCTCAGGCGGGCGGGCCGCGGACGCGGCCTCCATAGCGCCGGCGGGCGCCCGGCGACAGGGCAAAATCGCCGCGGGTCCGGTCAGGCCGGCGGGCGCAGGGCGGCGACGGCCGCGGCCGGGATCTCGATGCCGCCGGGAAGGAGGAGGTGGACGGCGCCGTCGCGCAGCCGGACCTCGGCCACCCGCGACCACACCGGGACCGGGGCCGCGGCGATCGGGGCCCCGTCGGCGTGGCTCACGAGTTCGAAGCTGTAGCTCCCCTCGGGCAGCGGCAGCCCGTCGCTGCCCTTGCCGTCCCAGAGGTAGTCGCCGGCCGCGAGCGGGATCTCGCGGCGGTCGACCTCGGTCCCGAAGGCGTTGCGGACGACGAGTTCGGCCCGGTCGGCGATGGCGGGGATGGGCGGGGAGAGGCGGATCGGGGTGCCGGCGAAATGGGCCGGGGCGACGGCTTGGGCCTCCATCCCGACCCAGCCCGCGAAATCGGCGAGCCCCGCCGCCCCCATCTGGACCGTCAGCCCCTCGAGGAGCTGATTCGTCAGGACCTGCTGCTCGACCCCCGAGAAGGTCGCGAGCTGGACGGCGAAGTCGCTCGCCTGCATCGGGTTCAGGGGGTCCTGATGGCGCATCTGCACGGTCAGCATCTGGAGGAAGGTCTGGAAGTCGGCGCCGAGCATGCCGCGCCGCGGCGGGGCGGGGGCGGCGGCCTGGGCGGTGGCGGCGGCGGCGGTGACGGCGGTCATGGGCGAGGCTCCCGGGCAAGGGGGGGGTCAGAGGCGGAGGTCGAGCCGGCCGCGGGCCGCGGCCGGCAGGACCGCGGCGGCGGCGGCGGCCGGCGGCGCTCGCGGGGGGGTGGGGCCGGGCGCCGGCGGGGGCGCGGGTGGCGCCCCGGGGGGGCGGCCGAAGCTCATGGCGAGGCTCGGGAAGCCCGCCCCGCGGAAGGCCTCGGCGAGAACCTCGGGGTGGCG
>JADLCV010000161.1 GCA_020846995.1 Paracoccaceae bacterium
CCCCCTCCGGGCGCCGCCGGCGCGGGGAGGGGGAAGTTTTCCGGCGGCGACACCCGGGAGGAGGGTGCCGCCGCCGGGCGCAGGAAACCCGGGGAGGAGGTCGGGTCCCCTGACTGTTCCTTGGCCCGCCCGCAGCCTCGCGGGCGGCGCGCCGCGCGTTCGCGACGGGCGCCGGTGCGGTCCCGGGGAAGGCTCCCCGGCCCCCCGGCGAGGGGGCAGGGGGGCGTTCCGCCCCGGACGATCCCCTCGCCGTCACCCGGCGCACGACCCCGAACCGGCCGCGCTTCGAGGGCCAAGATAATCCGATGCTGCATCTGCACAATCGCTCCGGGCGACAATGCTGCCATGCGGGGGACGCAGGGCCCGGGCGCCTGGCGGCCGCCGCGGAGGCGGACGGGCTTGCATTCGTCCCGGGGCGGGGGAAGAGAGGGCCGGGGGCGCTGCGATGCGGCGCGCCCCATCCATGGCGACAGACGGAGGGCCGGACATGGCTGTGACGCGCGAGGCGGTTCTGAAGGCGCTGGGACGCATCGCCCTCCCCGACGGCGGCGACCCCGTGTCGCGCGATCTCGTGCGGGCGCTCGCGATCGAGGGCGGGGCCGTGCGCTTCGTCCTCGAGGCGCCCTCGCCCGAGGCGGCGCGGCGCATGGAGGGCCTGCGCCGGGTCGCCGAGGAGACGGTCAGGGCCCTGCCGGGCGTCGCCTCGGCGGCGGTGGCGCTGGCCGCGCACGCCTCCTCCCCCGGGCCCGCGGGGCCGGGCGCCGCCGGCGGCGCCGCCCCCGACCTTCGCATCGGCCGCCACCCCGCCCCCCAGGCCGGCCCCGCGCCCATCCCGGGCGTCGCCCGCATCCTCGCCGTCGCCTCGGGCAAGGGCGGGGTCGGCAAGTCGACCGTCGCCTCGAACCTCGCCGTGGCGCTCGCCCGCGCCGGCCGCCGGGTGGGCCTCCTCGACGCCGACATCCACGGGCCGTCGCTGCCGCGGATGATGGGCGTCTCGGCCCGCCCGGCCTCGCCCGACGGCAAGACCATCGTTCCGCTCCGGGCCCACGGCGTCACCCTGATGTCGATCGGGCTGATGCTCGAGAACCAGGACACGGCGGTGATCTGGCGCGGCCCGATGCTCATGGGCGCGCTCCAGCAGATGCTGGGCCAGGTCGCCTGGGGCACGCTCGACGTCCTCGTCGTCGACCTGCCGCCGGGCACGGGCGACGTCCAGCTCTCGCTCTGCCAGAAGGTGCCGCTCGCGGGCGCGCTCATCGTCTCGACACCGCAGGACGTCGCCCTCATGGATGCCCGCAAGGCCATCGCCATGTTCCGCCAGCTCAAGGCGCCGGTCGCGGGCCTGGTCGAGAACATGTCGGTCTTCGTCTGCCCCAACTGCGGCCACGAGAGCCACATCTTCGGCCATGGCGGGGTCGAGGCCGAGGCCCGGCGGCTCGACCTGCCCTTCCTCGGGGCCCTGCCGCTCGCGCTCGAGGTGCGCCTCGCCGGCGACGCCGGCACCCCGGTCGCGGCCGGCGAGGGGCCGAGTGCCGCGGCCTACGCCCGCCTCGCCCGGCGGCTGGTCGCCGACGGCGTGGCCTGAGTCGCGCCGGCGCGGGAATTCACGGGAAGTCTGCCTTCCGGACCCTCGCGGGGGCGCTCGCGTCCCCGTGAACGGTCGCGATTCGCGCCCCCGGGCCGGCAACCCGGGGCGAATCCGCGCTCCCTTGACCATTCCAGGCCGATGCCTGGACCGTTCGGGTGAAGGTCGCGTGAGATCGTGGGAAATCACTTGCCAGATGGTTTCTAGGCAGGTATTGTGGTTTTGCTGCAGACCTATACCTGATATTGTGGCACCCCCCTCGCCATCAGGAAGTAACTGTTGCAGATCAGACACTTCCCGGGCGACGCAAAAGCAGTGGATGAACAGAATCCAGTTGCTTCGCATGATTTCCCATGTCATGAGTTTCCCCGTGGTGAGGGCCAACAGACGGGAGCTCAAGACCCCGCGGGACCCGGAGGCAGGGGTCATACAGGCAACCCCCTCACCGGAGTGAGAAGAAGAGGCATCCGGCGCACCATACGAGCACATCCGTCCACTCCCCCCGGACGACAGGTGCAGCCGGAGCGGCCCAGCGATGGGACGAGGGCGGCGGATCGGGCTCTGGCAGCGGCCCGGTCCGCCGATCTCGTTCCGGGGTCGGGCCTCCGGGGCCGAGGTGAAGGAGCCGCGGGGCGGTGGCGCAGAGGTTCAGGGGCAGCTTCACCCAGAAGATGGATCTGGCCAGGGGCCAGGTCTCGGTCCCCGCAACCTTCCGCGCCGTCATCGAGACCGCCGATCCCGACTGGGTCGAGGGCCGCAAGCCGCAGTTCGTGATCGTCTTCGGCGATCACCGGCGCGACTATCTCGAGTGCTTCACGATGACGGCGATGAACGAGATCGACGAGGCCGTCGACCGCATGGTGCGCGGCTCGGTCGAGCGCGAGATGGTCGAGGAACTCTTCTACGGCCAGAGCCATCCCGCCGAGGTCCAGCCCGACGGCCGCATCGTCATCCCCAAGCCCCTGCGCGAGAAGGTCGGCCTCGGCGAATCCGTGCTCTTCCTCGCCGCCGGCGACCGCTTCCACATCTGGAATCCCGCCACCTACGCGGCCAAGAAGGTCGCCCGCACCCGCGACTGGCTCGACCGCCAGCCGCCCGACTTCGACCCCGCCTCGCTCCTGCCGGGGCGGACGCGGGGCTGAGCGCCATGGCCCTCCTCGCGTCCGCGGGGCCGCAGGCGGGGGCGCCGCCGCCGCCCTCGCCCCACCGTCCGGTCCTGCTCACCCCCCTCTTGGCCCGGATCGCCCCGGTCGGGGGCCTCTGGCTCGACGGCACCTTCGGCGCCGGCGGCTATGCCCGCGCGCTTCTCGCGGCCGGGGCGGCGCGGGTGATCGCGGTCGACCGCGACCCTGCCGCCCTCGCCCTCGCCGATCCCTGGGCCGGTGCCTGGGGCGACCGGCTCGTGCGCGTCCGCGGCAACTTCCGCGACCTCGACCGCCTGGCGCCTGCCCCCCTCGACGGCGTCGTCCTCGACCTCGGGGTGTCGTCGATGCAGCTCGACACGGCCGGGCGGGGCTTTTCGTTCCTCCACGACGGGCCGCTCGACATGCGCATGTCGGGCGAGGGGACGAGTGCGGCCGACCTTGTCAACAACGCCCCCGAGGGCCGGCTTGCCGACATCCTCCGCCAGTTCGGCGAGGAGCGGGCGGCCCGCCGCATCGCCCGCGCGATCCTGCGCGCCCGCGCCGAGGCGCCGATCCTGACCACGGGCCGGCTTTCGGCCATCGTTTCGGCCTGCCTGCCGGCCCCGCGGGCGGGCGCCATCCACCCCGCGACGCGCACCTTCCAGGCCCTCCGCATCGCCGTCAACGGCGAGCTTGCGGACCTCGCCCGCGGCCTCGCCGCGGCCGAGCGGGCGCTCGCGCCCGGGGGCTGGCTCGCCGTCGTCAGCTTCCATTCGCTCGAGGACCGCATCGTCAAGCGCTTCCTGGCCGGGGCCGCGGGGACGGCCGGCCGGGGCAGCCGCCATGCCCCGGCGGCCGCGGCGCCGGCGCCGGCGGCGGCGACCTTCCGGCCGGTCGTTCCCGGCGGCATCGTCGCCGATGCCGCAGAGCGGGCGGCGAACCCGCGCGCCCGCTCGGCCCGGCTGCGGCTGGCGCGGCGCACGGCGGCGCCGGCGCGGCCGGCGGCGGCGCCCGCCGCCACCCTCGGGCTGCCGCCGCTCGCCGCGACGGAGGGGGAGTGATGCGCGGGGTTCTCTACGTCCTTGCCTGTCTCGGGGTGATGGGCCTTGCCGCCTGGGCCTACCGCGAAAACTATGCCACCCAGCAGGCGCTGGGCGGGGTCGGCCGGCTTCAGGACGAGATCGCCCGCCTGCGCGAATCGCTGGCCATGCAGCGCGCCGAATGGGCCTATCTGAACCGCCCCGAGCGGCTGGCGGCGCTGGTCGCGCTGACCTTCGACCGGCTCCGGCTCATGCCGATGGAGGCCGGCCAGTTCGGGGCCATCGGCCAGGTCGCCTATCCCCCGCTCGGGGCCGCGCTCGGCCCGAGCGTCACGCTCTCGTCGGAGGGGGAGGAAGGGCTGTGATCCGTCGGCCGCTGCGCCCGCTCGCGCCCGTCCTCTCGGCCCGCGACCGCGGCGAGAACCCCGACGCCGTCGAGCGCTCCCACCGCCGCGAGCGCGAGGAGGCCCGGCGCGACGGCGCCCGCGTCCGCGCCGAGGGGCGGCTCCTCATGCTGGGGCTGCTCTTCGTCATCGCCTTCGGGGCGATCGGGGCGCGGATGGCGGCGATCGCCACCGCCGAGGCGGCCGAGCCGCGGACCGCCGACGCCGGCGCCGCGATCCTCGGCAGCCGCGCCGACATCGTCGACCGCAACGGCCGCATCCTGGCCACCAACCTGCCGACCCAGGCGCTCTACGCCCAGCCCCACCGCATGGTCGATGGGCCCCGCGCCGCCCGCGCGCTGGCCGCGGTCATCCCCGAACTCGACGCCCCGATGCTCCTGCGCGAGTTCACCGACCCCGGCCGCCGCTTCGTCTGGCTCCGCCGCCGGCTCTCGCCCGAGCAGGTGCAGGCCGTCCACGACATCGGCGAGCCCGGCCTGCAGTTCGGGCCGCGCGAGATGCGCCTCTATCCCAACGGGCCCGAGGCCGCCCATGTCCTCGGCGGCGTCGCCTTCGGGCGCGAGGGGGTGAGCGCGGCCGAGATCGTCGGCACCGCCGGCCTCGAGCGCGCCCTCGACGGCCGGCTCGGCGATCCCGCGCAAGGGGCGGTGCCGGTCGTGCTGTCGCTCGACCTCGGCGTGCAGGCGGCGGTGCGCGAGGTCCTCGGGGCCGGCATGCGGCTGATGAACGCGGCCGGCGCCTCGGCCGTCCTCATGGATGCCGTGACGGGCGAGGTCGTGGCGCTGGTGTCGCTGCCGGACTTCGACCCCAACGTCCGCCCCGCCCCGGCCGTCGCCGGCGACCCCGCCCTTAGCCCGCTCTTCAACCGCGCCGTCCTCGGCGTCTACGAACTCGGCTCGGTGATGAAGCCCTTCGCCATCGCCCAGGCCCTCGACCTCGGCCTCGTGACCCCGGCGACGCGCATCAACACCCGCGGGCCGCTGACCTGGGGGCGCTACCGCATCCGCGACTTCCGCAACTACGGGCCCGAGCTTTCGGTCACCGACGTCATCGTCAAGAGCTCGAACATCGGCACGGCGCGGATCGCGGTGCAGATCGGCGGCGAGCGCCAGCAGGCCTTCCTGCGCGCGCTCGGCCTTCTCGATCCCCTGCCGCTCGAGCTGGCCGAGGGGGCGCTCGCCCGCCCCCTCCTGCCCCGGCAGTGGTCCGAGATCGCGACCATGACGATCGCCTACGGCCACGGACTGTCGATCAGCCCCCTCCACCTCGCCGCGGGCTACGCCGCGCTCGTCAACGGCGGCACCCGCGTCACGCCCACGCTCCTGCGCCGGGACACCCCCGAGAGGGGCGCCCGCGTCGTCTCCGAGGCGACCTCGGCGGCGATCCGCGCCATGCTGAGGGCGACGGTCACGCGGGGCACGGCGAGCCTCGCCGAGGTCGCGGGCTATCCCGTCGGCGGCAAGACCGGCACCGCCGACAAGCCGCGCCCGCGCGGGGGCTATTACGAGGACCGGGTGATCGCGACCTTCGCCGCCGTCTTTCCCGCCCACGCCCCCCGCTACGTCCTCGTCGTGACGCTCGACGAGCCGGTCGAGACCTCGGGGCCCGAGCCGCGGCGGACGGCGGGCTGGACGGCGGTGCCGGTGGCGGCCGAGGTGATCCGCCGCACCGCCCCCCTTCTCGGGCTCCGGCCGGAGATTGAACCTGCCGCGGCGGATGCGCTAATCCGCGTCCGCAACTGACGGCCCGCGCCATGGGCGGCGGGCCGGCCGGGGGGGGCGAGGTGGGCGCGGCGGAACGGACACTCGGGGATCTCGGCCTTCGCGCCGAGGGGGGGCGGGAGGCGCGGGTCACGGGGCTCGCGCTCGACAGCCGGGCGGTCGCGGCGGGAACGCTTTTCGCCGCCCTGCCGGGAACGCGCGCCCATGGCGCGACCTTCGTGCCGGCGGCGCTCGCGCTCGGGGCGGCGGCGGTCCTGACCGACGCCGAAGGCGCGCGGGCCTGCCGGGTGGCGGTGGCGGCGGCGGGGGCGGCCCTCGTCGTCGCCGCGGACGCGCGCGAGGCCCTCGCCCGGGCGGCCGCCCTCTGGCATCGCGCCCAGCCGGCGACGGTCGTCGCCGTCACCGGCACCAACGGCAAGACCTCGGTCGCAGGCTTCGCCCGCCAGCTCTGGCAGGCCCAGGGCCTTCTCGCGGCGAGCATCGGCACGACCGGGGTCGAGGGCGCCTTCGCCGCCCCGCTCGGCCACACGACGCCCGATGCGCTGACGCTCCACCGCCTGCTCGCGGCCATGGCCGCGGCCGGCGTCACCCATGCCGCCATGGAGGCCTCCTCGCACGGGCTCGACCAGCGCCGGCTCGAGGGCGTGCAGCTCTCGGC
>JADLCV010000162.1 GCA_020846995.1 Paracoccaceae bacterium
ACCTCGCCGTTGGCCGAGATGGTGCCGACCTGGGCGACCTCGGCCGAATCGGACACCGGCCGCGAGGCGGCCTTGATGCTGGTCACGACATGGTCGACCGCAAGGTCGATGCCGCGCTTGAGGTCCATCGGGTTCATGCCGGCGGCCACCGACTTCAGCCCCTCACGGACGATCGCCTGGGCCAGCACGGTCGCGGTGGTGGTGCCGTCGCCGGCCTCGTCATTGGTGCGCGAGGCGACCTCGCGGACCATCTGCGCGCCCATGTTCTCGAACTTGTCCTCGAGCTCGATCTCCTTGGCGACGGTGACGCCGTCCTTGGTGATCCGCGGCGCCCCGAAGGACTTCTCCAGCACCACGTTGCGCCCCTTGGGGCCGAGCGTCACCCGCACCGCATCGGCGAGGATGTTGACGCCGCGCAGCATCCGCGCGCGGGCATCGGAATCGAACTTCACTTCCTTGGCGGCCATGTCGCCTTCTCCTGGACTGTTTCGAAAGGGAACGCGCGACGGCTCAGCCGACGATGCCGAGGATGTCGCTTTCCTTCATGATCAGAAGCTCTTCGCCGTTCAGCGTGACCTCGGTCCCCGACCACTTCCCGAACAGGATGCGGTCGCCGGCCTTGACCGTGGGCTGAATCAGCTCGCCCGAATCCTTGCGGGCGCCCTCGCCGACCGCGACCACCTCGCCCTCGGCGGGCTTCTCCTTGGCGGTGTCGGGGATGATGAGGCCCCCCTTGGTCTTCTCGTCGCCCTGGACGCGCTTGACCAGCACGCGGTCGTGCAGCGGTTTGAATGCCATTTCGGAACGCTCCTTGGGTTCTTCCGGTTGCGTGCTGGCACTCACCCCCGGTGAGTGCCAATGGCGCGCAGATAGGAAGGCCCCCGGCGCTTGTCAACACCCCCGCCGCGGCCGGTGCGGCGCCCGCGCGGGGAGCGGCAGCCTCAGGAGCGGTGGGCGCCGGCGGCGAGGCCCGCGACGAAGGCGAGGACCTCGGCGACCGGGCGGCCCTCGCCGATCCGCCCCACGATCGCCGAGCCCACGACTGCCCCGTCGGCGACGCCGGCGATCGCCTCGGCCGCCTCGGGGCTGGCGATGCCGAAGCCGACGACCACCGGCAGCGCGGTCGAGGCCTTGATCCGCGCCACCTCAGGGCCGACCTCGGCCGCCCGGGCGGCGGCGGCGCCGGTGATGCCGGTGATCGAGACGTAGTAGACAAAGCCCGAGGTGTTCCGGAGCACCCGCGGCAGGCGGCGGTCGTCGGTCGTCGGCGTGGCGAGGCGGATGAAGGCGAGCCCCGCGGCCTGCGCCGGCAGGCAGAGCTCGGCGTCCTCCTCGGGCGGCAGGTCGACGACGATCAGCCCGTCGATGCCGGCCTCCCGGGCCTCGGCGAGGAAGCGGGCGACGCCGCGCGAATGGATCGGGTTGTAGTAGCCCATCAGCACCACCGGGGTGGCGGCATCGCCGGCGCGGAAGGCGCGGACGAGGTCGAGCGTGCGGTCCATCGTCTGGCCGCCGGCCAGGGCGCGCTGCCCGGCGCTCTGTATCGTCGGGCCGTCGGCCATGGGGTCGGTGAAGGGATGTCCAAGCTCGATCACGTCCACCCCCGCCGCCGGCATCCCCCGCATCAGCGCAAGCGTCGTCGCCGCATCGGGGTCACCGGCCATGATGTAGGCGACGAAGGCCTTGCGGCGCGCGGCGGCGAGCCTCGCGAACGTGGCGTCGATGCGGGTCATCGCGTCCTCCCTCTCCCGGCCCCTCGTGGGCCAGGGCGCGGGGAAAAGCAATGGCCGCGGGGCCCGCGCCCCGCCCGCGCGGGGAAGGCGGAAACCCGCGCAGCTCAGGGGTCGCGCGCGATGACGTGATGGCGGCGCGGGGCGCCGGCCCTGCGGCGCGGCTTTCGCCGCCGGCCCGGGGGGGCTAGTCTCCGGCGCGAAGGAGCACGCCGATGTCCGCAAGCCCCCGTCTCGCCGCCGTCCGCCTCGGCTTCGGGCCCTCCCGGGGGGGCGAGGCCGAGGGGGCGGAGGCGATGCTCGCCGCCCTCGCCGGTCCCGACGTCGATGCCGCCCGCTGGCCCGTGGGCGATTTCGCGACCGCCCTCGCCAACGCCCGCGCCCACCGCGAGGCCCAGCGCGCCCACCGCGCCGGCACCGAGGGCGCGGGCGAGGCCCTCAGGGCCGCCCAGCGCGCCCGCCGCGAGGAGATGGACGGCATCCTTGCCCATCGCCTCGCCCGGGCGGCCGCGGGCCAGCCCTTCCGCGAGCGGCTGGCCTGGTTCTGGGCCGATCACTTCACCGTCCGCCCGCGCGAGCCGCGCATGCGCGCGGGCGTCGCCGCCTATGCCGACGCGGCGATCCGGCCCCACCTCGGCGGCCGTTTCGCCGACATGCTGAAGGCGGCCGCCCTCCATCCCATGATGCTCCTCTACCTCGACCAGGCCGAATCGGTCGGGCCGAACTCGCGCCAGGGGCTGCGGCGGGGGCGCGGGCTGAACGAGAACCTCGCCCGCGAGGTCCTCGAGCTGCACACGCTCGGGGTCGAGGCGGGCTATACCCAGGCCGACGTGCGCGGGCTCGCGCGGCTTTTCACCGGGCTCTCCTTCACTGCCGAGACGGGCTTCCGCTTCGCCCCCGGACGGGCCGAGCCGGGGGGCGACAAGGTCCTTGGCCGCGTCTACGGCAGCGGCCGCGAGGCCCGGCTCGAGGACATCCTCGACGCCCTCGAGGACATCGCCGCGCGGCCCGAGACGGCGCGCCACCTCGGCTGGAAGCTCGCGACCCACTTCGTCGCCGACACCCCCGACACCGGTCTCGTCGATCATCTCGCCGAGGCCTACCGCGCCGGGGGGGGCGCGCTCAGGCCCGTCTACGCGGCCCTGGCCGAGCATCCCGCGACCTGGGCCAGCCCGGGCGCCAAGGTGCGCCAGCCGCTCGAGTTCCTCGCCTGCGCCTTCCGCGCGCTCGGGGCCGATCCCCTGGGGCTCGCGGGACTGCGCGCCCGCGACCGTGCGCGGCTGACCTTCGCCGCGCTCGCCGCCATGGGCCAGCCCTTCGAGGATCCGACCGGGCCCGACGGCTGGCCCGAGGCGGCCGGGCGCTGGATCACGCCGCACGGGCTGGCCGCGCGCATCGACTGGGCGATGACGGCGCCGCCGCGGCTTCTCGAGGCGGCGGCGCGGCCCGACCCCCGCGCCCTCGTCGAGGCCGTCCTCGGGCCCGAGGCGAGCGAGGCCACCCGCATGGCCGCGGGTGCGGCCGAGACCGAATGGGAAGGCGTGGGCCTCGTCCTCGCCTCGCCCGAGTTCAACCGCAGGTAGGAGGCGCCTCCCGTGCTCACCCGCCGGTTCTTCCTGCGCGGCGCCGCCGCCGTCGGCTGCTCGGCCGCCGCCGCCCCGCTCGTCACCCCCGTCACGCTCCTCGCCGCGCCCTGGGAGCAGCGGCTGGTCGTCATCATCCTGCGCGGGGCGATGGACGGGATCGACGCCCTCCGTCCCCTCGGCGACCCCGCCTATGCCGGCCTGCGCCCGACGCTCGCCGCCGAGGCGGCGACCGGGCTGGACAACTTCTGGGCCCTGCACCCCGCGCTCGACCCCATCCTGCCCCTGTGGCAGGCGGGCGAGCTTGCCTTCGCCCCCGCCGTCTCCACCCCCTACCGCGACAAGCGCAGCCATTTCGACGGCCAGGCGCTGCTCGAGGCCGGCACCGGCACCGATCTTGCCCCCGGCCAGGCCCGCGACGGCTGGCTGAACCGCATGCTCGGCGCCATCCCCGGCACCACCGCCGAGACCGCCTACGCCATCGGCCAGGACGGGCTGCTCGTCCTCGCCGGACAGGCGGGGGTCCTGCGCTGGTCGCCCGAGGCGCGGCTGACGCTCTCGCCGCAGAGCCGCCTCCTCATCGAGCACATGTATCACGACGACGTCCTCTTCCGCGACGCCGGCGGGCAGGCGATGACGATCGCCGATGCCGTCGCCGGCGAGGACGACATGGCCGGCGCCGGGGCGGGGCCGGCTGTCCCGCTGGCCGCCTTCGCCGCCGAGCGCCTGAAGGAGGAGACGCGCATCGCGGCCTTCTCGATCGCCGGCTGGGACACCCACCGCGACCAGGCGCGGGTGCTGCCGCGGGCGCTCACCCAGCTGGCCCGGGCGATCGTGACCCTGCGCGACGGGCTCGGGCCGGTCTGGGAGCGCACCGCCGTCCTCGCCATGACCGAGTTCGGCCGCACCGCGCGCGAGAACGGCACCGGCGGCACCGACCACGGCACCGGCGGGACGCTTTTCGCCGCCGGCGGGGCGATCCGCGGCGGGCGGGTCATCGGGCGCTGGCCGGGGCTGGCCGAGGCCGACCTCTACGCCGGCCGCGACGTCATGCCGACGGCCGACGTCCGCGCCGTTGCCGGCTGGGCGATGCGGGGGCTCTTCGGCCTCGACCGCGGGCTGATCGAGGCGACGGTCTTCCCGGGCCTCGACCTCGGCAGCGACCCCGGCCTCGTTGCCTGAGGGCGGCCGTCGCGGCGGCCCCCCCCTTCGCCCGCGCTCAGGCGCGGAGCCGGCGGCCGTCGTGGCCGGTGACGGTGAGGGTGAAGAGGCTTCCCGGGGTCTGCTCGGCGCTCAGCGCGACCTCGGCGAAGCCCTCGCTGCGGGCCCGTCGCGGGCCCTCGGCGAGCAGCCGCTGCCGCGTCCCGACAAGGCCCGCGAGGTGGCGGGCCAGCGCCCCCTCGCCCGCCGCCCGCAGCCGGGCCGCGCGCTCGCGGATGGCCGCGGGGGCGACCTGGGGCATCCGCGCCGCGGGCGTGCCGGGGCGGGCCGAGAAGGGAAAGACGTGCAGGAAGGCAAGCCCGCAGTCGGCGACCAGCGCCAGCGTGTTCGCGAACATCGCCTCGGTCTCGGTCGGGAAGCCGGCGATGAGGTCGGCGCCGAGCGCGATCCCGGGCCGGAGCCGGCGGAGTTCGGCGCAGAGCGCCACCGCCTCGTCGCGGCGGTGGCGGCGCTTCATGCGCTTCAGCACGAGGTCGTCGCCGGCCTGGAGCGACAGGTGCAGGTGCGGCATCAGCCGCGGCTCGGTGGCGATCGCCTCGAGGAGGAGGGGATCGGCCTCGACCGCATCGAGCGAGGAGAGGCGCAGGCGCGCGAGCCCCGGCACGCCGCGCAGGACTGCGCCCACGAGCGCCCCAAGCCGCGGCGCGCCCTCGAGGTCGGCGCCCCAGCTCGTGAGGTCGACCCCGGTCAGGACGACCTCGGCAAAGCCCCGCCCGACGAGGCGGGCGACCTCGTCGACGACGTGGCCGGCGGGCAGCGAGCGCGAGTTGCCGCGGCCGTAGGGGATGATGCAGAAGGTGCAGCGGTGGTCGCAGCCGTTCTGGACCGCGACATGGGCGCGGTGGCGGCCGAAGCCGTCGAGCGGGGGGGCGGCCGGGCGCCCGGCGGCCATGATGTCGGAGACGGCGACCCGCGGCGCCCCCCCCCGGGCGAGCGCCCCCCAGACCTCGGGGGCCAGCTTCTCGGCGTTGCCGAGGACATGGGCGACCCCGGGGATGGCGGCAAAGCCCCCGGGGTCGATCTGGGCCGCGCAGCCGGTGACGATCAGGGGCGCGCCGGGGTTCGCGCGGGCGAGCCGCCGCGCCTCCTGGCGGGACTTGCGCGTGGCCTCGGCCGTTACCGCGCAGCTGTTGAGGACCACCGCGCCCGCCACCCCGGCCGCCGCCGCCAGCCGCTCCATCGCCTCGCTCTCGTAGAGGTTGAGCCGGCAGCCGTGGGTGACGAAGCGCGCCACCCTCAGGCGAGGCCGGCGAGGAAGGCCGCCGTCAGGCGGCCGTCGAAGACATGCGCGACCGGCCCGGAAAGCCAGACCCCGTCCTCGCGCCAGTCGACGGCGAGCGTGCCGCCGTCGCAGTCGACCGTCACCCGCCGGCCGGTCAGCCCGCGGCGGGCGGCCGCGACCGCCGCCGCGCAGGTGCAGGAGCCCGAGGCGAGCGTCACCCCCGTTCCCCGCTCCCAGATCCGCAGGCGCAGGCGGTCGGGGCCGGTGACCGCCGCGAACTCGACGTTGGTGCGGGCGGGGAACAGGGGATCGTTCTCCCAGCGCGGACCGTCGCGGGCGGGGTCGGCCTCGAGGGCATCGGCGACGAAGAAGGTCAGGTGCGGGTTGCCCATGCCGGTGGCCACCGGATCGCCGGCGAGGGGCAGGTGCAGGGTGTCGACGGCGCGGGCGAGCGGGATCTCCTGCCAGCCGACGAGGGGCGGGCCCATGTTGACGGCGATGCCGTCGCCGCCGCGATCCTCGGCCCGGAGGAGCCCGCGGGCGGTGCGGAGGCGGAGGCGCGCCTTGCCCGTCGCCGCCATCTCGGCCGCGGCGATGCAGCGGGTGGCGTTGCCGCAGGCCGCGGATTCCGAGCCGTCGGCGTTGAAGAAGGTGAGCGCGAGGTCGGCCCCGGGGTCGGGCGCGACGAGGGCGAGCTGGTCGAAGCCGACGCCGCGGTGGCGGTCGGCGAGCGCCCGCACGAGCGCGGGCGTCAGCGGAGCCGCCGTCCGCCGCCGGTCTATGACGACGAAGTCGTTGCCCGCCCCGTGCATCTTGGCGAAGGGCAGGCCGTCGGGGTCGGGCGCGTCCATGGCCGCGCGGTATAGCCGCTTGTCCCGCGGCCGGCCAGAGGGCCGATTCCCGCTTGACCCTGCCCACGCTTCTGCCTAGGCAGCGAGCGGTCCGGGGCCGGCCCCGGACGCCGCGGCGGGCGGGTAGCTCAGTGGTAGAGCACGTGACTTTTAATCATGTGGTCGTGGGTTCGATCCCCACCCCGCTCACCAAGGTTCCCGAGTTGAATCAGGAAGCTGGCCGAGCATAGCCCGGCAGGGCGGCCGGTCGCGGCGGCCGCAGTCGCGGCCCGTGCGCCTCGTGACGGGAATCGCTCCCCTTGCGGGGGCGAGGGCGGCAGGCCGAGGGCCGGATTGGCCGCCGGACGGTCGGGGGCCGCCTGGTGCGGCGCCGTCGGGCCATGGAATCGCTGCGCCCGACGGTCGGGGGCCGAGGGGTGGCCGTCCGGGGGCGGCCGGTCGCGGGCCGGCGATCGCCAGGGGGCCGAGCAGCGCCGGCGCCCGCCGTCTGCCCCGTGGCGGGCCTCCTGTCGGACGGCCCGGGGGGGGGGGCCGGTTCCTGGCGAGCACCAGCGCGCGGCAGGCAAGCGACGGCCGGCAAACGTTCCGGGTCCGTCCCGTCCGGGGGGGGCGGAATTCCTGCAGCCGCATATTGACTAGCAGGAAAACCTGCAGCACTCTGGCCGCGCGCCGGAGTTCGCGAATCCGATGACCCTTCTTTCCCGAATCCAGGACCATTCGCTGCGGCTGACCGCGTCCGATCGCCGGATCGTCGAAATCCTGCTGGCCGGGCACGGCGAGGCGGCGTTCCTGTCGGCGGCCCAGCTTGCCGAGCGGGCGCGTGTGCACGAGACCACGGCGACGCGGCTGGCGCAGAAGCTTGGCTTCCGCGGCTATCCCGAACTCAGGGCAGAGCTGCGGCGCGAGGTCCTCGACGACCAGAACGCGGCGGCGCGGATGCGCCGGTCGGTCGCCAAGGTGGTGCATGGCGACTACCTTGCCGACCTTGTCGGCAGCGAGGTCGCGGCGCTCGAGACCCTCGCCCGCTGCATCGCCCAGACCGACATCGACCGGGCGGCCGACCTGGTCGTCGCGGCGCGCAAGGTGTTCATCTTCGCTCAGGGCCATGCCACCGCGATCTCCGCCTTCCTGCAGCGCCGGCTCGACCGCTACGGCATGACCACGATCGTGCTGACCGGCCACGGGCGCGACATCGCCGAGCGGGCGGTCAGCATGGGCGCCGGTGACCTCGTCCTTGCCCTGGCGTTCCGCAAGCAGCCCGCGGGCTACGGGGCGGTGATGGCCCATGCCGGGCAGGTGGGAGCGGCCACGCTCCTGATCTCGGACCTCGCGGGACCGGCGATGGCGCCGCCGGCGGGGCACCTCCTGAGCGCGCCCCGCGGCCGGTCGGGGGCGGAGTTCCAGACCCCGACCGTGCCCCTGACCATCGTCAACGCCATCCTGCTGACCATCGCCGGACGGCACGAGAAGCAGGTGGTGCCGCGGCTCGAGGCGCTGGCGGACCTGTTTGCACGCTTTGACTGAGGGAGGAGAAACCCGTGCTCAAGACCCCCATGACCATGATCCTTGCCGCCGCCTGCGTTCCGGCGCTGGCCGCCGCGCAGGACCTCGACCGCCTGGCGCCCGCCGGGCTCCTGCCGCTGGCGCAACAGGAAGGATCGGTGACGGTCTTTTCCCTTTCCAGCCGGATCGCCAAGGTCGAGGCGGCCTTCGAGGCGGCCTATCCCGGCATCGATCTGGTCGGCGTCGACCTGAGTTCGGCCAGGCAGATCGCCCGCCTCGTGGCCGAACAGCAGGCCGGGGTTCACGCGGTGGACGTGGTCTATCTGGCCGATTCGCCGGTCGTGCTGCGCGACCTCCTCGCGCCGGGTCTCATCCACACCTACGTTCCGCCGCGCGTGGCAGACCAGCTCGACGAACGCTTCAAGACACCGCTCCTCGTCCACCGGCTGTCGACCAAGGTCCTGATGTACAACGAGGCCGCCAATCCGGCCGGGAGCCCGGTGACGAACCTGTGGCAGCTGACGATGCCGGAATGGAAGGGCAGGGTGCTGATGGTCGACCCAACCCAGCGGGGCGAGCTTCTCGACCTCCTGACCCAGATCGCGCTCAGCGGCGAGGAGATGGCGGCGGCCTACAAGGCCCAGTTCGGCAAGGACATCGCGGTCGACAGCGACCTTGGCGGCGCGGGCGAGCAGTTCATCCGCGACCTCTTCGCCAACGACCTGATCCTGGTGTCGAACTCGGACGACCTCAACAAGGCGGTGGGCGACAAGACCGCCACCAACCCACCGGTGGCCTTCGGCACCTACTCAGACCGCCGCGACAACGAGGAGGAGGGCTGGGCGCTGCAGGTCGCCAATGCCGTCGAGCCGCGGAACGGCATCCTCTTCCCGACCGTGCTCGCCATTCCCGACGGGGCCCCCCATCCGGCGGCGGCGCGGCTGGTGATCGACTTCATGTTCGGCGACGACAGCGCCGACGGCGGCCCCGCGTTCAGGCCCTTCAACGTGCCGGGCGACTATGCCACCCGCTCGACCATCGCCGACGATCCCGACTCGGTGGGGCTCGAGGATCTCGACGCCTGGACGCTCGATCCCGACGCCATCGCCGCGAACCGGTCGCGCATCGCCGACCTGATCATCACCCTGCAATGATGAGCGCGGGTGCGGGCCGCCGGGCCCGCACCCGCGGCGCGCGGAGGTTCCGCGGAGGTTCCCATGTCTGCCGGCCTGATCGCCCCGCCGTGGCGGCGACGGTTGCCCGCCACGCGCCATGTGCTGCCGCTGGTGCTCATCGTCGTCGCGGGCGTCCTCGTGGTGGGGCCGCTTGCGCGCATCCTTCTGGTCACGCTGACGCCGTCGGGGCTCGGGGCCTGGGCCGACGTGCTGGCGAGCCGGCTGTCGCGGAACCTCTGGTGGCTGCCCCTTGCCAATACACTTATCCTCGGCCTCGGCGTCTCGGCCGGGTGCCTGCTCCTCGGCGGCTTCACGGCCTGGCTCGTCGTGCTGACGGATGCCCCGGGGCGACGGATCCTCGGGCTTCTGCACACGCTGCCGTTCATGATCCCGAGTTTTGCCGCCGCCCTCGCCTGGGGCACGCTCTTTCGCAATGCGCGCCTTGGCGGATCGGCCGGCTACTTCGAGGCGAACGGCCTTGCCGTGCCGGACTGGCTGGCCTGGGGCATCGTGCCGGTGCTGATCGTTCTCGTCGCCCATTACTATTCGCTGGCCTTCACCATCATCGCCGCGGCCCTGTCCTCGGTCGGCGCCGATCTCGTCGAGGCGGCGCAGATGACCGGCGCCCGCCGCCCACGCATCCTCTTCGGCATCATCCTGCCGGTCGTCACCCCGGCGCTCGTCTCGGCGGCATCGCTGACGCTTGCGGGCGCGGTCGCGAACTTCGCCGCGCCCGCCCTCCTCGGCCTGCCGGTCAGGATGCAGACGCTCTCGACCCGCATCTTCGGCATGATCGAGATCGGCCAGGTCGAGCGCGGCTTTGTCCTCGCGCTCCTGCTGATCGGCGTCTCCGGCATCTTCCTCTTCCTGTCGGACCGTCTGGTTTCGGGCCGGCGCGCCTTCGTCACCGTCACCGGCAAGGGCGGGCGCACCCGGCGCTTTCCGCTCGGGCGGTGGCGCTGGCCGCTCCTCGCGGTCGGGCTCGCGCTTGGCATCCTGACGACGGTCATGCCGGTTCTGGTGCTGGCGGCATCGAGCCTTGCGCCCCAGGCGGGCGCGCTCTTCTCCAACTGGACGACGCATTTCTGGCTCGGCGAGGGCGGTGGGCAGATGGCGCAGGGGCAGGCCGGCATCCTTCGCAACCCCGTCCTGATCGAGGCCTTGTGGAACACGCTGAAACTCGGCGTCGTCGTGGCCCTGATCGCGATGGTGCTGGGGCTGGCCCTGGCCCACACCATCACCCGCCGCAAGGGAACGGTTCTTGCCAACGTGCTGAGCCAGCTTGCCTTCCTGCCGCTCCTCGTCCCCTCGATCGCCTTCGCTGCCGCCTATATCGCGCTCTTCGGGCGCCCGATCGGGCCCTTGCCCTCGCTTTACGGCAGCTTCGCGCTTCTCGTGATCGCGGCGGCGGCGCACAACCTGCCCTATGCGGTGCAGGCCGGGCGGTCGGTCCTCGGCCAGATCGCGGGCGATCTCGAGGAAAGCGCGCGGCTGGCCGGGGCCGGCGCCCTGCGGCGCATGTGGGCGATCGTGATCCCGCTGGCGATCCGCGGGCTTCTCGCCGGGGCGATCCTCGTCTTCGTCAAGATGGTGCGCGACCTCTCGCTCGTGGTCCTGCTTTCCACCGTCGCGACGCCGGTCCTGTCGATGGTCGCCTACCGCTATGCGTCCGAGGGCTTCACCCAGTTCGCCAATGCCATCACCGTGCTGATCCTCGTGATCTGCCTTGCCGCCTCGCTGGTGGCGCAGATGCTTCAGGCGCGGGTGCAGAGATGGAAGAGATGATCCCCGTGCCCCATCCCGTCGACGACGACGCCATCCGCATATCGGGCCTCTCGCAGCGCTTCGGCGACTTCACCGCCATCCATGACCTCACGCTTTCGGTTCCGCCCGGCGCCTTCCTCGTGCTGGTCGGCCCCTCGGGCTGCGGCAAGTCCACGCTGCTCCGGATGCTGGCCGGGCTGGACGCCCCGACGGGGGGCAAGATCGCCTTCATGGGGCGGACCGTTTCCTCCGGCGCGGGCGGGGTGATCGTCGATCCGCGCGCCCGCAAGGCCGGGCTGGTGTTCCAGTCCTACGCGCTCTGGCCCCACATGACGGTGGCCGGCAACATCGGCTGGCCCCTGAAGGTCGCGGGCTGGGACCGGGCGGCACGCGAGGCGCGCATCGCCGAGGTCCTCTCGCTGCTCGCCATCGCCGGTCTCCGCGACCGTTATCCGGCCGAGATTTCCGGCGGCCAGCAGCAGCGCGTGGCCATTGCCCGGACGCTGGCACCGAAGCCGGCGATCCTTCTCTTCGACGAGCCCCTGTCGAACCTCGACGCCAAGCTCCGGATCGAGATGCGCGGCGAGCTCATGCGCATCCACCGGGCGACCGGGGCGACATCGGTCTATGTCACCCACGACCAGGTGGAGGCGATGACCATGGCCAGCCACGTCGCGGTGATGAACCGCGGCCGGGTCGAGCAGTTCGGCCCGCCGCTGGACCTGCTGAGGCGCCCGGCCACCACCTTCGTCGCCACCTTCCTCGGCACGCCGCCGGGCAACCTCTTGCCGGTCAGGCGAGCGGGCGACTGGCTCGTGCACGGGGAGGTGCGCCTCGCCCCCGCGGCCCTTTCGCAGGGCCGCGACGAGGTGCAGCTGCTCTATCGCGCCGAACAGCTGACCACGACGGCAGAGGCGGGCGCGCCGGTGCTGGCCGCCGAATTCGCGGAGGCGGCGCCGATGGCCGGGCGGATGATGGTGACGGCGACGGTGGGCCGGCTGCGCCTCTCGGCGATCACCGCCGATCCCCCGGGCATCGCCCCCGGTGATGCGATCGCGCTGACGGTCCTCGGCGCGCCGGACGCCGTCTTTGCCACGAACGGGGAAAGGATCGACTGATGCGCCTCATCCTCATGCGCCACGGCGAAACCGACTGGAACGTCGAGGAGCGCCTGCAGGGGCAGGACGATTCCGACCTCTCCGAATGCGGCATCGCCCAGGCCCGCGCCTTCGCCGGTTTCCTC
>JADLCV010000163.1 GCA_020846995.1 Paracoccaceae bacterium
GCCACGACCGGCACCGGCCGCCCGCTGGCCCTCCGGCCCTCGCCGGCCGCTACCGCGGCCCCAGCCTAGCATGGATCGCGCCGCCGCGGAATCGCGCGCGCACGGCGCCGCCGGCCGCGGGCCCGCCCGCGGCGGCGGACTCCCTCCCGCGACCCTGCCCGCGGGCGGCACACTCCCCGGCGCGGCCCCCCCGCCCGGGGCCCGCCCGCGGACGGGCCCCCCGCGGCGCCCGCGAAACCCCTTTTCCCGCGCCCGGTCGCGGACTAACCTCCGCCCGTCGCAAACCCGGGGAGAAAGCGCCCATGTTCACCCGTCTGAGGGGCCTTGTCGCGGCCCTCGCCGTCGCCGCCGGCCCCGCCCTCGCGGCGCCCGACTCGATCACCCTCGGCATGGTGCTCGAGCCGCCGAACCTCGACCCCACGAGCGGCGCCGCGGCGGCCATCCGCGAGGTGACCTACACCAACATCTTCGAGGGCCTGACGCGCTTCGGCCCCGACGGGTCGGTCAACCCCGGCCTCGCCCGGAGCTGGGAGATCTCGGCCGACGGGCTGACCTACACCTTCCACCTCCAGCCCGGGGTGACCTTCCACGACGGCACGGCGCTGACGGCGGCCGATGTCAGGTTCACGCTCGACCGCGCCCGTGCCCCCGATTCGACCAACGCCCAGAAGCAGCTTTTCGCCAAGATCGGCACGGTCGAGGCGGTGGACGACGTCACCGTCAGGGTGACGCTGACGGCTGCCGACGGCGCCTTCCTCTTCAACATGGCGTGGGGCGACGCCGTCATCATGTCGCCGGCCACGGTCGCCACCAACGCCACCAACCCGGTCGGCACCGGCCCCTTCCGCTTCGTCCGCTGGGTCCAGGGCGACCGCGTCGAGATCGAGCGCTACGAGGGCTACTGGGGCCCGAAGCCGGAGCTCGCCCGCGCCACCTTCCGCTTCATCGCCGACCCCACCGCCGCCTTCGCGGCCATGATGGCGGGCGATGTCGACGCCTTCCCGAACTTCCCCGCCCCCGAGACGCTCGACCAGTTCCGCGCCGATCCGCGCTTCTCGGTCATCGTCGGCACGACCGAGGGCGAGACCATCCTCGCCATGAACAACAAGCATCCGGTGTTGTCGGACGTCCGCGTCCGCCGCGCCATCGCCCACGCCATCAACCGCCAGGAGATCATCGAGGGGGCGATGTTCGGGCTCGGGACGCCGATCGGGACCCATTTCGCCCCCCACAACCCGGCCTATCTCGACCTCACGGCGATGTCGGCCTACGACCCCGACGCCGCGCGCGCGCTCCTCGCCGAGGCCGGGGTCAGCGGGCTCCGGCTGCGCCTTGCCCTGCCGCCGCCGACCTACGCCCGCCGCGGCGGCGAGATCATCGCCGCCGAGCTTGCCGCGGTCGGGATCGAGACCGAGATCACCAACCTCGAATGGGCGCAGTGGCTCGAGCAGGTCTTCCGCGGCAAGGACTTCGACCTGACGATCGTCAGCCACACCGAGCCCATGGACATCGGCATCTACGCCCGCCCCGACTACTACTTCCAGTATGACAGCCCGGAGTTCCAGGCGATCATGGCCGAGCTCTCCGAGACATCCGACCCCGCCCGGCGCACCGAGCTCCTGCAGGCCGCCCAGCGCAAGATCGCCGAGGACCAGGTCAACGCCTTCCTCTTCCAGCTGGCCAAGGCCGGGGTGGCCAACGCCAGGATCGAAGGTCTGTGGGAGAACGCGCCGGTTCCCGCGAACGACCTGACCGCCGTCCGCTGGCGCGAGTGAGGGAGACATGGCGACCATGGGACTCGGGGCGATCCTCGCGACGCTGATCGTCGGCGCGGTGGCGGGCTGGCTGGCCGCGCTGATCGTGCGCGGCGAGGGGATGGGGCTCGTCCTCAACATCGCCCTCGGCATCGTCGGCGCCTTCGTCGCCGGCTTTGTCCTGCCCGCCATCGGCTTCGGGCTGGGCGGCGGCATGTTTGCCTCGATCGTCCACGCGACGATCGGGGCGGTCCTGCTCCTGCTCGTCATCCGCCTCTTCAAGCGCGCCTGAGCCGGCGCCCCCACCGGACGCCGGCCCCGTCCGTCAGCCGACCCAGGTCACGACCTCCTCGAGGGGGGCGCGGCCGGTGCGGAACGCGTTGGCGGGGTGCGCGGGGTCCTGCCGGCCGAAGGCGATGCCGCAGACGATGCGGCGTCCGGGGGCAATGGCAAGGTGGCGCCGCCACACCCCGGGGTGGGCGGCGACCGCGGCCTGGGCGACGGCATCGACCCCCGCCGCATGGGCGGCGAGCAGGAAGGCCCCGACCCAGGCGCCGCAGTCCATGACGCCATGGGTGCCGAGGGCCGCGTCGCAGTCCACGAGGACGACGTGGGGGGCGCCGAAGAAGCGGAAGTTCTCGCGCAACTGCCGGCCCGAGGCGACGCGGTCGCCCCTGGCGATGCCGAGGGCCGCGTAGAGGGCCCAGCCGCATTCGCGCCGGCGCTCACGATGGGCGCCCGAGAACTCGTGCGGCCAGTCGAGCTCGGGCGAGGGCGGGGTGGCACCGGCGCAGGCGAAAAGCTCGCTCCGGATCGCCTCGAGCGGCGCCCCGGAGACGAGGTTGAGCCCCCAGGGCTGGATGTTCGACCACGAGGCCGCCCGCTGCGCGACCTCGAGGATCGCCGCGATCAGCGGCCGCGGCAGGGGCTCGGCAAGGAAGGCCCGGCAGCTGAAGCGCCCGCGCATCAGCCGCCCGAGCGCGGCCAGCCCGGCCGCGGCGCCGTCATCGTTCATGCTGCTGCTCCTGTCGCGAAGACCCCGGCCGCCCGGCGCCGAATCGCGGACCCGGGGGGTGGCACGCCGGCGGGGGCGCGGGCACCGCCCCTGCCGGCGCGGGGCGCCCCGGCGGTCAGGCGAGAAGGTCCGCAAGGACGAGCGCCATCACCTGCGCCGCCTGCACCATGTCCTCGACGCCGACCCACTCGTCGGGCTGGTGGGCGAGGGTGAGGATGCCGGGGCCGTAGGCGATGCAGTTCCGGAGCCGGCCGATGCGGTCGATGTGCTTCTGGTCGTAGGTGCCGGGCGAGGCGACGAGGGCGGGCGCGCGGCCGAGCACGCGCCCGATCGCCCGCGCCGTTGCCGCGACGACCGGCGCGTCCGCCGGCGCCATCACCGGGTGAACCTCGAAGAGGTCGCGGATCTCGTAGGCAAAGCCCGGCCGGCGGGCCCTGACCCGCTCGAGCAGCGCCGTCACCTCGGCCTTCACCGCGCCCAGGTCCTCCTCGACGAGGAAGCGGCGGTCGATGACGATGCGGCAGCGGTCGGGGACGCAGGGCGCGGGCAGGCCGTCGTAGCCCTCCTCCTGCTCGGCCTCGCCGCCGTGGACGGCGTTGACGTTCAGCGTCGGCCGGCGGGCCCCGTCGGGGACGACCGGCATCGCCGTCCGCCGCCCCTCGAGCAGGGGCCAGAGCGTCGCCTCCATCTCGGCCAGCACCGCCCCCATGTGGCGCACCGCGCAGTCGCCGAGGAAGGGCATCGAGCCGTGGGCGATGCGCCCCCGGGTCTCGATCTCGGCCCACCAGACGCCGCGGTGGCCGACGCAGATGCGGTCCTTGTCGAGGGGCTCGGGGATGATGACGTGCTGGACGCGCGCGGGCGCGAACCAGCCCCGTTCGGCCAGCCAGGCGACGCCGCCGTAGCCCCCCGATTCCTCGTCGGCGGTGGCCGAGATCTCGACCGCCCCGGCGAAGCGCGGGCAGAGGTCGCGGAACGCCTCGGCCGCGATCACGGCCGCGGCGATCCCGCCCTTCATGTCGCAGGCCCCGCGGCCGTGAAGGCGGTCGCCAACGAGCACGCCGGCGAAGGGATCGACCGTCCAGCCGTGGCCGACCTCGACGACGTCGTGGTGGCCGTTGAAGTGCATGCAGGGCCCCGGCCCCGCCCCCTCGGCCCGGGCGACCAGGTTCCAGCGCGGGTGGCGGTCGCTGTCGGCCGGCGCCCCCTCGGCCCGCAGGTGCCAGGTCGCGAAGCCGCCGGCGGCGAGCCGGTCCCCGAGGAGCGCGCAGATGTCGCGGTAATGGGCCCCGGGCGGGTTCAGGGTCGGGATGCGGATGAGGGCGCGGGCGAGCGCCACGAGGTCGTCGCGGCGCGCCGCGACCTCGCCCATCAGCCGGTCGGGAAGGGAGGCATCCATGCCCCGACCATGCCCGCTGCCCGCCGCCGTCGCAACGGGCGAAAAGCGGATGCCCTCGCCCGCGCTCTCGGCTATAGGATGCGGCGCGGCCGGACGGGAGGTGACGATGGCGGACTTCGCCGAGCAGATTCGCGAGAGCCAGAAGCAGGTGGCCGACGCCCAGGCACGGATCAGCGCCCTGACCGGCCGCATCGAGGCGGCGCGCGCGAAGCTCAGGACCGGCGACGACATCGCCATCGACATCGAGAACGCCTCGCTCGCTGACGTCCACAGGCACAGCGAGGTGATGAACGCCAACATCGCCGAACTGATCATGGGCCTCGACGACGTCACCTCGGCCTTCTCGAAGGACTTCGACGCCATGCGCGAGATGACGGGGGTCGAGCGCCTCGTCGGCGTCTTCTCCCGCGGCAAGGCCGAATCGATGCGGCAGGAGCGGATGCGGACGGCCTCGATCGACGACAAGCTCCAGGACCTCATCGGCAAGTCCGACGTCATCGTGCGCCTGCTCCAGAGCCAGCTCGACCTTCTCAACGGCCAGAAGGCCAAGGTCGAGGCCAACCTCGTCGCGACCCTCTCCGACCGCGAGGCGACGGTGGCGACGCTCGAATCGGTCCGGGCCGAGATCCGGGCGATGGATCCGAAGATCATCGAGCTCGAGAACCGCATCAGCGTCGAGCAGGACGCGGCGGCGCGCACGCGGCTCGAATCCGACCTCGCCGCGCTCAACACCCGCCACAACGAGCTGGTCCAGCAGGAGCAGGTGCAGCTCGCCCGCAGCCAGACGCTCGAGCGCTACATCGAGGCCGGCAAGACCTGGGTCGACAGCCTCCAGAACCAGGCCGCGACGCAGATGGTGCTGATCAACAAGCTCCAGACCGACACCCGTCAGCGCGTCGTCCTCTACGACGCCCTGACAAAGTCGCTGAAGACCGCCCAGCAGCAGGACGTCGCCCATCGCATCAACGAGATCGGGGTCGAGACCGACAAGGAGGCGCAGGCCGCCATGGCCGCGATCGGCACCGCCACCAACCAACGCATGGCCGAGATGATGGAGGCCCACGAGGGGGCGATGGTCTTCGCCCGCCAGATCCTCGAGGCCAAGGCCAAGGCCGACGAGCGCTTTGCCCGCCGCTTCGCCGCCATCGTCGAGAAACACGACAAGAACCGCTACGGAGCCTGAGTGTCCGAACCAACCGCCGGGCTGGCCGAGGACCACGCCGAGCTTTACGACCCGGTGGTGGCGCGGCGCTATTTCGCCCAGTTCGACCGCATCATCGGCCATCTGGCGCGGATGGCGGCCGAGCACGGGGCCGGGCGCGGGCTCGCGCGGGCCGAGCTGCGCGTGCTCATGGGCCGTATCGAGGCGCTCGTGAGAAGCTTCCGGGCCCTGCGGCTCAAGTATCTGATGACCGGGCGCGCCGGCCCGGTCTTCACCGGAAGGCTCGTGTTCGACCGCCACGAATCGGGCTTTCCGGTCTTTGCCGAGTTGCTGACGATGGCGAACGATGCCGCCCAGGCCGAGCGCCAGCTTGCCGCCCTGCCCGCGGCCGAGGCGATCAAGGAGGCGATGCTCGCCGAGATCCTCGGCGAGCGGCGGGTGCCGGTGGCGTTGCAGTTCGCGCTCTCGCAGCGGCTCTATTGCGAGGCGCTCCGGGCGGGCGGGCTCTTCTGGGCCCGCAACGATCCCGAGGCCCTCTGGCAGGCCGACCTGCCCGAGGGGCGCCGCCGCTACCTTCTCCACTGGGCGGTCTACGACAGCCAGGTCAACCTGCCCGTCGTCTACCTGATGGACCTCGAGGATTCCGGGCGCACGGCCCTCCCCCTCGACAGCCATCGCTGGCCCCAGGCCCGGGCCCATCTCATGGCCCAGTCGCTCGCCGGGCTGAAGCTCGTGACGATCGCCGACGGCTTTGACCGCGACTTCGCCGATCTCCACCCCAAGCGGCTGCGCCGGCTTCACCTCGGGCCGATGTATGCCCACGCCTTCACGCTCCAGTCGGGGCCGATCCGCGAGGTGCTGGCGGAGGCCCACGCCCCCGACGGCGAGGACTGGGCGCTGGTGTGGACGCTCGAGGACCTCGAATCCGAGCGCAGCGAGATGCAACGCCAGGGCCTGTTCGGCCGGGTCGAGCGGCAGATCTTCGCCCTCGACCCCTTCGGCGGCCGTGGCGCCGAGACCGGGGCGACGCGGACCGAGCGGGCGGTGCTGATGCCCGAGCGGGTCTTCCAGGTCCTGGCCCAGCGCCAGCCGGCGGGCTTCGGGCAGGTGACGAAGTTCGTCGTCGGCCCGGGCGGCCGGATCCTGCGGCTGACCCAGGGCAGGGGCACGAGAGACGACACGGGCACGGGGGCGGGATGAGCGTCGCGGGCAATCTCATGGAACTGCGGGAGGAGGCGATCCGCGCCCATTACGGGGCCGCGGCCGCCCTGCTGCAGGGGTTCGACCACACCCCGCGGCTCGCGCGTGCCCGCGCCCCTGCCCTCGCGGTCGCCGAGCGTTCGCCCGGCATCCCCGAGCGTCCGCGCTTCCGCGCCACCACGCCCGGGCTCGTCACCCGCCCGGTCGCCCGGCCCGAGGGCGTGCGCATCCTCGAGCGCGTCATGGCGGCCGACGACGACCCCATCCCCGGGCCGCTCGAGGCCGCCGCCCTCCAGGCCCTGCGGCGGGCGCTCGCGATCGCGCTCGCCATGGGCGCGACCTATGCCGAGGCGACGCCGCTCGCCGAACTCAAGCGCGCCAACCTCGAGGCGCGGCTCGCACCCTCGCGGGCGGGCGAGTTCGGCGAGTGGCTGGCGGCCGAGGCGCTCGTCGTCCTCCATGTCTTCGCCAACGCCACCGCCTTCCTCGTCGACCCGCACCTGACCGAGGCCGCGGCCGAGGTCGGCGCGCTCGAGGAGGTGCTGACCGACAACGCCGCCCTCGCCCTGCACGGCGCGCTCTGGGAGCTCGACCAGACGCTCGCGACCGAGGCCGCCGCCCCCGGCCGGCTTCTCCCCGTCGTCGCCGCCTTCGCCGAGCAGCTGATGGAGCGGGCGGCGCGGCGGGCCGAGACGGCGCCGCGCACCGGGCCCTTCGTCGCCGCCTCCTGGCGGGTGGAGGCCGACGGGCTCACGCTCCAGGGCTTCACCCCGGCCCGCAAGGCCCGCGGCACCGCCCTCGCCATGACCTTCAAGCGACCCGAGGAGGTGATCGGCAACCACATCGCCAAGTATCAGGCGATGCGGCTCGCGAAGATGCTGATGGCCTACGACTTCACGCGCCGGCTGAACCCCTTCGCCGAGATCGGCGGCTTCATTTTCACCTTCATGGGCGACGGCGCCCCCGGCACCGGCAAGACGACGCTCATCCAGATGATGGCGGGCCTCATCCACGGCTATTGCGAGACGGCGGGCTATCCCTTCCGCTACGCCAACTTCGCCATCGACCAGATCGACAGCTACCAGGGCAAGTCGGGCCAGAACGCCCGTGCCTTCGTCGACGGCATCCTCGACCCCGCCGTGATCGGCTTCGGCACCATCGACGACATCGACCAGGTCGCCGGCAAGCGCGGCGACCGCCAGTCCTCGGCCGGCCAGCAGGAGGTGACGGCGGTCTTCATGCAGGCCTTCGCCGGGGCCGGGACGGTCGTGCGCGGCAACTGCACCTTCGGGATGTTCTCGAACTATCCCGAGAACGTCGACGACGCGCTGCGCCAGCGGGCGGGGGCGCGCTTTCTCGTCGACGGACCGGTGACGGGAGCGGACTACATCGACATCCTCGCCCTCCTCCTCGGCCGCAACCACGCCATCCCGGTCGGCGACCACGACCTCTACGCGGCCCAGGAGATCCGCCGCGCCGTCGCCGAGAGCTTTACCCGCCACGCCCGCCCCCAGGAGGAGGCCCTGCTGCGGGTCTGGGAAGGGGTCGCGGCCACGACCGGCCCCCTCGACACGCTCGCCCGCCTCGGCCGCTACCTCAAGGCGATCCATGAGGCCGACCCCCGCTTCACCGGCCGCGCCGTCAAGAACATCACCGATGCGGTCAAGGTGCGGGCGATGGATTTCGAACTGCCCGACGAGTGGATGGAGAAGCCCGACCTCTTCCTCTTCCGCCCCTACGACGACAAGCGGGCGATGATCCGCGAGCTCATGAAGCCCATCACCGTCGGGATGGTGATCGAGGAGATCAACCGCTACGCCGATTCGGAGTTCCGCTACGCCGACCACTCCGACGAGCGGGCGATCGCGTCCATGGTGCGCGAGATGGAGCGGATGGAGGCCGCGCGCCGCCGCCACGGGGGAGGAAAGGGGTGAGCGCGGCGCCGGTCGGCCTCGTCAACACCCTCCTGCCGCTCGCCGGGCTGGCGGCGCTCGCGGCCGGGCTGGCCGAGGTGCTGACGCCGCGCGGCACGCTCTCACAGCGGCGACTCGCGCTCGCGGTGGCGGTGGCGGCGGCGGCCACCCTCCTCGCCGGGGCGGCGCTGATGGCGGCGCTTCAGGCCGGGGGCGGGGCGCACGTCGCCGCCGCCCTCGCCGCCCGCCCGCTGGCGACGGCCGCCTACCTTGTCGCCAGCGTGGCGCCGGCGGGGCTCGTCTGGGGGCCGCTTCTCGCCCTCGTCTGGCTCGTCAAGGCGCAGGGCGTCGAGCGGCGGCGGGGCGAGGCGCGGGTGCGGGAGGGTCGGCCGTGAGGGCGGCCCGGCGCGACCTGCCGGTGCAACCCGCGCCAGCGCGCGCCAGCGCCGGCGCGTCGGCAGCGGCCGCGGGCGCCGGGGCAGGGCGAGGAGAGGGGCCGTGAAGCGCCTGATCGAAAAGGGCCTGATGTTCGGCAACCTCGTCGCCGTGAACTCGACGACGCTGGTCGACCGCTACCACCGAGCGCTCGCGCAGCTGACCGGCAAGGAGACGAGGCTCGCCGACTTCCACATCGACATCTCCGGCTACTCCCCCGAGATCGGGGACGAGATCGGCGACGACCACTACCTCAACGCCGACGGCTGCAACCGCCAGTTCATCCTCCTCACCACGGCCCAGAAGACCGCCCCCCTCCTCAACGCAAGCTTCTCGACCTCGCGCGGCATCCTGCGCCAGTTCATCACCCTGAACGAGTCCCAGCTTTTCGCGCTGACGGCGCAGGACGCGGTGGCCGGCGTGCTCGAGAATACGGTCTTCGACCTCGCCACCCCGGCCCGGCTTCTCGACATCCGCCGCATCACCGTCGTCGCCGACACGATCGGCGGCCATGTCGCCGACGCGACCCGCCTCGCCCGCCTGATCGAGCGCTTCCGCAGCGAGCCCGAGGGCTGGCTCGACGAGGGGCTGATCGCCGAGATGATCGGGCTGGCCGCCCGCACCGGCGACGTCACGCGCACCCCGCTCGTTCCCGACCACGCGGTCTTCGAGCAGGCGAACTTCTGGACGGCGCATTTCGGCGGCCTCTACATCTTCCGCGACCTGCCGGCGCCGGCGGTGCTGCGCGTCGATCCCGCCCGCGCCCCGGGCAGGATGCCCGTCCCCGAGGTCATCGACCTTGCCGACCGGGTGCGGCTCGCCGACTGGCTGGCCCGCAACGACCTCGTCGAGCCGATCGTCAAGGCCCGCGGCGTCGATGCCGCGGCGATCCTGCGCCAGAAGATGGACTTCATCCTCGTCGATGCCGCCGAGACTCTCGGCCTCGACCTTGCCGGCGCCCGCCGGGCCGACCTGCGCGGCCTTGCCCGCCAGCTCGGCCCGGCCCTCCCCGAGGAGTTCCAGGGCCTCGCGGCCCTCTTGCGCTGGGCCGAGGGGGGCGGCCGCTGGCCGGCCATCGACGCCCGCCATCCGGCCTATTTCCACGCCCTGCGGTCGCGCCCGCACGCCGACCGCGACCTCGTCAACATGCTTCTGGCCGAGCTTGCCCCGGCCGACGTGCGCCAGCTTTTCATCTGCCACAAGGTGCTCTTCTATCGCCGCTACGCGGGCTGGTCGGAGACACGGCGGAGTTGGGTCGCGGACTTCCTCGAGCGCGAATACCTTGCCGACAAGGCGGGGGCGCGGGCGGCCCTGTTCGGGGCCGACGCGCCGATGGCCGAACCCGCGCCGACCCCGCCCGCCGCTGCCGCGGGGCCCTGGGCGCGGACGGGCGACGCCGCCCGCATCGCCGCCGTCGGGCCCTGGGGCGCGCTCGGGCGGGACCGGCGGCGATGATCGCGCTCGTGCGCCTCGCCGCCCTCCTCTTCGTCGTCCTGACGCTGATCTACGTCTCGGTCTCGCTCTACGACCGCTCGCTCCGCCGCGAGCGGCTGGAGAAGCGCTGGGACAGCCGCCACACCCCCGGCCCCCATCCGCCCGACCGCCCGCAGGACCGCGCCGAGTTCATCGCCCGCGGCCTCCGCCGCTACGACCGCTCGGTGCGCCGGCGGCTCCTGCTTCTTGTCTACGTGATCCCGGTGACGGTGATCGCGATCCTCGTCTGGCTCGTCAACTTCGCCTGAGGCCCCCCCGATGCGCTATGTCCGCTGGACCTTGTGGGCGACCCTCGCCCTCGTCGCCTTCGCCGTGCTGCACTACAACCTGCCCCAGACCGACGTCGTCCGCATCGTCGGCACCGACACGCGGCGGATCGACTTCGGCGAGAACACCTTCTTCTGGGCCACCCCCGACGTCGGCACCGCCGGCGGCGAGACGCGCGACATCAAGTTCATCGAGACCGTGCTCCACGGCCCGGGCCGGCCCATGGTCTACCGCAACGAGGATACCGGCTGGGGCTGGCCGCCCTATTTCAAGATCAACAGCTTCAACCTCCAGGCCGAGGCCTCGGACCTGATCTCGACGGCGGCGGCGCCGCGCTGGGCCGTCATCACCCACTACGGCTGGCGCAACGAGTTCTTCACCATCTTTCCCAACGCCATCGCCCTGCGGGCAACCGACGACCCCGAGGCCCTGCGCATCCCCTGGACCAGCCTCGTCATCCTCGTCCTCCTCGCGGGGCTCGTGCTGTGGGTGCGGGCCCTCCTGCGGCGCTTCTTCCGGCGCGCCGTGCAGCCCGTGCTCGCGGATGTCGAGGAGGCCGTCGACCGTGTCGATGCCCGCGCCGACGCCGCCCGCGCCCGCGCCCGCGGCCTCTGGGGGCGGTTTCGCGCCTGGCTTGCCGGCTTCCGCGGCCCGCCGTCGCGGGGCGGCGGCTGACGGGCGCGCACCCCGCGGGCGGGCTCAGCCCTCGCCCGCGGGCGGGGCGCCTTCCTCGTCCCGGCTCCCGCCCCCGGCCGTCGCGGCGAACGTCGCCCAGCCCGCTCCGGTCGCGGTCGGCGGCAGGTCGGCGGGCCGGGCGTGCCCGTGCAGCCAGGCCTTGGCGATGTAGTTCGCGGTGATCGGCGCGGTCAGGAACAGGAACAGCGTGACGAGCAGCTCGTGGAACGACACCCGCCCCTCGGCGGTCGCGACATGGAGCATCGAGGCGACGAGCACCCCGCCCACGCCGAGCGTCGTCGCCTTGGTCGGCGCGTGCAGCCGCGTCATCAGGTCGGGAAGCTTGACGAGCCCGTAGGAACCGACGAGCCCGAAGACCCCCGCCACCACCAGAAGCCCCGCCACCACCGCCTCGGCCAGGAAGGTCATGCGCGCCTCACTCGATGATGTCGCCGCGCAGCATGTACTTCGCGTAGGCGACCGTGGAGACGAAGCCGGTCATGGCGAAGAGCACCGAGGCCTCGAAATAGACCGCCGTCCCCTGCAGGATGCCGTAGAGGACGAGAAGGGCGATGGCGTTGATCGCCATGGTGTCGAGGGCGAGGATCCGCTCGGCCATCCCCGGTCCGGTGGCGACGCGCCAGAGGTTCAGGAGGAGCGCCAGCCCGAAGCAGGCGAAGGCGAAGGCGAGGGCGGCGCCGATCATCGGAAGATCTCCATCAGCCGCCGCTCGTAGCGCGACTTGATGTCGGCGCGGACGGCGTCGGGATCGGGGGCGTGCAGGCAGTGGATGAGAAGGGCGCGGCCGTCGGCCGCGACGTCGGCCGAAAGCGTGCCGGGGGTCATGGTGATGGTGCCGGCGAGCACCGTGATCGCCTCGGGCGAGCGGAGGTCGAGGGGCACGGTGACGAAGCACGACCGCAGGTCCTCGTTGCGCCCGAAGACAACGATGCGGGCGACGACGACGTTCGCGACGAGGATGTCCCAGAGGACGATCAGGGCGTATTCGATCATCATCGGCAGGTTGTGGACCCGCGGCCGCGCCGGCCACCAGGCGGCCGTCAGCGCCGACAGCGCGAGCCCGAGGACGAGGCCGAAGACGAACTGCCCGGGGCTCGCCTCGTTCATCAGCATGAGCCACACGAGGGCGACGGCGAGCGTCAGGAGCGGGTGGGGCACGAGCCTTCCGGGCATCTCACTGCCCCCCTGCGGCCGGCGCCGGCGCCAGCACCGCCTCGATGTACTGCTGGGGGGCGTAAAGCTGGGCGGCGGTCGCCTCGAGATAGCCCGTGATCGGGCCGGCGAGCACGGTCAGGACGGCCAGCGCGCCGATCAGCGCCAGGGTGGCGGCCACGGGCGCCGCCGTGGGCAGGCCGGCCGGCGAGGGCGGGGTCGCGCGTCCGCCCTCATGGGCCTTCCAGAAGAGGACGCTGCCGGCCCGGGCGAAGCCGACGAGGGCGACGAGCGAGGTCGCGAGGACGACCGCCCAGACCGCCACCATCGGCCCGGGCAGGCGCGCGGCGTCGAGGACGAGAAGCTTGCCCACGAAGCCCGAGAGCGGCGGCATCCCGACCATGGCGATGGCGGCGGCGAAGTAGAGCCACGCCACCAGCCCCGACTGGACCATGGGGGCCGCGACCTCGATGCCGCCGCCCGCGGGCCGGCGCGACTCGACAAGATCGACGACGAGGAAGAGGGCCGCGGTGGCGAAGGTCGAATGCAGGAGGTAGTAGAGCCCGGCCGCCGTCCCCGCCGGCGTGAAGAGCGCGAAGGCGACAAGGAGCGTGCCCATCGAGGCGATGGCGGCGAAGGCCGCGAGCATGCCGGCCTGCCGCGCCCCGAGGACGCCGATCGTGCCCAGCGCCGCCGTCACCAGCGCCGCCGGCATGAGGACGTCGGCGATCAGCGCGCCCGTCACCGCCGCGGGGCCGAAGACGAGGGTGAAGACGCGCAGAATCGCATAGGCCCCGACCTTGGTCAGGATCGCGAAGAGGGCCGCCACCGGCGCCGGCGCCGCTGCGTAGGTGCCGGGCAGCCAGAAATGTAGCGGCACCTGGGCCGCCTTGATCGCGAAGACGAGGAGGAGAAGGACGGCGGCGACGCGGACGAGCCCGTGGTCGCCCGCGGGCAGGGCCGCCACCCGCACCGCGAGGTCGGCCATGTTGAGCGTCCCCGTGAGCCCGTAGATGGTGCCGAGCCCGAAGAGGAAGAGGGTCGAGCCGGCGAGGTTGAAGAGCACATACTGGACCCCCGCCCGCAGCCGCCGCTCGCCCCCCGAGTGGATCATGAGCCCGTAGGAGGCGATCAGGAGGACCTCGAAGAACACGAACAGGTTGAAGATGTCGCCGGTCAGGAAGGCGCCGCAGACGCCCATGAGCTGGAACTGGAAGAGGGCATGGAAGTGGCGCCCGCGCGCGTCCCAGCCCGAGCCCACGGCATAGACGACGACGGCAAGCGCGAGGAGCGCGGTCAGGAGCACCATCAGCGCCGAGAGGCGGTCGAGGACGAGGACGATGCCGAAGGGTGCGGGCCAGTCGCCGAGGGCATAGACCTCGATCCCGCCCGCGGCCGCCCGCGCCGCGAGCGCCGCCGCGACGAGGAGGAGGGCGCCCGTGCCGGCGACCGAGAACACCCGCTGGAGGAGGAGGTCGCGGCGCAGGGCGAGGACGATGAAGGGCGCGAGCATCGCCGGCAGCACGACGGGGACGATGATCCAGTGGCTCACCGGCCGCCTCCCCGCCGGTCGCCGCCGGCGCCGCCCGCCCCGCCCGTGTCGACCCGGTCGGTCCCGCTCGCGAGGAAGGCGCCGAGCGCGAGCATGACGACCAGGGCCGTCATCCCGAAGGAGATGACGATCGCCGTCAGGACCAGGGCCTGGGGGAGCGGGTCGGTGTAGCTTTCGACGCCGTCGAGGAGGATCGGCGGGCGGCCGACCGTCAGCCGGCCCGAGGCGACGAGGAAGATGTTCACGGCGTAGGAGAGAAGCGCCATGCCGAGGATGACGGGGAAGGTCCGCAGCCTCAGGACGAGATAGACCCCGACGGCGACGAGAAGGCCGACGGCGAGGGCGACGAGGACCTCCATCTCAGCCCGCCTCCGCCGCTGCGGCCGTCGCCGACGCCGCCGCCGCCGCGGGCCGCCGGGCGCGGGCGCGCTCGCGGATGGCGAGCCGCGACAGCGAGGCGAGGGCGAGCATCACCGCCCCGACCACGGTCAGGAACACGCCGAGGTCGAAGCCCATCGCCGTCGCCAGCTCGAAGGGCTGGAAGGGCGGGATACGGACGTAGCCGTAGGCCGAGGTCAGGAACGGCAGGCCGTTGAACCAGGCGCCGATGCCCGTCACCCCCGCCGCCAGCACCCCGACGCCGACGAAGGCCTGGTAGTCCACCCGCTGCCGCCCGTCGGCCCAGGCATAGCCCGAGGCCATGTACTGCATGACGAGCGCGATGGCGACGACGAGGCCGGCGATGAAGCCGCCGCCGGGCTCGTTGTGGCCGCGCAGGTAGATGAAGATGCCGACGAGGAGCGCGAACGGCAGGAGCGCCCGCGTCACCACCGCCATCATCAGGGGATGGGGGTCACCCGCCCGCCGCCACGGCGCCGCGCCCGCGGCCGCCGTCCCGCCGCCCGCCCCGCCGAGGATCGTCTCGGTCAGGGCGAGGATCGCGAGCCCGGCGATGCCGAGGACGATGATCTCGCCGAAGGTGTCGTAGCCGCGGAAGTCCACGAGGATGACGTTGACGACGTTGGCCCCTCCGCCCCCCGGCCGCGATTCGGCAAGGTGGAACCCCGCGATCGTCGGCAGCGCCATGTCGCGGACCATGAGCGCGAAGGCGAGGGCCCCCGCCCCGGCGCCGGTCGCCCCGGCCACCACGAGGTCGCGCAGCCGCCGCGCCGGGCGGCTCTCGCGCGGGGTCGTCGCCGGCAGCAGGTTCAGCGCCATGAGCATGAGGACGGCCGTCACCACCTCGACCGTGAGCTGGGTGAGTCCGAGGTCGGGGGCGGAGAGGTAGAAGAAGCCGACCGAGACCATGAGCCCGATGACGGCAACGAGGACGAGGGCGAGGAGCCGGTTGCGGTGCGCCATCGCGATCGCGACCGTCGCCACGACGAGGAGCGTCCAGCCCGCCGCCACCGCCGCCGGCACCGGCGTCAGCGCCCGCGTCCCCGCCGCATGCTCGCCGCCGAGGAAGGCCGCGACCGCGAAGGTGACGATCACCGCGGCGAGGATCGCGAGATAGCGCGTCAGCGCCCCGTCGTGGAGCGCCGCGGCGAGCGTCCGCGCCCCGCCCGTCAGGGCCTCGACCAGCCCCTCGAAGATCGTCTTGGCCTCGGGCCGCGGCGCCCCCTCCCAGACCGGCGCCGTCCGCCCGTGCAGGGCGAGGAGCGCGACCCCGCCCGCCAGCGCCGCGATCGACATGGCCAGCGCCGGGGTCAGCCCGTGCCAGAGGCCGAGCACGACCTCGGGCCGTCCGTCGCCGACGACCGCACCCGCGGTCGCCGCGACGAGCGTCCCGGCGAGCGTCTGCGGCATGACCCCGATCGCGACCACGGCAAGGGCGAGGAGTGCCGGCCCCACCCACATGCCGAAGGCGGGATCGTGCGGCCGCCCGGGATAGTCGGAGCGCACCGGGCCGAGGAAGACATGGACGACGTAGCGCAGCGAATAGGCCACCGACAGGAGCGCCCCGAGGGTCGAGGCGAGCGCCCAGGGCACCCCGGTGCGGGCCGCCTCCTCGAGCATCATCTCCTTGGAGAGAAAGCCGTTCAGGAAGGGGATGCCGGCCATCGACAGGCCGGTGAGAAGGGCGATCACGAAGGTCACGGGCATGAGCGTCGCGAGCCCGCCGAGGCGGCGGATGTCGCGGCTGTGGGCGGCGTGATCGACGATGCCCGCGGTCATGAACAGCGCCGCCTTGAAGCAGGCGTGGTTGATGACGTGGAAGACCGCGACCACCGCCCCCTCGCGCGTGCCGAGCCCGAGGCAGAAGGTGACGAACCCGAGATGGCTGACCGTCGAGAAGGCGAGGAGCGCCTTGAGGTCGTCCTTGTAGAGCGCGATCAGCGCCCCGAGCACCATGGTGACGAGCCCGGTCGTGGTGACGATCCAGAACCATTCCGGCGTGCCCGCAAGGACCGGCCAGAGCCGCGCCATCAGGAACAGCCCCGCCTTCACCATCGTCGCCGAATGGAGATAGGCCGAGACCGGCGTCGGCGCCGCCATCGCGTGCGGGAGCCAGTAGTGGAAGGGGAACTGCGCCGACTTGGTGAAGGCGCCAAGCAGGATCAGGATCAGGGCCGGCAGATACCACTCCGAGGCGCGGATCGCCTCGCCCCTGGTCAGGATCGCCGAGATGTCGTGGCTGCCGGCGATCTGGCCGAGGATCAGCATCCCCGCGACCATCGCGAAGCCGCCCGCGCCGGTCGTCGCGAGCGCCATCCGCGCCCCCTGCCGGCCCTCGGGGAGATGCTTCCAGTAGCCGATGAGAAGGAAGGACGAAAGCGAGGTCAGTTCCCAGAAGATGAGCAGGAGCAGGATGTTGTCCGACAGCACGATGCCCGTCATGGCGCCCTGGAAGAGCATCAGGAAGGCGTAGAACTGCCCCATCGGGTCGGAATCCACGAGGTAGAAGCGGGCATAGAGGATGATGAGGAGGCCAATGCCGAGGATCAGCCCGGCGAAGAGGAGGCCGAGCGCATCGAGGCGGAAGTTGGCGTCAAGCCCGAGGCCGGGCAGCCAGACGATGCGGGTCTCGACGACCTCGCCCGCCAGCACCCCCGGGGCGTGGACGAGGAGCAGGACAAGGGCCGTGAGCGTCATCGCCCCGGTGACCGTGGCGCAGGCCGTGCGCCCGGCGCGGATCATCAGTCCCGGCAGGAGCGCGCCCATGAACGGCAGCGCGGCGATCAGGGCGAGCGACATGCTTCCGGCGTCCTCGGACGGGGCACGAAGGGAGGCAGCCGGGGAACCGCGGCCGCTCCCCTTCTGTTGCAAGAGGAATCGGGCTGTCAAGGCGAAGCGGCCGCGACCCCGTGTCCTGCAGCCGCGGCCGGGGCCCGGCGCGCAACCGTGAGCGGCGTCGCCCGGCGTCCTTCTGCAACCGGGGATCGGCATTTCCGCAATTTCGACGCGATTTTTTCAGGCGTCCACCGTGATTGGTGGCGCGTTCGCTGAACACCACAACTTGTTGTGAGAGACCCCCGCAAAAAAACTCCCCGAAAGCGTCCCGGAGGCGCCTCGATCGGAAGGATTCGCGCCGTATTCGCACCAACTTGGAGCGGCAGAACGGCTCACGGGCAAGTCACCGGTGAGTATCATGGTCAAGCAGTTCCAGCCCTCCGCGCTCCAGACCTTCCGGCTGGTCGAGACGCGGGCCGCGATCTCGGTCGTCGGCCTCGGCTATGTCGGGGCGGTCTCGACGGCCTGCCTCGCCGACCTCGGCCACCGCGTCGTCGGTGTGGACGTCGATCCCCTCAAGGTCGCCGCGATCGCCGCCGGCGAAAGCCCGATCCACGAGGACGGACTCGCCGACCTTCTCGGCCGGGGCGTCGCCGACGGCCTCGTCACGGCGACCGCCGACATCGCCCGCGCCGTTGCCGAGACCGACGTCACCTTCCTGTCGGTCGGCACGCCAACCGCCCCCGACGGCGGCTGCGACGACCGCCACATCCGCGCCGCCGCCCGCGGCATCGGCCAGGGCCTCGCCGCCAAGCACGACTACCACGTCGTCGTCATGCGCTGCTCGATCCCGCCCGGCACGACGATGAAGGTCATGGTGCCGGCGATCGAGGCCGCCTCGGGCAAGGTCGCCGGGCTCGACTTCGGCGTCGCCTTCAACCCCGAGTTCCTGCGCGAGGGCGTCGCGGTCGAGGATTTCCGCAAGCCGCCCAAGACGGTGATCGGCGCCTCGGACGAGCGCGCGGCGGCAACCCTCGCCCGCATCTTCGAACCCGTCGACGCCAACCCGATCATCACCTCGATCGAGGTCGCCGAGATGGTCAAGTATGTCGACAACGTCTGGCACGCGACCAAGGTCGCCTTCGCCAACGAGGTCGGGCGCCTCTGCAAGCCGCTCGAGGTCGACAGCCACAGCGTGATGGATGTCTTCGTCAGGGATGCCAAGCTCAACCTCTCGCCCTGCTACCTCAGGCCCGGCTTTGCCTACGGCGGCTCCTGCCTGCCCAAGGAGGTGCGCGCCGTCTCCCACATCGCCCGCGGCCTCGGCGTCCTGCTCCCGCTCGTCGAAAGCCTCGAGCGGTCGAACGACGAGCAGATCGCGGCCGCCGTGCGCATGGTGCGGGCGACCGGGGCGCGCACGGTCGCGGTCCTCGGCCTCGCCTTCAAGCCCGGCACCGACGACCTCCGCGAGAGCCCCGCGCTCGAAGTCATGGCCGCGCTCGCCGACGAGGGCATCGCCCTTGTCGCCCACGACCCGGCGGTGTCCGCCGACACCCGCATCGAGAGCCAGCTTGCCTACGTCGCCCATGCCGCGCCGGGTCTCGCCCGGCTCGCGCCGCGGCTGCGCGGCATGCTGCGACCCTCGGCCGCGGACGCCGTCGCCGCGGCCGAGGCGGTGATCGTCACCCAGGCCAGCGCCCCATATCGCGACTGCGTCGCCGCTGCCGGCAAGCCCGTGATCGACGTCGTCCGCCTGTTCCGCGACCGCGCCGACCAGCCCGCCACCGTCGCCGGCATCGGCTGGTGACGGCGCCACGCCGCGCCACCGGCATATACCGCGACACCCCCTGATCGGACACAAGAAACGAGGAGTTGAGGCATGGGCATGATGCGCTGGATGCGCGAACGGGCGTTGGGCGGGCGGCCGGGCGGGACGCCGCGCGACGATTCGCTTCCGGGCAGCACGGGGCCCGACCGGATCGACGGCGGCCCCGGCAACGACACCATCGCCGGCGACGATGGCGACGACCTCCTTCTCGGGGGTCCGGGGAACGATTCGCTCTCGGGCGGCTCGGGCGACGACAAGCTTGACGGGGGCCCGGGTGACGACTGGATCGCGGGCGGGTCGGGCGACGACAAGATCGAGGGCGGGCCCGGCAACGACACGCTCTACGGCGACGGCGGCAACGACGTCCTCTCGGGCGGCCCCGGCCAAGACCTCCTCTCGGGCGGCGAGGGCAACGACACGCTCGCGGGCGGGACCGACGCCGACACGATCTACGGCGGCAAGGGCGACGACCTCCTCGTCGGCGACTCGGGCGACGACGTCCTCTACGGCGACACCGGCCGCGACCAGCTTGCCGGCGGCGTCGGCAACGACTTCCTCTCGGGCGGCGACGAGGATGACCGGCTTGCGGGCGACGAGGGCCACGACGGCCTCGTCGGCGGCAAGGGCCACGACACGCTTTCCGGTGGCGAGGGCGACGACAAGCTTCTCGGCAACAGCGGCAACGACGCGATCGACGGCGGCGAGGGCGACGACTACCTCGGCGGCGGGTCGGGGAACGACACGCTCGCGGGCGGGGCGGGGGCCGACACCCTGCTCGGCGGCAGCGGCGACGACGTCCTTCTCGCCGCGGGCGGGGGCGACGTCCTCTGGGGCGGGGCGGGGGCCGACAGCTTCGTCTTCGCCCGGGACGCCGTCGACGGCGCCAAGACGCTCGTCGCCGACTTCGATGCCAAGGACCTCATCGACCTCAGCGCCCTCGGCATCCTCGACGAGATGTCGGCCGAGGACTTCCTCAAGAACCACATGACCCTGTCCGGCGACGGCGAGGTCGTCATCACCTGGGGCGACCTCGTCATCGTCGTCCAGGCCGCCGGCAGCTTCGACGATCTCCTCCTCGACGTCTGGACGCAGATTCAGTTCTGATACATGATATGGTATAAGACGCCAGCCGCCCCACGAGGTCTTCGGGGCGGCTGGCGGATTTTGACAGCGTATTGACGTGCACCTCCATGGGTCGGGGCCGGCGGGTGCCAGAGGGGGAGTGTCATGGAGGGACGTCAGGCCGGGCTGATCCGCCGCCGGGGGGGCGAGGCGGTGATCGACGGCAAGCCGGGCGACGACACCCTGCGCGGGACGGATGATCCCGACACCATCAACGGCTTCGGTGGCAACGACACGATCTGGGGCGTCAAGGGCAACGACACGATCCACGGCGATGGCGGCAAGGATTCGATCGACGGCGGGTCGGGCGACGACAGCCTGTTCGGCGACACGGGCGACGACCTCCTGCGCGGGGGCAGCGGCGCCGACAGCGTCGACGGCGGCCGCGGCCATGATTTCGTCTCGGCCGGGAGCGAGAACGACAGCCTCCGCGGCGGCGCCGGCCGCGATTCGCTGTGGGGCGATTCGGGCGACGACAGTCTTCTCGGGGACGGCGGCGCCGATGTCCTCTTCGGCGGCACCGGCAACGACGCGCTCGCGGGCGGGTCGGGCAACGACACGCTCGCGGGCGGCGAGAACGACGACGCGCTCGCGGGCGGCGGCGGCCATGACCAGCTGCGCGGCGACACCGGCAACGACACGCTCGCGGGCGGGACCGGCCATGACACGCTGACGGGCGGGATCGGCGACGACAACCTGCGGGGCGACGGCGGCAACGATTCGCTCTCCGGCGGGCAGGGCGCCGACACGGTCGCGGGCGGCGGGGGCGACGACGTCCTCCGCGGCGATTCGGGCGACGACCTCCTCGACGGCCACCGCGGCGACGACGCGCTCCTCGGCGGCTCGGGTCACGACCAGCTGGCGGGATGGGCCGGCAACGACACGCTCGCCGGCGGCAGCGGCGACGACCTCCTCGCCGGCGGGGCGGGGGCCGACGTGCTCACGGGCGGCGCCGGGGCGGACGTCTTCGTCTTTGCCCAGGACGCCGGCGACGGCCAGCAGGACATCATCACCGACTTCGACACCGGCCAGGACAGGATCGACCTTGCCGCCTTCGGCATCCTCGACGGCATGACCCGCGAGGAGTTCCTCGCCAACCACATGTCGCTGACCGCCGAGGGCGACGTCCTCATCACCTATGACGGGGTCACGATCCTGATCCAGAACGACGGCAGCGGCGGCGACTTCCTGACCGACGTCTGGAACCAGATCCTGTTCTGAGGCCGGCCAGGCGCCGCCGCGAGGACGCGCCGGGCCCAGTCGCGACCGGCGCGGGCCTCCTTGCGGGCGCCCGCCCCAGCGCCTAAGCGGCGGCCATGCGGCTTCTCTTCCTCGGCGATGTGGTGGGGCGGACGGGACGGACGGCGGTCGCCGAGCGGCTGGCGGGCCTGCGCGCCGAATGGGGCCTCGACTTCGTCGTCGTCAACGGCGAGAACGCCACCGCCGGCGCCGGGCTCTCGGCCGAGCACGCCCGCGCCCTCCTTGCCGCCGGGGCCGACGTCGTCACGCTCGGCGACCACGCCTTCGACAACCGCGACATGGAATCCTTCATCGAGCAGGAACCGCGCATCCTCCGGCCGCTGAACTACGCCAGGGCGGCGCCGGGGCGGGGGGCGCGGCTCTACGAGGCACCGGGCGGGCGGCGGGTGCTGGTCGCCGTGACCCTCGGCCAGGTCTTCATGAAGCGCCCCTTCGACGATCCCTTCTCGGCCCTCGAGCCGGTCCTGCGGGCCCATCCTCCGGGCGGCATCGCCTCGGCCGTGATCGTCGAGGCCCATGCCGAGGCGACCTCGGAGAAGATGGCGCTCGGCCACTGGTGCGACGGGCGGGCCTCGGTCGTGGTCGGCACGCACACCCACGTCCCGACCGCCGACGCCCAGATCCTGCCCGCCGGCACCGGCTATCTGTCGGATGCCGGGATGTGCGGCGACTACGATTCGATCATCGGCATGGACAAGGCCGAACCCATGCGCCGCTTCGTGACCGGCATGGCCAGGGGCCGGTTCGAGCCGGCGGGCGGGCCGGCGACGCTGAGCGGGCTTTTCGCCGAGACCGACGACCGGACCGGCCGGCCGCTGCGCATCGCCCCCGTCCGCATCGGCGGTCGCCTGCCTCAGGCCCTGCCGTGACCGCCGTCGCCCGCACCACCGCCCTTCACTTCGCGGTGCTGATCGGCCTCGGCACGCTCTGGGGGCTGGGCCAGCCCCTGACCAAGATCGCCGTCTCGACCGGGCACGGGCCGCTCGGCCTTGCCCAGTGGGTGGCGGCGGTCGATGTCCTCCTCCTTGGCCTCGTCTGCCTCGCCACCGGCCGGCGGCTGCCGCTGAGTTCCGCGGCCCTGCGCCTTTATGCCATGGTGGCGATCTTCGGCATGCTTGTGCCGCAGATCTTCTCCTACACCGCGGCGCCCCACCTCGCCGGCGGGGTCCTCGCGCTCGTCATCTCGCTCGTGCCGATGGCCGCATTGCCGCTGAACCTCGCCCTCGGGCTCGAGGGCTTCGCCGCCGGGCGCGCCGCCGGCGTCCTCTGTGGCATGGCGGCGATGGCGCTCCTCCTCCTCCGGGGCGCGGGACTGCCCGGGGGCGGGGACTGGGGCTTCCTTCTCCTCGCCGCGCTGACGCCCGCCTGCTACGCCGTCGAGGGCGCCTATGTCGCGGGCTGGGGGCGGGCGGCGGCCGATCCGGTGCAGACGCTGACCGGGGCCGCCCTCCTGACCCTCCTCGTCGCGAGCCCGCTCGCGCTCATCAGCGGCACGGCGATCTCGCCCCTCGCCCCCTGGGGGCCGGCCGAGCGCGCCCTCCTCGCCTCGGCCTTCATCTCGGTTTTCGCCTATACCGCCTATGTCTGGCTTGTCGGCCGTGCCGGCGCGGTGTTCGGGGCCCAGGTCTCCTACATCGTGACCGCGGTGGGGGTCGGGGCATCCATGGTCATGCTGGGCGAGGGCTATCCCGCGAGCTTCTGGGCCGCGCTCGCCCTCCTCTTCGCCGGGCTCTTTCTCGTCCAGCCCCGGCCCCCCGCTGCCGGCGGCCGCTTCGCGCCGGGGCGGGCGCCCGGGGCTTGATCTGGGCCGGGCGCCCGGCAATATGGCGCGCCCGATCGCCCAGGAGCCTGCATGCTCGGCCTCGACCTGCCGCCCACCGCCGAGGCCGTTCTCGCCCTCGCCATTCTCGCCGGGATGCTCGTCCTCTTCGTGCGCGAGACCTTTCCGGCCGAGGTCGTGGCGATCGCCGGGGCGGTGGTGATGATGCTCGCGGGGATCCTGCCCCAGGACCAGGCGCTCGCCGTGCTCGCGAACCCCGCGCCGTGGACGATCGCCGCCCTCTGCGTGCTGGTCGGCGGGCTCGTGCGCACCGGCGCCCTCGACTGGATCAGCCAGCGGGCCGGTGCCGCCGCCGGGACCCGCCCGCGCACGACGCTGGTCGTGCTCGGGCTCGCGGTCATGGCGATGTCGGCCTTCATCAACAACACCCCGGTCGTCGTGGTGATGATGCCGGTCTTCGTCGAGGTCGCCCGGCGGATGCACCTCGCCCCCTCGAAGGTGCTCATCCCGCTCTCGTATCTCACCATCCTCGGGGGCACGGTGACGCTCATCGGAACCTCGACCAACCTCGTCGTCGACGGCGTCGCGGTCGCCGCCGGGATGGCCCATTTCGGCATGTTCGAGATCACCCCGGTCGGCATCGCCGTGGCGCTCGTGGGCGGAACCTATCTCCTGTTCGCGGCCCCGCGGCTCCTGCCCGACCGGACCTCGATCACCGGCCTCACCGTCGGCCGGCCGCGGCCGAAGTTCTTCACCGAAGTGGCCCTGCCCGAGGGCTCGGCCCTGGTCGGGCGCCGGCTCGAGGAGGTCGACGTCTTCAGCCGCGAGGGCGCGCGCGTGATCGACGTCCTGCGCGGCGACGCCTCGCTCCGGCGTGATCTCGCCGCGGTCGTCCTCGAGGCCGGCGACCGCGTGGTCCTGCGCACGCCGATGTCCGAGGTCCTGAGCCTCAAGGCGCACAAGGACATCCGGCTCGTGGACAAGCTCGCCTCGGTCGCGACCGAGACGGTCGAGGTGCTCATCACCCCGGGCTGCCGGATGGTCGGCCGCTCGCTCGGCCAGATGCGCCTGCGGCGGCGCTACGGCGTCTATCCGCTCGCCGTCCACCGCCGCAACCAGAACATCGGCCGCCAGCTCGACGACCTTGTCGTGCAGGTGGGCGACACGCTCCTCATCGAGGGCGCCGCCGACGACATCCACCGCCTCGCCGTCGACATGGACATGGTCGAGATCGGCAAGCCCTCCGAACGGGCCTTCCGCCGCAGTCACGCCCCCCTCGTCGTCGCTGTCCTTGCCGGCATCGTCGTCCTTGCGGCACTCGACGTCGCGCCGATCGCCATGCTCGGCTTCGTCGGCATGGCGATCGTCCTCGTCACCCGCTGCATCGACGCCGACGAGGCGATGGATTTCGTCGACGGCCGGCTCCTCGCGCTCATCTTCGGGATGCTGGCCTGCGGCGCCGGGCTCGAGCATTCGGGCGCGGTCGAGCTCATCGTCGGCTTCGTCGCCCCCGGGCTCGCGGGGCTGCCGCCGATCGTGCTGATCCTCGCCGTCTACGCCCTCGCCATGGTCCTGACCGAGATCGTCAGCAACAACGCCGTCGCGGTGATCGTGACGCCGGTCGCGATCGCGCTTGCGAAAAGCCTCGGGGTGGACCCGCGTCCGGTCGTCATCGCCGTCATGTTCGCGGCCTCGTCGTCCTTCGCGACCCCGATCGGCTACCAGACCAACACGCTCGTCTACGGTCCCGGGGGCTACCGCTTCACCGACTTCCTGCGCATCGGCGTGCCGCTGAACCTGCTCCTGATGGCGACGACCTGCACCATGATCGCCCTCGTCTGGCCGCTCTGAGGGGCCGCGGGCGGCCCCGGCGGCCCGCGGGGCCCGGGGCGGCCCTACCCGCGCCCGAGCCGCGACCGCCGCGCCGCGACCAGCCGCAGGCGCAGCGCGTTCAGGCGGATGAAGCCCGCCGCGTCCTTCTGGTCGTAGGCGCCGGCGTCCTCCTCGAAGGTGACATGCGCCATCGAGTAGAGGCTCGCCTCCGACCGCCGCGCCACCGTGCGGGCGTGGCCCTTGTAAAGCTTGATCCGCACCGTGCCGGCGACATTCTCCTGGCTCTTGTCGATCGCCGCCTGCAGCATCTCGCGCTCGGGGGCGAACCAGAAGCCGTTGTAGATCATCTCGGCGTAGCGCGGCATCAGCTCGTCCTTGAGATGGGCGGCGCCGCGGTCGAGGGTGATCGATTCGATCCCGCGGTGGGCCTCGTGCAGGATCGTGCCGCCGGGGGTCTCGTAGAGCCCGCGCGACTTCATGCCGACGAAGCGGTTCTCGACGAGGTCGAGGCGGCCGATGCCGTGGCGCGCCCCGAGGTCGTTCAGCCGCGCGAGAAGCGCCGCCGGCGAGAGGCTCGCGCCGTCGATCGCGACCGGGTCGCCGCGCTCGAAGGCGATCTCGACGAACTCGGGCCGGTCGGGCGCCTTCTCGGGATCGGTCGTGCGCTGGGCGACGTAGTCGGGCACCTCCTCGCCGGGGTCCTCGAGGACCTTGCCCTCCGAGGAGGTGTGCAGGAGGTTGGCGTCGATCGAGAACGGCGCCTCGCCGCGCTTGTCGCGGGCGATCGGGATCTGGTGGGCCTCGGCGAAGGCGAGGAGTTCGGTGCGGCTGCGCAGCGTCCACTCCCGCCATGGCGCGATCACCCGCAGGGCGGGGTCGAGCGCCGCCACCCCGAGTTCGAACCGCACCTGGTCGTTGCCCTTGCCGGTCGCGCCATGGGCGACGGCGTCGGCGCCGGTCGCATGGGCGATCTCGACCAGCCGCTTGGCGATCAGCGGCCGGGCGATCGAGGTGCCGAGGAGATAGGCGCCCTCGTAGAGCGCATTGGCCCGGAACATCGGAAAGACGAAGTCGCGGACGAACTCCTCGCGCAGGTCGTCGATGAAGATGTTGTCGGGACGGATGCCGAGCGTCAGGGCCTTGGCGCGAGCCGGCGCCAGTTCCTCTCCCTGGCCGAGATCGGCAGTGAAGGTGACGACCTCGCAGCCGTATTCGGTCTGGAGCCACTTGAGGATGATCGAGGTATCGAGGCCGCCGGAATAGGCGAGGACGACTTTCCTGGGGGCTCCGGGGGCGGCCATGGCGAGGGCTCCGTTGAGGGCGGCGTTGCGCGGCCGCACTTAAGGGCTTCGCCGGGTCCGGGCAAGGGCAGGGCGGGCAGGGCGCCGGGACGCGCGTCCCGGGCCGGGTGTTTCCCTTTCCGGCGCGATTGACCTAGCGTGGACGCGGTCCCGGGGAAGTGGACGCGCCATGACCGACACCGCCTCGCCGATGATGGCGCAATATCTCGAGATCAAGGCGGCGCATCCCGATGCCCTCCTCTTCTACCGCATGGGCGACTTCTACGAGATGTTCTTCGAGGACGCGGCGGCGGCGGCGGCGGC
>JADLCV010000164.1 GCA_020846995.1 Paracoccaceae bacterium
CCGGCGCCCTGCCCGGAAAGTCGCCCGGGCGCGGACGGCGCCCCGGGGCCCCGACGGGGGAAGGCCGAGGGGGAGGGAGCGTTCCCCGGGGAACGGAGGTCGCGATGGGGCCCCTCGCGCCGGTGCGCGGGGGGATCCATCGGGCGAGGGCCGCACCCCCGAGCCGCGGGCGGCGTCCGGCCACAGGCGGGCCGCCCCCCGGCGCTGCCGGTTCTCCGGAGCCCGGCCCCGGGGGAAGAACCCGGGCGAGCGCTTCCAGGGGACGGATCCTGCCCGGTGCCCACGCGGCGCCCGCGCGGGGCGGTCCGGGCGCGCCCCGCGCGCCCCCGGGCTCCGGGCGGGGCGACGGCCCCGCACCCCGGGGCGCGGGCCGGGCGCGCCCGCGGCAGCGCGGGGTCCTGGGGCCGGTTGAGGGCGGGCGGCATTGCGCGTAGGAAGGGCCCCGGGGCATGGCGGCGGGCAGGGCCGGCGGCGCCGCGCGGGGCCGGCGGGGCGCGGGCGGGGCGGGCGGGGCGGAGCGGGACGATGGGCGGCAACCTGCGCGGCGGGCTTCTGGCGCTTGCGGCCTTCGGGATCTACGCCTCCCACGACGTCGTCGTGAAGTATCTCGGCAGCCATTACGCGCCCTTCCAGATCATCTTCTTCTCCACCCTCTTCAGCCTGCCGCTGGTGGTCGTGATGCTGATGCGCGACCGCCGCGCCGGCACGCTCATCCCCAACCATCCGTGGTGGACGGGCCTTCGTGTCCTCGCCTCGATCCTGACCTCGGCCTCGGCCTTCTACGCCTTCTCGGTCCTGCCGCTCGCCCAGGCCTATGCCCTCCTCTTCGCCGCCCCCCTCCTCATCACGGTCCTCGCCATCCCGATCCTCGGCGAAAGGGTGCGGCTGCGGCGCGGGATCGCGGTCGCGGTCGGGCTCGCCGGGGTCCTGATCGTGCTCCGACCGGGCGAGGCCCGGCTCGAACTCGGCCATCTCGCCGGGATGACGGCGGCGATCGGCAGCGCCTTCGGGGCCATCGTCATGCGCAAGATCGGCGCCCGCGAGCGCAACGAGGTCATGCTGCTCTACCCGATGATGGCCAACCTTGCGGCCATGGGCCTGCTCCTGCCGGTGGTCTACCGGCCGATGCCGATCGAGGACATCGGCGCCGTGACCTTCCTGGCCGTCTTCGGTCTCGTCGGCAACCTCCTCACCATCTACGCCTACCGCACGGCCGAGGCGGGGATCGTGGCGCCGATGCAGTATTCGCAGATCCTCTGGGCCTCGGCCTACGGGGTCCTGTTCTTCGACGAGGTTCCCGACCGCGTCACGGCCGCGGGGGCGGCAGTCATCATCGCCTCGGGGCTCTACATCCTGTCTCGCGAGGGACCGGCGCGCGCCTCGGGCCTGCGCCCGGTCTCGGGCAGCCAGGTCCGCGCCGGTATCGGCACGATGCCGCGGCCGGGCCCGCCCGACGCCGCCGGCGCGGTCCCCGACGAGGACGACGGCCACCTCCCCGCCCGGCCCCTCCCCGACACCTCGCGCTCGCCCCGTCCCTGACCCCTGATCCCTGACCCCCGAACCCCGGAGAGACCATGGCCCGACCGCTCACGCTCCACTTCTGGCCGACCCCCAACGGCTGGAAGGTCTCCATCGCCCTCGAGGAGATGGGGCTTCCTTACGAGATGCGCCCCGTCAACATCCACCGCGGCGACCAGTTCGACCCGGCCTTCCTCGCCATCTCTCCCAACAACCGCATGCCGGCGATCACCGACCCCGAGGGGCCCGACGGCAAGCCCGTCTCGGTCTTCGAATCGGGGGCGATCCTCCTCTACCTCGGCCGCAAGTCGGGCCGCTTCCTCGGGGCGACCGAACGCGATCGGATCGCCGTCGAGGACTGGCTGATGTGGCAGATGGGCGGGGTCGGTCCCATGGCCGGCCAGGCCCACCACTTCCTCACCTACGCCCCGAGCCTCGATCCGCCCCAGGATCTCCCCTACGCCAAGGACCGCTACCGCCGCGAGGTCGGCCGCCTCTACGGGGTCCTGAACCGCCGCCTCGAGGGGCGCGAGTTCGTCGCCGGCGACTTCCTGTCGGTCGCGGACTTCGCCCTCTGGCCCTGGGTGCGCAACTGGGAGCGCCAGGAGCAGACGCTCGACGACAAGCCGAACCTCCGCCGCTGGCTCGACGCCCTCGCCCTCCGCCCCGCCTTCGTCCGCGGCCTCGCCGTCGGGTCGGACCTGCGCGGGAGCCTCACGACCGACCGCAAGGCCCAGGAGATCCTCTTCCGCCAGCGGTGAGGGCCGCGTCCGGGACGCCTCGCGCCTCACGGGGGGGCGGGGGGCGGTCCCCCGGGGGGCAGGGCGCGGCGGCCGCGGCCGGGCGCGGGCCTACCGCCCCTCGCCGTCGGGGGCGTAGCGGCGCATCAGCCCGGCCTGGGCCATGAAGAAGAGAAAGAGCGCCGCCGTCAGCCCGAAGGTCTTGAAGCTGACCCAGGCGTCGGTCGACAGGGTCCGCCAGATCACCTCGTTGGCGACGGCGAGCAGGGCGAAGAAGATCGCGAGCCTGCGGGTCAGGATCATCCACCCCTCCGGGCGCAGGGGCATCAGCCCCCCCATGAGGTATTGCAGCCACGACCGGCCGCGCAGCAGCCCCGCCCCGAGGACGCCGGCGAAGAGCGCGTAGATGATCGTCGGCTTCATCTTGAAGAAGCGGTCGTCGTTCAGGGCCACCGAGAGGCCGCCGAAGACGACGACCAGCACGGCCGTCGCGACCTGCATGCGCGAGAGATGGCCGCTCAGGCGCCAGAGCAGGGCCGTCGCGGCGAGGACGAGGGGGATGAAGGCCGCGGTGACGACGATGAAGCCCGCGTAGGTCCGCCCGCCGACCGTGACCGTGCGGTCGCGGAGCAGGAGGTAGCCGACGAAGAAGAGGACGACCGGCCCGAGCTCGAGGGCGAGCCGGAGGGCGGGGTTGAGCGGGCGTGGGGCCATGGGACCCTCCTGTCGGGATCACCCGGCCTCCCTAGGCCAGATCGCCCGCGGAGGGAACCGGCGCCGCACCCGCCCCCCTCACGGAGAAGCGAGGCACGGGCCGTCGGGAAAGCGCCCCTCGCGCCCCCCGTCGGCCGTTCCCGCGGCACTCCGAAGGTGCCGAGGGGAGCCCCCCCGTCCGCCCCCTCGTGTCGATTCCGAAGAAGGCGCCCCCCTGTTGCGAGACTATTCCGCCCCTGGATTCCGAGACGATCTCGTCCCCCTGAGGCTGGGGCTCTGCTGGCGTGATTGTTGTCATTTCGATCGAGTGTGGTGTCAAGCGGCGATGGGCTGCTTCCGGCGCAGGCTTTCACCGGTGAGGGCGATACGATGGGCGTTGTCCACGAGCCGGTCGAGGATCGCGTCGGCGTAGGTTGGGTTGCCGATCCACTCATGCCAGGCCGAGACGGGCAACTGGCTGGTGACGATGGGGGAGCGACGGCCATAGCGATCCCCGAGGATTTCGAGGAGATCGTGGCCGGCCTGGTCGTCGAGCGGTTCGAGCCCCCAGTCGTCGAGGATCAGCAGCTGGACGCTGGGAAGCGTGTGCGTGAGCCGCGCCTAGCGGCCGTCGCCGCGGGCGAGCGGGAGATTGGCGAACAGGCGTGACACGCGCTGATAGAGGACGGAGCGATCGTCGCGGCAGGCCTCGATCGTCAAGCGACACGCCCCTTTGCGAGTTAAGGCGACATCCGGATTGGCGCGGTGTCGGGCCACGGAGCGGCCCCGGGGCGCGGGCTGACCGCCATGAGTGAGC
>JADLCV010000165.1 GCA_020846995.1 Paracoccaceae bacterium
CCGCCGCCTCCGCCCGGAAAGGGATTGCCGCTGCACGCCGCAAGCGCCAGCAGCGCCGCCGCCGCCACCATCGTCCTCATCGGATACCTCTGCTCGCTCTGCCACCGGCGGATCTCGTGCCCGCTTTATCGTGCAGACTCCGTGGCTTGTGGGGCGAAGTCAATGCAGGGCAAGAAATCTTGCCGCAGCCGTGGCGAATCGGTCGCGGCCGGACAGCGGCCCTGCATCTGGTGGTTCACCTCGGGTCGCGCGCCAGATAGAGTGGCGGGCGTCCGCCCCCTGGCGCCGGAGCCCGCCGATGCCCCTGCCACCCGAAGCCCTGGCCGAGATCGCCCGCCTGCGGGCCACCCCCCGCCCGACGCTGCGCGCGGTCGCCGAGGGGATGGAGGCCCATCTCTACCGGCCGATCCCGGTCCTCGATCACGGCTTTGTCCGCGTCATCGACTACATGGGCGACGACGGCGCCATCGTCCAGGCGGCGCGGGTCAGTTATGGCGCCGGCACGCGGGCCGCCCGCGACGACGCCGGGCTGGTCCGCTACCTGATGCGGCACGCCCACTCGACGCCCTTCGAGATGTGCGAGGTCAAGCTGCACGTCAAGCTGCCGGTTTTCGTCGCCCGCCAGTGGATCCGCCACCGCACCGCCAACGTGAACGAGTATTCGGCTCGCTACTCGGTCCTCGACCGCGAGTTCTACCTGCCCGCGCCCGAGCATCTCGCCGCCCAGTCGGCCGCCAACGCGCAGGGGCGGGGAGAGACGCTCGCGCCCGAGGAGGCGGCGCGCGTGCTCGGCTGGCTCAAGGAGGACGCCGCGCGGGCCTACGACCACTACCAGGCGATGCTCGCGAACGACGGCCAGCAGGGGCTCGCGCGCGAGCTCGCCCGCATCAACCTGCCCATGAACGTCTACACCCAGTGGTACTGGAAGACCGACCTCCACAACCTCCTTCACTTCCTGCGGCTGCGGGCCGATGCCCACGCCCAGTACGAGATCCGCGTCTATGCCGAGGCGATCGCGGGCGTCGTCCGCGACTGGGTGCCGGCGACCTGGGCGGCCTTCGCCGACTACCGCCTCGGCGGGGTGACGCTGTCGGCGCAGGGGGTCGAGGTGCTCCGCCGCCGTCTCGCCGGCGAGACCGTGACCGAGGAGACCTCGGGCCTGAGCCGGGGCGAATGGCGCGAGTTCGTCGCCTTCTGGGGGTGAGGCGGCGCGCGAATGCTGCCCCGCCGGCCTATTTGGTCAGGATGAGCTTGCCCTGGCGGGTGATGCGCAGCGTGTAGGTCTGCCCGTCGAGCTCGATGCGGGCCTCGCGCCCGCCGCCGGTCAGGCTGCGGGCATCGTGCCGGGGCGCCGGCAGATCGCGGCGAAGCGCCGGGCCGGACAGGGGGTGAAGGGGGACAAGGGCGGTCATGCGCCGCCCCCGGCGCGGCGCGGAAGCGCCCGCGGCCGTGCCGGCCGGGGGCCGCGGCCGGTCGCGCCGGTCAGGGGGAACGGGAAGGGCGGGGGAAGGGACAGGGGAAGCGGAAGGGACATGGGCGGGCTCCGGGCTCGGGGATCTCCACGCGACCTGGCGGGCCCCGCGGGCTGGCTCGGCCCGCAATTCCTGATCGAAACGCTCGGACCTGTCAAGTCCGAGCGGAACGCTCAGGTAATCACGTCCGGGTGCGCGCGGCCGGTGCGGGCGGCGATGCCGGCGATCGCCTCGGCCGCGGCGATGACGGGGGCGAGCGCCGCCTGCGCGTCAAGGGCGAGGCGGGCGGGGTCGGTCTCGACCGTCTCGAGATAGACGCGCAGCGTCGCCCCGACGGTGCCGGTGCCCGAAAGGCGCAGGACCAGCCTTGCCCCGCCGGCGAAGGCGATCTCGAGTCCCTGGCGGGCGGTCGTCGTCCCGTCGACGGGGTCGGTGTAGGCGAAGTCGCGGGCGTCCTCGACCGTGAGCCCGGCGAAGACCTGCCCCGCGAGCCCCCCGAGGCGGCCGCGGAGGTCCTCGACCAGCGCCCCCGCGGCGCCCGCGTCCACCGCCTCGTAGTCGTGGCGCGAGTAGTAGTTGCGCCCGAAGCGCGCCCAGTGGTCGGTCATCACCGCCGCCACCGGCCGGTTGCGGACGGCGAGGATGTTCAGCCACATCAACACGGCCCAGAGCCCGTCCTTCTCGCGCACGTGGTCGGAGCCCGTGCCCGCGCTCTCCTCGCCGCAAAGCCGCACGAGGCCGGCATCGAGGAGGTTGCCGAAGAACTTCCAGCCCGTCGGGGTGGCGTGGCAGGCCAGCCCCAGCGCCGCCGCCACCCGGTCGAGCGCCCGCGAGGTCGGCATCGCGCGGGCGACGCCCCCGAGCCCGCCCGCGTAGCCCGGCACGAGGTGGGCGTTGGCGGCGAGCACCGCGAGGCTGTCGGAGGGGGTGACGTAGCAGCCCCGGCCGACGATCATGTTGCGGTCGCCGTCCCCGTCCGAGGCGGCGCCGAAGTCGGGGGCGTCGGGGGCCATCATCGCCTCGAGAAGCGCCTTCGCCCAGACCGGGTTGGGGTCGGGATGGCCGCCGCCGAAGTCGGGCAGGGGGGTGGCGTTGACGACGGTGCCGGCGGGGGCGCCGAGGCTCCCCTCGAGGATCGCCCGCGCGTAGGGGCCGGTGACGGCGTGCATGGCGTCGAAGCGCATCCGGAAGCCCCGGGCGAAAAGCGCGCGGATGGCGGCGAAGTCGAGGATCCCCTCCATCAGCCGGGCGTAGTCGGCGACGGGATCGACGACCTCGACCGCCATGGCTCCAAGCCGCGTCGTGCCGGTCTGGCCGAGGTCCACGTCCTGGGTGGCGAGGATCGCGTATTCGCGCACCTCGCGGCTCGCGGCGTGGATGCGGGCCGTCACGTCCGCAGGCGCCGGGCCGCCGTTCGCGGTGTTGAACTTGATCCCGAAATCCTCCTCCGGCCCGCCCGGGTTGTGGCTGGCCGAAAGGATGATGCCGCCGTCGGCGCGGTGCAGCCGGATGAGGTGCGAGGCCGCCGGGGTCGAGAGGAGCCCGCCCCGGCCGACAATCACCCGCGCCGCCCCCGCGGCGGCCGCCATGCGCAGGATCACCTGGGCCGCGCGGTCGTTGAAGTGGCGCCCGTCGCCGCCGAGGACGAGGGTCCTGCCCCGAACCCCGCCGATCCCGTTCCAGATCGCCTGCACGAAGTTCTCGAGGTAGCGCGGCTGCATGAACACGCGCGTCTTCTTGCGCAGGCCGGAGGTTCCGGGTTCCTGGCCGGGAATGGGGGTGGTGGCGACGGTCAGGGTCGGCATGGGGTCCTCCGTGCGGCCCGCCCGCGCCATCAGGGCCGCGGTCCGGGCGATGCGGGCGTCGCCGGCCAGGGCCTCGACCCCGACCGGCAGCCGGCGGCGCCAGTTCGGGTGTTCGTGGACGGTGCCGGGCAGGTTGGCCTGCTCGTCGAGCCCGAGCATATCCTCGATCTGGACCGCGACCAACCGTGCCGGCGTGGCGGCGAGATGGGCGTGGAGCGTCTCGGCCCGGCCCCGCCGCCCCCCGGCCGCGCGGTCGAAGCCGGCGACCTCGGCCGCGCGGGCGGCGCGGGCGGCGCCGGCCGTGCCCGTCGGGGCGGCGGCGCGGCCGGCAAGGCGTGCCCGCCAGGCGATGTCGCGCCCGCGCCGCCAGCCACGCCAGGGGGGAAGGTCGTGAGTGCCGAAGCTTGCGAGCACGTCCGGAGGCCAGCCGGCGGCGGGGCGGAAGCCCCCGGAACCCTCGCGCTCGAACATCGCCAGCCGGCAGCCGAGGATGCCCGCGGCCGCGAGGTCGTCGCGCAGCCCCTCGGGGACATTGCCGAGATCCTCGCCGATGATCGTCGCCCCGGCCCGCGCCGCCTCGAGCCGGACGGCGGCGAGAAGGGCCGCCCGCGGCATCCGGAGGTAGAGGCCGGGGAGCCCCTCGGGGACGAGGAAGGCGCGCTCGAAGCCGAGGATGTGGTCGATCCGGAGCATCCCGGCATGACGGAGGAGGCGGGCGAGGATCGCCCGCAGGGGCGCGAGCCCGCGCCCGAGGAGGACGTCGGGCCGCATCGGCGCGAGGTTCCAGTTCTGCCCCGCCGGCCCGAAGGGATCGGGCGGCGCCCCGAGCGAGACGCCGCGCAGGAAAAGGCCGGGGTCGGCCCAGGTCTCGGCCCCGGCGGGATGGGTGCCGACGGCGAGGTCGAGATAGAGGCCGTGGCGCATGCCGGAGGCGCGGGCACGGGCCTGCGCGGCCGCGAGCCCCGCCTCGGCCCGCCACTGCCGCCAGGCGTGGTGGGCGACGCGGTCGGGCCGGGCGGCGGCGAAGGCCGCGACGGCGGGGCCGGTGGCATCGCGACAGGCCGCGGGCCAGCCCGTCCAGTAGGGCCCGTGCACCTCGGTGATCGCCTGGTGGGTCGCGAAAAGCGCGAGTTCCCCCCCCTCGGCCGCCCGCCAGGCGTCGAAGGCCGCGTCGCCGCCTGCGGCCCGGAAGGCCTGCCACTCGGCCTCGAGCCGGGCGAGGCGGGCCGGCACCACCTCGCCGTGGTCGATCAGGGGGCCGCCCGCGATGCCCCCCTCGACCGCGTGGAGGACGTTGAGCCGGGCCCGGCTGGACGGCGAGTAGGGGCTGAAGGCGCGGGCGTCGCCGGGAAAGCCGGCATGGACCGGGTTGACGCCGACGAAGGCCGCGCCGTGGCGGCCGAAGGCCTCGGCCGCCCGGCCGAGGAGGTCGTAGCTTCCCATGCCGCCCCCGCCGTTCGCGCGGAGGCCGTAGAGCGGCAGCGTCACCCCCCAGCCGCGTGGCGGGGGGGGAAGGCGCGCGGGGGCGGCGATCACGGTCGCCGGGCCGAGCGGGGTTGCGAGCGCGTGGGCGCCGAGGGCGAGCGGCGGCAGCATCGCGCCGGTGCCGGCCGTGCGGCTGCCGTCCTCGCCCGCCAGCACCCACTCGGTCGCAGCGGCCAGCGGGGTTGGCCGCCCGGCCTCGGCCACGATCACCGCCGGCAGGGCCGGGGGGGCAAGGCGGGCAAGGCTCTCGCGCGCCTCCCCGGCGGTCGCAGCCGGCAGGCCGAGCGCGGCGAGGACCGCGAGGCGCGATGCGGGCGGGGCCTCCTGGACGCCGCCGGCGGTGTCGCCATAGCGCCAGACGAGCCCCGCGGCCGCGGCGAGGCGGTCGAGCGGGGTCATTCCCGCCCCTCCTCGACGAAGGCGAGCACGGCCTGCGCGGGCACGCGCACCACCCCTCCCGCGGGCGGGGCGGGGCCGCCACCGGGGCGGGAGCTGTCAAGGCCAAGGCGCCAGCGGCGGCCGGGCGCGGGCCCGGGCAGCACGAGCCGCCGCGCCGGCCCCGCGTTCAGCGCGAGAAGGACGGCCGCGCCGGTCTCGACGAAGGGCGGGGTGCGGGCGGCGGCGTGCAGCCGGAGGGCGAGGAACGGGCGCGCGGCATCGGCCCAGTCGGCCGCCGCCATCGGCCGGCCCTCCTCGTGCCACCAGACGATGTCGGGCTCGCCGCCCCGGTCGCGCTCCTCGGCGTGCAGGAACAGGCGCTGGCGCAGCACGGGATGGGCGCGGCGGAAGGCCGCAAGGCGGGCGACGAAGGCAAGAAGCGCCCCGTCGGCCGCCGCCCAGTCGATCCATGTCGTCGGGTTGTCCTGGCAATAGGCGTTGTTGTTGCCGCCCTGGCTCCGGCCAAGCTCGTCCCCGGCCAGAAGCATCGGCGTGCCCTGGGCGACCATCAGCGTCGCCAGCATGGCGCGGACCCGCCGGGCGCGGGCGGCGCGGATGCGCGGCGGCGCGTCCGGGCCCTCGACGCCGAGATTGTCGGAGACCTCGCCGGCGTGGCCGTCCCGGTTCCCCTCGCCGTTGGCCCCGTTGCGGCGGGTGGCGAAGGCCACGGCATCGGCGAGGGTGAAGCCGTCGTGGGCGGCGACGTAGTTGACCGAACTCGTCGCGGCACGGCCGCCATGGTCGAACTCGGGCGCCGATCCGGCGAGGCGGGTCGCGAGTTCGGGCACGGTGCCGGGGTCGCCCCGCCAGAAGCGGCGGACGGCGTCGCGGAAGCGGTCGTTCCATTCGAGGAAGGGATGGCCAAAGGCGCCGAGCCGGTAGCCGCCCGGCCCGACGTCCCAGGGCTCGGCGACAAGCCGCAGCCGGCCGAGGAGAGGGTCGGCGCGGAGGGCGGCAAGAAGCGGGGCGTTGGCGTCGAAGCCGGTCGCGCGGCGGCCGAGCGTGGTGGCAAGGTCGAAGCGGAAGCCGTCGATGCCATAGGCGCTGGCCCAATGGCGGAGGCTCTCGAGGACGAGCGCGATCACCGCCGGATGCCCGGCGTCGAGCGTGTTGCCGCAGCCCGTGTCGTCGACATAGCGGCCGTCGGCGCCGAGCCGGTAATAGCTCGCGTTGTCGAGCCCGCGCAGGGACAGCGTCGGGCCGTCCTCCCCGCCCTCGCCGCTGTGGTTGCAGACGACATCGAGGATGACCTCGATGCCTTCCGCGTGCAGGCGGCGGACGGCCTCGCGGAACCCCTCGGCCCCGGCCGGGCCGAGGTGGCGGGGCTCGGGGGCGCCCCAGACGACGGGCTGGTAGCCCCAGTAGTTGACGAGGCCGCGGGTCACGAGATGCTCGTCGTCGAGGAAGGCCATGAGCGGCATCAGCTCGAGGGTGGTGACGCCGAGGCGGCGGAGATGGTCGATCACCGGCGCCTCGCCGAGGGCCGCGAGCGTGCCGGGGGCGGCGATCCCCGGCATGCGCATGGTCAGGCCGCGGGCATGGGCCTCGTAGATCAGCGTCCCGGCCGGGGGCCGGGCGGGGCGCGGGCCGGTCAGGGCCCCGGCCGGCGCCACCACCACCGCCTTCGGCACGACGGCGGCGCTGTCGGCGGGGTCGGGGCCCGCGTCGTCGGCCCGCCCGCCGCGCTGCGCGGGGTGCCAGCGGACCGGCCCCGTCAGGCCCCGCGCGTGGGGGTCGAGGAGGAGCTTCGCGGGGTTGAAGCGGTGCCCGGCCGCGGGCGCCCAGGGCCCGTATGCGCGAAGCCCGTAGCAGGCGCCGGGAGAAAGCCCCGCGAGGCGCCCGAACCACACCTGTCCCTCGGTCTCGGGAAGGGCAAGGCGCGCCGTCTCGCGCCCCCCGCCGGGTTCGAAGAGGCAGACCTCGACCCGCCGGGCATGGGCCGAGAAGACGGCGAAGTTCACCCCCGCCCCGTCCCATTCGGCGCCGAGCGGCCAGGGGCGGCCGGCGGTCATGCGCGCCCCGCTCATTGTGCGGCGACAGCGCTTTCGTAGAGCCGCGCGTAGGCCGCGGCCGAGGCCGCCCAGCCGACCGGATGGCGCATGGCGTTGCGCTGCATCCGCGTCCACAGGCCGCGGTCGGCGTGAAGCTCGCAGAGCCGCAGGAGGGCGGCGGCAAGCGCCTCGACCGTCAGCGGCCAGAACTGGAGGCCGGTCGCCACCCCGGCGGCAAGGGCGGCGTCGTTGGCCGCGATCACCGTGTCGGCGAGGCCGCCGGTCAGCGCCACGACCGGCACCGCACCGTAGCGCAGCCCGTAGAGCTGGGTGAGCCCGCAGGGCTCGAACCGCGAGGGCACGAGGACGGCATCGCCGCCCGCGAACATCCGGTGCGCGAGCGCCTCGTCAAAGCCGATCCGCACGCCGATGCGGTCCGAGGTGTCGGCCGCCTTCAGCCAGGCGTTCTCGAGGGCGCGGTCGCCGGAGCCGAGAAGGGCGAGCCGCCCGCCGCGGTCGGTGAGCGCCGGGGCCGCCTGGAGGAGGAGGTCGAGCCCCTTCTGGTCGGAAAGCCGCGAGACGACGACGCAGACCGGCCCCTCGCCGGGGCCGAGGCCGAACTCGGCGATCAGGCGGGCGCGGTTCAGGGCCTTGCCGGCGGCGCTGCGAAAGGGAAGGACGTGGGGGTCGGCGGCCGGATCCCAGAGGGTCGTGTCGATGCCGTTCAGGATCCCGACGAGGTCGCCGGCGCGGCTGCGGATGACCCCCTCGAGGCCCATGCCGAAGGCGGGCGTCGCCAGCTCGCGGGCGTAGGTCGGCGAGACCGTGGAAAGCCGCGTGGCCTGAACGAGCCCGGCCTTCAGCGCGCTGATGTGGCCGTAATACTCGAACCCGTCGGGGGTGAAGCCCTCGGGCGGCAGCCGCAGCCGCCACAGCCGGTCGGCGGGGGCGAGGCCGTGGAAGGCGATGTTGTGGATGGTGAGGACGCTCGCCACCGCGTCGCCGCGGGCCGAGAGATAGACGGGTGCGAGCCCCGCCTGCCAGTCGTGCAGGTGCAGGACCTCGGGCTTCCAGCCCTCGGTCCCTTCCGAGGCGATGCGCGCCGCCATCCAGGCGAGGGCGGCGAAGCGCTCGGGGTTGTCGGGCCAGTCGTGGCCGGCGAGGTCGAGGTAGGGGGTGCCGGCGCGGTCGTAGAGATGGGGGGCGTCGAGGACGAGGAGGTCGAGCCCGCCGGCTCTGCCGGCAAGGACGCGGCCGGGGCCGCCGAAGAGGTCGGCCTGGGCGAGGACCGCGGGGGCGGGGCCGAGCGCGGCGATGACCTGGCGGTAGCCGGGGAGGAGCGTGCGGAGCTGCCAGCCCTCTGGCGCGAGCGCCGCGGGGAGCGCGCCGACGACGTCGGCCAGCCCGCCGGTCTTGACGAGCGGGGCGCATTCGGAGGCGACGCCGAGGGCTGCCCTCATGCCAGGGCCGCCGCCCGGCGGTCGAGCATGTCCTGGGTGACGAGCGTGACGCCGCCCTCGGTGACGCGGAACCAGCGGCGATCCTCCGCGGGGTCCTCGCCGACGACGAGGCCGCGGGGGATGACGACGCCGCGGTCGATCACCGCCCGGGCAAGGCGGGCGTGGCGCTCGACCACGACATAGGGCAGGGCCACGACATGGTCGAGGCGGGAGAAGGAGTTCGTGTGCACGCCGGTGAAGACGAGCGAGTTGCGGACTTCGGTCCCCGAGATGATGCAGCCGCCGCAGACGAGCGACGACACGGCCATGCCCCGCCGCCCGTCCTCGTCATGGATGAACTTGGCCGGCGGCACGGCCTCGGCATAGGTCCAGATCGGCCATGAGGTGTCCCAGAGGTCAAGCTCGGGGTCGAAGTCGGTGAGGTCGATGTTGGCCTTCCAGAAGGCATCGACGGTGCCGACGTCGCGCCAGTAGGGGACGACGTCGGGGCGGTGGCGGACGCAGGAGAGGGCGAAGCGGTGGGCCATCGCCCGCCCGCCCCGGACGATCGCGGGGATGATGTCGGCGCCGAAGTCGCGCTTGGAATCCGGGTCGTGGGCATCCTCGATCAGGCGCTGGCGCAGGAAGGGCCAGTTGAAGGCGTAGATGCCCATCGAGGCGAGCGTCACCCCGGGATCCTCGGGGGTGCCAGGGGGATGGGCGGGCTTCTCGAGGAAATGGGTGATCCGTCCGCCCGCGTCGACGTCCATCACCCCGAAGGCCGAGGCCTCGGCCCGCGGCACCGTCAGGCAGCCCACGGTCACGTCGGCGCCCGACTCGACGTGGTCGCGCAGCATGATCTCGTAGTCCATCTTGTAGACGTGGTCGCCGGCCAGGATGAGGACGTAGTCGACCCCGTAGCTGTCGATGATGTCGATGTTCTGGAACACCGCATCGGCCGTGCCCTGATACCAGCGGGTCTCGTCCACGCGCTGGCTCGCGGGCAGGATGTCGAGGTATTCGTTGCGCTCGGCGCGGAAGAAGTTCCAGCCCCGCTGGCAGTGGCGGATCAGCGAATGGGCCTTGTACTGGGTCGCGATCGCCATCTTGCGGATGCCCGAGTTGAGCGCGTTCGAGAGCGCGAAATCGACGATCCGCGCCTTGCCGCCGAAGAACACCGCGGGCTTGGCGCGCTTGTCGGTCAACTCCTTCAGCCGGCTGCCGCGGCCGCCGGCAAGGACGAAGGCCATGGTGTGGCCGGAGAGCCTGTGGGTCGGTCGCGGCATCGGCGTTGTCCCTCGCGGTTCGTTCTCAGGTCGGCTGGTGGACGAAGATCAGCGTGGCGAGCGGCGGCAGGGTGAGGCGGGCCGAGAAGGGTTGCCCGTGGTGGGGCGCGGGCGTCGCGGTGACGCCGCCCCGGTTGCCGCGGTTCGCCCCCCCGTAGACCTCGGCGTCGGTGTTGATCGCCTCGCGCCAGCGCCCGGGGAGGGGCAGGCCGACCTGCCAGTCGCGGGCGAGGGGCGTGAAGTTGCAGACGACCGCCACCGGCGCATCCCCGGGGGCGCCGAGCCGCAGCCAGGCGTAGACCGAAAGCTCGGCCGCGTTGGCCTCGAGCCAGCGGAAGCCCTCGGCCTCGCAGTCGCGGGCGTGGAGCGCGGGCGTCGCGCGGTAGAGGCGGTTGAGGTCGCCCACGAGGCGGGCGATGCCGCCATGCAGGGGCAGGGCCGCCGCCGCCCAGTCGAGTTCGGCCGTGTGGTCCCATTCCCCCGGTTGGCCGAACTCTTGGCCCATGAACAGGAGCTTCTTGCCGGGATGGCCCCACATGAAGCCGTAGTAGGCGCGCAGGTTGGCGAATCGTTCCCAGGGCGGGCCCGGCATCTTGGCCAGCATCGAGCCCTTGCCGTGCACGACCTCGTCGTGGCTGATCGGCAGGACGAAGTTCTCGCTGTGGGCGTAGGTCGTGCCGAAGGTCATGGCGTGGTGGTGGTGGCGGCGGTGGACGGGATCGCGCCGGATGTAGCCGAGCGTGTCGTTCATCCAGCCCATGTTCCACTTGTAGCCGAAGCCGAGTCCGCCCGCGTGCACCGGCCGCGAGACGCCGGGAAAGGCCGTGCTCTCCTCGGCGATCGTCATCACTCCCGGGCAGCGGCCGTAGACGGTGCGGTTGACCTCCCGGAGGAAGGCGATGGCCTCGAGGTTCTCGCGGCCGCCGTGGATGTTCGGGACCCATTCGCCCTCAGGGCGCGAGTAGTCGCGGTAGAGCATCGAGGCGACGGCATCCACGCGGAGCCCGTCGGCATGGTATTCCTCGAGCCAGTAGAGGGCGTTGGCGAGGAGGAAGTTCTTCACCTCGCGGCGGCCGAGGTTGTAGATCAGGGTGTTCCAGTCGGGGTGGAAGCCCTCGCGGGGGTCGGCGTGCTCGTAGAGGTGGCTGCCGTCGAAGCAGGCGAGCCCGTGGGCGTCGGCGGGGAAATGCCCCGGCACCCAGTCGAGGATGACGCCGAGGCCGGCCGCGTGGGCGGCATCGACGAGGTCGCGGAACTCGTGGGGGGGGCCGAAGCGGCTCGAGGGCGCGTAGAGGCCGACGGGCTGGTAGCCCCAGGAGCCGTCGAAGGGATGCTCGGCCACCGGCATCAGCTCGAGATGGGTGAAGCCGAGCCCGGCGGCGTAGGCGACCAGCTCGCGCGCCGCCTCGCGCCAGGAGAGCGGCCGGTTGCCCTCGCCGCCGCGGCGACGCCAGGAGCCGGCGTGGACCTCGTAGATCGTGATCGGCGCCTCGCGGGCGTTGCGCGCCGCCCGCCCCGCCATCCAGCCGGCGTCCTTCCAGCCGTAGCCCGCGAGGTCGCGGATGACCGAGGCGGTGGCGGGCGGATGCTCGGCCCCGAAGCCCGCGGGATCGGCCTTGAGCGGCAGGGTGGCGCCGTCGGCGGCGACGATCTCGTACTTGTAGGGCACGCCCTCGCCGATCCCGGGAAGGAAGATCTCCCACACCCCGGTCGCACCGCGGGCCCGCATCGGGTGGCGCCGCCCGTCCCAGCCGTTGAAGGGGCCGACGACGGACACCCGCCGCGCGTTCGGCGCCCAGACCGCAAAATGGGTTCCCGCCACGCTCTCGTGGCGGCGCGGGTGGGCGCCGAGCACCCGCCAGAGGGCGAGATGCGTGCCCTCGGCCAGGAGGTGTTCGTCGAGTTCGCCGATGACCGGGCCGAAGCGGTAGGGATCCTCGTGCTCCCAGCCCCGCCCCCCGCCCTCGCCGCGGATGAGATAGGGGCCCTCGCCCACCGGCCCGGCAAAGACGCCGGGGGCGCCGGCGACCGGGGCGAGGGCATGGGCCGCCGCGGCCGTGACGGCCCAGAGTCGCCCGGCCCCGGGGTCGAAGGCCGCGACCCAACGCCCGCCGGCGGTCGCGTGGGGGCCGAGGACGGCGAACGGATCGGGATGCCGGCCGGCGGCGAGGAGCGCCGCATCGAGGGCGGCGGGCCAGTCGGGAAGGGCGGGGGGCAGGGCGGTCATGGCCCGAGATTACGGCGGCGCCGGCCGAAGACAATGGCCCGCGCACGGGGTCCCGCGCATCTGCGGCGGGCCTGGCCGGAAACCTCGTTCGCCTTGCCGGCCCGTCGGCGCGCGGGGGGGCCGGCCGCGGCCGGGACCTTCAGCCCAGCGGGGCCACCCCCCAGACGTCGGCCATGTAGCCGCGGATGGTGCGGTCCGACGAGAACCAGCCGGTGCGGGCGGTGTTGAGTGCGGCCCGCCGCATCCACGTCCCGGGGTCGCGGAAGGCCGCGTCGATCCGGCGCTGGGCCTGCCAGTAGGCGTCGAAATCCGAGCCGACGAGAAAATAGTCGTGCTCGCGCAGGTTGCGCGTCACCCCGTGGTGGCGGTCGGGCTCGCCGGGCGAGAAGACCCCGGCCTCGATCGCGGCCAGCGCCCGGGCGAGCGGCGGGCTGGCCGCGATGGCCGCGCCGGCGTGGCCGGGAAGGGCGCGGCGCGCCGCCACCTCCGCGGCCGTCATCCCGAAGCGGAAGAAGTTCTCCGCCCCCACGCGCTCGGCAATCTCGATGTTGGCGCCGTCGAAGGTGCCGATGGTGAGGGCGCCGTTCAGCGCGAACTTCATGTTGCCGGTGCCCGAGGCCTCGGTCCCGGCGGTCGAGATCTGCTCGGAGAGGTCGGCCGCGGGAACGAGGAGTTCGGCCATGGTGACGTTGTAGTTGGCGGGATAGATGACCTTGAGGAGGTCGCCCGTCACGCGGTCGGCGTTGATGACGCGGGCGACGTCGTTGACGAGGCGGATGATCGCCTTGGCCATGACGTAGCCGGGCGCGGCCTTGCCGGCGAAGATCTTGACCCGCGGCGTCCACCCCGCCCCGGGGGCATCGCGCATCGCCTGCCACAGCGCCACGGTCTCGAGGATGTTGAGGTGCTGGCGCTTGTATTCGTGGATGCGCTTGATCTGGACGTCGAACATCGCCGCGGGGTCGACGGCGAGGCCGTGGGTCAGGGCGATCCAGCTTGCGACGGCGGCCTTGTTCGCGCGCTTGGCGGCGGCGAAGGCGTCAAGGAAGGCCGGCTCGCGGGTCCGCGCCTCAAGGCCCGCAAGCCGCTCGAGATCGTCCTCCCAGCCCGACCCGATCGCCTCGCTGATCAGGGCCGAGAGGCCGGGGTTGGCCGAGACGAGCCAGCGCCGCGGGGTGACCCCGTTCGTCTCGTTGACGATGCGGTCGGGGTGCAGGCGGTGGAGCTCGGCGAAGACCGTCTCCTTCATGAGCCCGGTGTGGAGGGCCGAGACGCCGTTGACGCGGTGGGCCATGATGAAGGCCAGCTCGCCCATCCCGACCCCGCCATGGGCGCGGATCGCCACCCGCCGGCCGGGGTGGGCGCGGGCGTGCCATTCGTCGATGCGCTCGATGAGCTGGAGGTGGCGGGGCAGGAGGCGGCCGAGGAGCCCCTCGTCCCAGCGCTCGAGCGCCTCGGGCATCAGCGTGTGGTTGGTGTAGCCGAGACAGCCGCGGGCGAGCTCGACCGCAGGCTCGAAGGCGAGCCCCTCCTCGTCGACGAGGAGCCGCACGAGCTCGGCCCCGGCGATCGCGGGATGGGTGTCGTTGAGCTGGATCGCCGCCCGCCGCGGCAGTTCGGCGAGGTTGTCGCCGTATTCGCTGCGGAAGCGGCGCAGGATGTCGCGGAGCGAGGCGGCGGTGAAGAAATACTCCTGCCGCAGCCTCAGTTCGCGCCCCTGGCCGTTGGAATCGTCGGGGTAGAGGACGCGGCTGATGGTGCGGGCAAGCGCCTCGCCGGCGGCCGCCCCGGCGTAGTCGCCGCGGTTGAAGCGGGCGAGATCGAAGCCGCGGACGGCCTGCGCCCCCCAGAGCCGGAGCGTGTTGGTCCAGCGCCCCTGCCAGCCCGTGACGGGCGTGTCGTGGGCCTGGGCGACGACGGCGTCGTCGGGCGTCCACAGGGCGCGGGCGCCCTCCTCGCGCACCTCGCCGCCGAAGCCGATGCGGAAGGCCGCCTCGGGGCGCTCGAACTCCCAGACATGGGCCTGGCGCAGCCACTCCTCGGGTTCCTCGACCTGGGCGCCGTCCTCGAAGTGCTGCTGGAACAGCCCGTGCTCGTAGCGGATGCCGTAGCCCATGGCCGGCACCGCGAGCGTCGCGAGCGAATCGAGGAAGCAGGCGGCGAGCCGGCCGAGCCCGCCGTTGCCGAGGGCGGCGTCGGGCTCGTCGGCGAGGACACGCGCGAAGTCGTGGCCGAGCCCGGCGATCGCCGCGCCCGCGGCCTCGAGCAGGCCGAGGTTGACGATGGCGTCCTCGAGCAGGCGGCCGATCAGGAACTCCATCGACAGGTAGTAGACGCGCTTGGCGCGCCCGGCGTAGGTCCGGCGGGTGGAGGTGAACCAGGGCTGGACGATGCGGTCGCGCACGGCGAGCGAGAGGGCGACGCGGATGTCGCGCAGCGTCGCATGGGCGAGGTCCTTGCCGACCGAATATTCGAGATGGCGCAGGATCGTGCTTCGCAGTTCGTCGGCCGTCATCCGGCATCCTCGCGGGCTCGGGCGTTGGGGTTGCCCTTCCTGCACCCGCCGCCCGCGGTGTCAAGACGGCCGGCCGCGGTCGCGGCCGCTCCGCCCCCCGCTTGCGCGCCCCCTGTGTCGGCAGCGCCACCGCGCCGCGCCCGCCGCGGCCTTCCGGCCCGCCCGGGCGCGCGCGCGCGGGCGGCGGCGGCCGCCGGGCGCGGACCCCCTCAGGGCCCCCTCAGCGGACGATCAGCTCGGCGTGGAGCGCCCCGGCGGCGTTGATCGTCTTGAGGATCTCGATCATGTCGCGGGGATCGACGCCGAGGGCGTTGAGCCCGGCGACGACCTCGGCCAGGCTCGTGCCGGGGGCGATCTCGGCGAGGCCCGTCCCGGGCTCCTCCTCGATCCCGGCGCGGGTGCGGGGCACGACGACGGTGTCGCCGTGGCTGAAGGGGTTGGGCTGGACGACCGCGGGCGCCTCCTCGATCCGGAGCGTCAGGTTGCCCTGGGCGACGGCGACGCGGCCGATGCGGACGTCGTCGCCCATCACGATCGTGCCCGAGCGCTGGTCGACGACCACCCGCGCCCGGGTGGCGGGGGCGACGAGGAGCGATTCGATCCGCGCCACGGCATGGGCGGGCGAGCGCATGCCGGTCGCCCCGAGGTCGAGGACGACCGTGCCGGCGTCGGCCATCGCCGCGACCGCCCCCCCGAACTCGGCGTTGATCGCCCGCTCGATGCGGCCGGCGGTGGTGAAGTCGGGGCTGCGGAGTGCGAGCCGGAGCGTCGCCATGGCGGCGAAGTCGAAGGGCACCTCGCGCTCGACCCGCGCCCCCATCGGGATCGAGCCCGCCGTCGGCACGCCCTCGACGACGCTCGCCGCCTCGCCCTCGGCCGCGACCCCGCCGGCGATCACCGCCCCCTGGGCGACGGCATAGATGGCGCCGTCGGCACCGTTCAGGGGCGTCAGGACGAGCGTGCCGCCGAGCAGGCTTTTCGCGTCGCCGATGGCCGAGACGGTGACGTCGATGCGGCCGCCGGCGCGGGCGAAGGGCGGGAGCGTCGCCGTCACCATCACCGCGGCGACGTTGCGGGCCCGGATCGCCTCGCCGGTGACGTTGACCCCCAGCCGTTCCAGGAGCGCGGCCATCAGCTCCTCGGTGAAGGGAGCGTTGCGGAGCCCGTCGCCGGTGCCGTTCAGCCCGACGACGAGGCCGTAGCCGAGGAGGTCGTTGCCGCGCACCCCGTCGACCTCGACGAGGTCCTTGAGGCGGATGCCGGCGGCGGGGGCGGCGGCCGCAAGCAGGAGGAGGGCGAGGACGGCGAGCAGGGGGCGGATCATCGCAGATACTCCGTGAGCGACAGCCGGGCGAGGCGCGCGGTCACGAGGTAGAGGGCCTCGAGCTGGCCCTCGGCCTCGGCGAGCCGGCTGGCCGCGCGGTAGGGGTCGGCGGCGGCGAGGTCGGAGGCCGCGACCTCGAGCGCGGTCGCGGCGGCGGCGCCGCGGACGGCCGCGGCCTCGATCCGCGCCTCGTCCTCGCCGAGGCGGGCGCGGAGGGCGACGAGCGGGCTGTCGGCGGCGAGGATCGCCGCGCCCGCCTTGCCGGCGAGCGTCGCCCGCCCGGCCGCGTCGCCGGCGAGGATGCCGCGTTCGAGGAGGGCGGCGAGGGCGAGGCCCTGGAGCGTCGCCGCCACCGCCGGGTCGGCGGCGGTGACGTCGAGCGCGACCGTCTCGCCCGGGGCGACGGGGACCGGCCCCCCGGCGGCCCCGCCGAGGTAGCCCGTGTCGGCGAAGCCGCCCGCGGGGGCCGCGAACCAGGCCGCGACGGCGTCGGCGACGCCCGCGGCCGTCGTCTCGCCCGCGGCCGCCGTCGCGAGGGCGGCGAGGATGTCCCCGGCGGGGGCGAGGGCCGGCCCGCCGGTCACCGCCCCGGCGAGGAGGGTGCGGTCGGCGAGGCGGACGTTGAGCGCCGCGACCGCCGCCCCGAAGCCCTGCGCCGCCGCGCCGCCGAGGGCATCGACCTGCCCCGGTGCGGTTCCCCCGTTGACCGCCGCGAGCGCCGTCCCGAGCCCCCCGACGGCCTCGGCAACGGTCCCGAGGGCCGTCTGCATGGCTGCCGCCCGCTGGCCGGCCTCGAGCGCGGAAAGGCGGAAGGCGCCGAGGCGGGCGAGGTCGCGGGCGATGCCGGCGGTGGCCGCGGCATCGCCCGCCTGGGCCGCGAGGGGATCGGCAAGCCGGCCGGTCGTGACCTCGCCCGAGGCCCGGGCCACGGCCTGCTTCAGCTCGCCCGCGCGGGCCCGGAGCACCAGCCCGAGGGCCATGTCGCCCATGCCGACGCTCCTCACGGCTCAGATCCCGAGCAGGGTCGCGAGCATCTCGTCGACCGTCCGGATGACGCGGGCATTGGCGGCATAGCTCTTCTCGATCATCATCAGGAGTTGCAGTTCGCGGTCGCGGTCGACGCCGCCCTCGGCCTCGCGGGCGGCAAGCGCCGCGGCCCGCGCGGCGGTGAAGCTCGCCTCCGATTCGGCCCCGAGTCGGGCCCCGGCGACGAGCGACAGGACCTCTCCCGCGAGCCCCGCGAGGCTGCGGCCGCCGCCCTGGAAGCCGCCCGAGACCGGGGTCCGGGGGGCGTCGAGGGCGAGGGCGAGGCGGGCCAGCCCTGCACCCTCGCCCGCCGCGCCCGGAAGGGCGGCGCCGAGCCCGTCGCGGAGCCGCCAGAGGGCGCCGCCGCGGGCGGGGTCGGCCGCGGCGTTGACCGCGAGCCGGCCGGCGAGGCCGACCTCGAGGCCGGGGTCGAGGGGGGCGCCGGCGTCGGTGAAGAGCCCGGCCGCGCCGGGGGCGAGGGTGGGGTCGACCGCGGGGTCGGCGAGGCGCTCGCCGAGGTCGCGGGCGAGCGCGTCGAGCCGCGTCTGGGCGGCCGGCGCCAGATCGTCGCGGACGGCGAAGGCGGCGGCGAGGCGGCCGCCGGCGACCGGCCCGGGGCTTGCCGCCGCGAGCGGCCGGCCGTTGAGCGTGAGCCCGCCGAGCCCGCCGCCGGCGAGCGTCATGTCGGCAGTGACAGCCCCGGCCGGGGTGAAGCCGAAGCGGGCGGGGGCGCCGTCGAGGAGGACTGCGCCCCCGGCCGTGTAGAGGGCGACCTGCCCGGCCTCGCGCCCGACCTCGCGCACGGGCAGGATCTCGGCGATGCCGTCGATCAGTGCCTGGCGTTGGTCGAGGAGTGCGGAGGGGTCGCGGTCGGCGGCGATCATGCCGCGGATCCGGCCGTTGAGCGTGTCGACCCGCGCCAGCGTGTCGTTGAGGAGGGCGACGTCGCGGGCGATGTCGCGCTCGGCCTCCATCCGGGTCGCCTGGATGTCGCCCGCGACCTCGCCCATCGTCGCGGCGAGCGCGGTCGCCGAGGCGAGGACGGCGCCGAGGCGGGTCTCCGAATCGGGCCGGCTGGCGGCCTCGATCAGCCGCGCCTCGAAGGCGGCGATGCGGGCGCCGATCGAGCCCGGGGCGTCCGGGCTGCCGATCCGCGCCTCGATGCGGGCGAGGGCGGCCGCGGGCAGGCCGGCGCCCCCGGCGGCCGCCCCGGCGAGGCGGCGGTCGGCGATCAGCCCGTCGTCGGCGTGCCGGCGGACGCCCTCGACGCGGACGCCCCCGCCCCCGCGGGTCGCCGGCGCGAGCGTCAGCTCGCGCCGCCCGTAGCCCTCGGTGCGGGCGTTGGCGATGTTGGCGGCGACGACCTCGGCCGCCCGCGCCGACGCCGCGAGCCCGGAGAGCGCGTTCGCGAGCGAGGCCGAGACGCTCATCGCGGGCCTCCGCCGGCGCGCCCCGCGCCCCCGCCGCCCTCGATGCTGCCCACGGGGCCCCTCCCTAGCGCTTGATGTTGGTGGTTTCCTGAAGCATCTCGTCGACCGTCTGGATGACCTTGGCGTTCGACGAATAGGCGCGCTGGGTCTGGATCAGCTGGGTCAGCTCGTGGGCGACGTCGGTCGCCGATTCCTCGCGGCTGTAGCCGGCGAGCGCGCCCGTGGGGCCGTCGCCCGCATCCCAGAGGAAGAACGGCCCCGAGGCCGTCGAGACCTGGTAGACCTGGTCGTTGAGGGTCGCGAGCCCGTTGGGGTTGGCGACGTCGACGAGCGGGATCTTGTAGATCGTCCGCGTGAAGCCCGAATCGTAGATGGCGTGGAGATAGCCGTTCTCGTCGACCTCGACCGAGACGAGGTTGCCGACCGGAGAGCCGTTCTTGACGATCGAGTTCGGGGCGAAGCTGTCGGAAAGCTGGGTCAGCCCGCCCTGCTCGCCGGGCTTGCCGATCGTGAGCTCGATGTCGCCGCCGGCGACGGTCAGGCCGATGGTGCCGGTCGCCGGGTCGTAGTCGGCGCCGGTGACGGTGGTGACCGAGGCGATGGTGCCGCCGGCGCCGCGGGTGTCGTCGAAGGTGACGGTGTATTCGCCGATGACGGCCCCGTCCGAGGCCGAATCGCGGATCACCATCGTCCACTCGTTCGAGGTCCCGCTGCCGGGAACGGTGGGCGTGAAGCTGAAGGTCAGGGTCTCGGCAGTGCCGAGGTTGCCGTAGTATTCGACCGAGAGGTCGAGCGTCTCGCCCGAGGCGCCGGCGATCGTCGCCGTCGCCGGCAGGTTGAGGCCGAGCGAGACCGCGGTCGTGGGGTCGCCCGCGAACTGGTTGAGGTTGATGCGCACCGGTTCGAGCCCGGCGATGGTGTCGCGGGGATAGCTCGGCATGGTGCCGTCGGGCGCGGTCGGCCAGCCGAGCAGGACCATGCCGCTGTCGGTGCGCAGAAGCCCGCTCGCGTCGGGGCGGAACGAGCCCGTCGTCATCAGCATGAGCGGCAGGGTGCCGTTGCCGTTGGCCAGCGCGATGCCCGAGGTCACGGGCAGCATGCCGCGCCCGTCGACGGCGAGGTCGGTGGGGTTGGCCGAGGAGACGAGGGGCCCCCGCTCGTCGATCAGCCGGTGGGTCGAGACGCGCACGCCGCCGGCCGCGTAGGATCCCCCGGCCATGCCCTGGACGACGAGCGAGTGGAAATCCGCCGTCACCCGCTTGTAGCCGTAGGTCGAGGCGTTGGCGATGTTGTCGGAGATCGAGGCGAGCCGGGCCGCGTTCGCGTAAAGCCCGGCGACACCCGCATTCAGCGAGGAGGAGATGGTCATGGCGCGCCCTTCTGCAGCATCGACCGCCGTGGTCGCGGCCGACCCTGCCCGATCCCGCTTAAGCGGCGCCTAATGTCTCAAATCCTCTGCACTCCGGCCCTCAGCGGCGATGGCGGAGGAGGATCACCTCGAGGCGGTTGTTGCGAACCGCCATGGGGTCGGTGACGGCCGGCCGGCGGTCGGCGAAACCCGTGACCCGCTGCAACCGGCCCTCCTCGAGCCCGGCCGCGGTGATCATGCGGCGCATCGCCTGGGCGCGGGCGGCCGAGAGGCCCCAGACCGGGTTGACGGCGAGCACGATCGGATAGGCGCGGGTGTGTCCCTGGACCGCGACCTCGTTCGCGACCACGCCGAAGGCCTCGGCGATGACCCCGGCGAGGGCGGAGGCGAGCGGCAGCGGCCGGTCGCCCTCCCCCTCGAAGAGGGGCGCGCCGGGAAGGTCGAAGATCTCGACGATCAGCCCCTCGTCGGTGACGCGGGTGACGATGTGGCGCAGGAGGGTCTCGCTGACGAGACTCTCGCCGCCGCGGCCGAGGAGACGCTCCTCGATGGCGCGGAGCGCGCGCGTCTCCTCGCTCTCGGCCGCCCCGTCCTCGGCGGCACGGTCGACCCCGGTCTGGCCGCGCGCCTGCCGCTCCTCGGTCGGCCGCACCATCGACCCCCCGGTGCCCATCTGGGCCACGGCCTGTTCGGAGAACACGCTCTGGCCGCCGAACATCCCCTCGCCCCCGCCCGAGATCCGGTTGACCGGGATCGTCGGGTTGAAGTAGTCGGCCAGCCCCTTGCGCTGTTTCTCGGTCGTCGCGTTCAGCAGCCACATCAAGAGGAAGAACGCCATCATGGCGGTCACGAAGTCGGCATAGGCAACCTTCCACGCCCCACCGTGGTGGCCGCCTGCGACGACGATCTTCTTCCGCTTGACGATGACTGGCGCGGCATTCGCCTGCCCTGTCATCACCACCCGTCCCGTTCACCCGGTCCCGAGGCTAGCCGGCGGGGATGAAGGGGGGGTTAAGAGGGCCCCGGCGGGAGCCGGCGCCGGGCACTGGGGGGCCTTCCGGCCCCGGCCGTGCGCGACCCCGGATTCGCCCCTTGGCAGGGGCGAATCCGGGGTGGCATAGTGGCGCCGCGCCGACCCCGGAGGGGGGCCGGCCGCAGACCCGAACGGGAGCCTTCATGCCGGACACCCAGACCGCCGCCGCCCGCAGGCCCTGGCTCGATCCGACTGCCCAGCCCTTCGTCCGCATCCTCAACGTCACCAAGAAGTTCGGCGACTTCACGGCGGTCTGGAACGTCAGCCTCGACATCTGGAAGGGCGAGCTTTTCGGCCTTCTCGGCGGCTCGGGGTCGGGCAAGTCGACGCTACTGCGGATGATCGCGGGCTTCGAGACCCCGACCGCGGGACGGATCGAGATCGACGGCCAGGACATGACCGCGGTCCCGCCCTACGAGCGGCCGACCAACATGATGTTCCAGTCCTACGCGCTCTTTCCGCACATGACGGTCGAGCGCAACGTCGCCTACGGCCTCCTGCGCGAGGGCAAGTCGCGGGCCGAGGCGATGGAGCGGGTGGCCGAGATGCTGAAGCTCGTCCAGCTCACCCCCTTCGCCGGCCGCCGGCCCCACCAGCTCTCGGGCGGCCAGCGCCAGCGCGTGGCGCTCGCCCGCGCGCTGATCAAGCGGCCGAAGCTCCTCCTCCTCGACGAGCCCCTCGGGGCGCTCGACAAGAAGCTGCGCGAGGAGACCCAGTTCGAGCTCGTCAAGATCCAGGAGACGCTGGGGATCACCTTCATCGTCGTCACTCACGACCAGGAGGAGGCGATGACGCTGTCTTCGCGCATCGGGGTGATGAACGAGGGCGAGATCGTCCAGGTGGGCGAGCCGAACGAGGTCTACGAGTTCCCGCACTCGCGCTTCGTGGCCGACTTCGTGGGCTCGGTGAACATCTTCGAGGGCCGGGTCATCGAGGACGAGCCCGACTACATCCGCCTCGCCTCGGCCGAGGCGGGCTGCGACATCCATGTCGGCCACGGCGTCGCCTGCGCCCTGAACCAGACCCTCTGGTATGCCGTCCGGCCCGAGAAGCTGCGCCTCTCGCGCACCGATCCCGGCGGCGCCTTCAACCGCGTCCCGGGCGTGGTGGACGAGATCGCCTACCTCGGCAACCTCTCGATCTTCCGCGTCCGCCTCGATTCGGGGAAGATGGTGCGGGCCACGCGCGCCAATGTCGCCCGCGTCGACGAGGAGGCGACCTCCTGGGGCGACCGGGTCTGGGTTTCGTGGACCGACACCGCCGGCGTGGTGCTGCCGCGATGAGCGCCCCCGCCGCCCGCCGCGGGCCGATGACGCGGCTTCTCGCCGGGCTCGGCCTCTCGGGGCGGGCGCTGGTGATCGCGGTGCCGCTCGCCTGGCTCCTCCTCTTCTTCCTCGTCCCCTTCCTCGTCGTCGCCAAGATCAGCCTCGCCGAGCCGGCGATCGCCCAGCCGCCCTACACCGCGCTCTGGTCCTGGGAGGGGCTGCGCCTGACCCTCCGGCTCGGTTTCGAGAACTACGCCTTCCTCCTCCAGGACGCGCTCTATCTCGACGCCTACCTCTTCTCGATCGCCACCGCCTTCATCTCGGCCGCGGCGGCGCTCGTCGTCGGCTACCCGATGGCGTATTTCATCGCCCGCAGCGACGAGCCGCGGCGCACGCTGCTCCTGATGCTCGTCATCCTGCCTTTCTGGACCTCCTTCCTCCTGCGCGTCTACGCCTGGCAGGGGTTCCTGCGCGATACCGGCGTGGTCAACGGCCTCCTCCTCGGCCTTGGCGTCATCGACGAGCCCCTGCGCATCCTCCAGACCAACTTCGCCGTCTATCTCGGCATCGTCTACACCTACCTTCCGTTCATGATCCTGCCCCTCTACGCCACCCTCGTGAAGCTCGAGCAGGACCTTCTCGAGGCCTCGGCCGACCTCGGTGCGCGGCCGCTCGCGACCTTCCTCACCGTCACCCTGCCGCTCTCGATGCCGGGAGTGATCGCGGGCTTCCTGCTCGTCTTCATCCCCGCGATCGGCGAGTTCGTCATCCCCGAGCTTCTCGGCGGGCCCAACACGCTGATGATCGGCCGCGTCCTCTGGAACGAGTTCTTCAGCAGCCGCGACTGGCCGGTGGCCTCGGCGGTGGCGATCGTCATGCTGGTGGTGGTGGTGGTGCCGATCGTCTTCCTGCGCCAGGCGCAGGCGCGGGCCGAGGAGCGCGTGCGATGACGCGGCGCGGGCTTTTCCTGCCGGTCGTCTGCGTCCTCGGCTTCGTCTTCCTCTACGCGCCGATCGTCTCGCTCGTCGTCTACAGCTTCAACGACAGCCGGCTGGTGACGGTCTGGGGCGGGTTCTCGACGCGCTGGTATGCCCAGCTCGTCACCGATCCCCAGATCCTCGGCGCGGCCTGGATCTCGCTTCAGGTGGCGGCGATCTCGGCCTCGCTCGCGGTCGCGCTCGGGACGCTCGCGGCCTATGTTCTGACGCGCTTCGGGCCCTTCCGCGGCCGCGCCATCCTGACCGGGATGGCAGCCGCCCCGCTCGTCATGCCCGAGGTCATCACCGGGCTCTCGATGCTCCTCCTCTTCGTCGCCATGGAGGGGCTCGTGGGCTGGCCGGCGGGGCGGGGGATGACGACGATCATCATCGCCCACGCCACCTTCTGCATGGCCTATGTGGCGGTCGTCGTGCAGTCGCGCCTCGCCGGCATGGACGAGAGCCTCGAGGAGGCGGCGATGGATCTCGGGGCGCGGCCGGTGCGGGTGTTCTTCGACGTCACCGTCCCCGTCATCGCCCCGGCGCTGGTCGCGGGCTGGCTCCTCGCCTTCACGCTCTCGCTCGACGATCTCGTGATCGCGAGCTTCGTCACCGGCCCCGGCGCCTCGACCCTGCCCATGGTGATCTTCTCCAAGGTCCGCCTCGGCGTCTCGCCCGACATCAACGCGCTGGCGACGATCATCATCGCCGTGGTGGGGCTCGGCGTCGCCCTCGGGACCTGGCAGATGCGGCGCGCGATGCGGGGGCGGAAGGCCGGCTGAAGGCGCGCCCCGCCGCCTCCCCTGGCGGGTGGCGACGCGAGCCGCCCGGCGGCGATCGGCCGGGGGCGCGCCCGTTCTCCCCCCCCTCGCCTGCGGTGCAGGCGGGCGGGCGGCGCGGGGCCGCGGCAGCCCGCCCGGCCGGCGGCAGCCCGCGGCGGTCTGAGAAAAAAGGGCCCGGGCCGGGGCCCGGGCCAGTCCAACAGGGAGGAGCCCGGTCATGACCCCGGCCGGGCGAGGGGGAGCACCAGGAGAGACCGGGGCAGCTTGCCCCGAAAGGGTTAAGGAAGGCTCACGCCACGAGCCGGTAGCCGCCGCTTTCGGTGACAAGCAGCCGGGCGTTCGAGGGATCGGGCTCGATCTTCTGCCGCAGCCGGTAGATGTGGGTCTCGAGCGTGTGGGTCGTGACGCCGGCGTTGTAGCCCCAGACCTCGTGAAGCAGGACGTCGCGCGCCACCACGCCGTCCGAGGCGCGGTAGAGGAACTTGAGGATGTTGGTCTCCTTCTCGGTGAGGCGGATCTTGCGCTCGCGGGGGTCGACCAGCATCTTCATCGCCGGCTTGAAGGTGTAGGGGCCAAGCTGGAAGATCGCGTCCTCGCTCTGCTCGTGGGTGCGGAGCTGGGCCCGGAGGCGGGCGAGCAGGACCGGAAACTTGAAGGGCTTGGTCACGTAGTCGTTGGCGCCCGAGTCGAGCCCGAGGATGGTGTCGGCGTCGGTGTCGTGGCCGGTCAGCATGACCACCGGCGACTTGAAGCCGCCCTTGCGCATCCTCCGGCAGAGCTCGCGCCCGTCGGTGTCGGGAAGCCCGATGTCGAGGATGGCGAGGTCGAAGTGCTGGGCCCGGAGCTTCTCGATCGCCTCGACGCCGGTGCCGGCCTCGAAGACGTCGAAATCCTCGGTCATCACGAGCTGCTCAGACAGCGCCTCGCGAAGGTCCTCGTCGTCGTCCACCAGAAGGATTTTCTTGAGGTTCGCCATTACCTTGCTCCTTTCCTCGGGGGTCAGGTGCGACTCCCGCCCGGGCCTTGCAAGCTTTGTGACAGGACCCTCACGGGGACGTGTCGGCCGGGGTGGAATTGTTTCAGCCCCAGGAGGGCCGGGGGCGGAGGGTGGCGCGCCGGGGCCGGCGGGCGACGGGGTCGGGCGGTTCCATCAGCGGCGATTCCGCCCTAGATGGGGGGCAGCCGGAGGATGCGCCCCCTTGAGCCTCGCTCCCAGCCCCGTCGAACGCCGCGCCCGCGCCTGCGCCGACCTGCGCGTGGGCGTGCCGGTCGTGATCGCGGCGGCGGGCGGGGGGGCGCTGGTGGCGGCGGTCGAGACCCTCGCGCCGGCCCGCCTCGCCGCCTTCGCCGACCTCGCCGGCGCCGGCGGCCCCCTCACCCTCGCCATCACGGCCAAGCGCGCCGCGACCCTGAAGGTGCCCGCCTACGACGGCGATCTCGCCCGCCTCATCGTGCCGGGGGGGGCGACGCGCGAGTGGATCCTGGCCGTGGCCGACCCCGCCGACGACCTCGAGGTGCCGATGAAAGGGCCCTTCCGGGCGCTGCGCGAGGGTGGGGCCGAGATCGCCCGGGCGGCGGTCGGGCTGGCCAAGGCGGCCCGGCTCCTGCCGGCGGCGCTGGTCCTTCCGGTCGCCGATGCGGCGGCGGCGGCGGAGGGCAGGGACCTCACGCTCCTCGATCTCGCCCTCCTCGCCCCGGCGGCGGCCGCGGCCGTCCCGCCGCGGGCGGTGATCGCTGCCCGCCTGCCGCTCTCGGTCGCGGCCGCCGGCCGGCTGCACGTCTTCCGCCCCGGGGACGGCGGCGAGGAGCACTAGGCCGTCGAGATCGGCACGCCCCCGCGCGACCAGCCGGTGCTCGCCCGCCTCCATTCGGCCTGCTTCACCGGCGACGTCCTCGGCAGCCTCAAGTGCGACTGCGGCGCCCAGTTGCGGGCGGCGCTGACACGGATGGGGGCAGAGGGGGCGGGCGTCCTCCTCTACCTCAACCAGGAGGGGCGGGGGATCGGGCTGGCCAACAAGCTTCGCGCCTACGCCCTCCAGGACCAGGGCTTCGACACCGTCGAGGCCAACCACCGCCTCGGCTTCGAGGACGACGAGCGCGACTTCCGCATCGGCGCGGCGATCCTCGGCGCCATGGGCTTCGCGTCGGTGCGGCTGATGACCAACAACCCCGCCAAGGTGGCGATGATGGCGCGCTCGGGCCTCGCGGTCGTCGAGCGCGTGCCGCTCGCCGTCGGCCGCACCGAGGAGAACGCGGCCTACCTTGCCGTCAAGGCGGCGAAGTCGGGGCACATCCTGTGAGGGCCGGCGTGACGGTCCCGCGCCCGGGCGACCTCGTCGTCGGCCGCTGGGGGGCACGCTTCCGCGGCCGCCGCCTGCCGTGTGCGATCGGCCGCGGCGGCATCCGCGCCGACAAGCGCGAGGGCGACGGGGCGACGCCCGCGGGCTGCCACCGCGTCACCGGTGCGCTCTACCGGCCCGACCGCAGGGGCCCCGGCGGCCTGCCGGGGCGGGCCCGGGCCGTCCTGCCGCGCGACCTCTGGTCCGACGACCCCGCGGACGCGGCCTACAACCGCCTCGTGCGCGCGCCCCACCACCACCGCCACGAGCGGCTGCGGCGCCCCGACCGCCTCTATGACCTCGTGCTCCTGACCGACTGGAACCGGGCGCCGGCCGTCCCCGGACGGGGGTCGGCCATCTTCCTCCACCGCTGGCGCAAGCCGCGCCATCCGACGGCCGGCTGCATCGCCTTCGCCCCCGCCGATCTCCGCTGGATCGCCCGCCGCCTCCTCCCGCGCGACCGCCTCGTCATCGGCCCCTGACCGCGCCCGCGCCCGCCCGCGGCCCGAAGATCGCCGCGCCGACGCGGACGACCGTCGCCCCCTCGGCGACGGCGGCCTCGAAGTCGTCCGACATCCCCATCGAGAGGCCGGCGAGCCCGGCCGTGGCGGCGATCGACCGCAGGAGACGGAAATGCGGCACCGGGTCGTGGCCCGCGGGCGGGATGCACATCAGCCCCTCGACCGCGAGGCCCATGGCCCGCACCTCGGCCAGGAAGGCGTCGGCCGCCCCGGGAAGGACGCCCACCTTCTGCGGCTCCGCGCCCGTGTTGACCTGGACGAAGAGGCGCGGCAGGGCACCGCGCGCCGCGGCGAGGTCGGCGAGGGCACGGGCGAGGCGCGGCCGGTCGAGCGTCTGGATGACGTCGAAGCGGGCCACGGCCGCGCGCGCCTTGTTGGTCTGGAGGGGCCCGATCAGGTGCAGCTCGACCCCCGGGAAGGCGGGCGCAAGCGCAGCCCACCGCGCCTCCCCCTCCTGCACGCGGTTCTCGCCGAAGCGGCGCTGGCCGGCCGCGAGCGCCGCCCGCACCCGCGCCTCGGGCTGCTCCTTGGACACGGCGACCAGCGCGACCGAACCCGCCGGCCGTCCCGCCGCCGCCTCGGCCGCCGCGAGCCGGGCCCTGACCGCCGCCAGCCCTTCCATGGCGCCACCCTGCCCCCTTGAACGCCGATCCCCGCCGAGAGGCCCGGCGGGGATCGCAGGTCCGGTCGGGGGCGCAGGCGGCGCGCCCCCGGGATCGGTCGGTCAGAACGTGAACGACAGGCCGATGTCGCCCCAGGTGTCGTCGCCGAGGAACTCGACGTCCTGGTTGACGATGCCCCCGACGATCTGCGCGCCGCCGCCGAGGTCATGGGACACGCCGAAGCCGATCGTGCGGTCGTTGAAGAACAGGTCGGGGTCGTTCTGGCGCCAGAAGGCAGTGACGGTGGTCGCGCCGAAGGTGTGGTCGACCGAGAGGCCGTACTGGGTCAGACCGCCGACGAACTCGTCGGACGAGGCGACGACCACCTTGACCGTGGTCGCCCCGAAGGTGACGCTGCCACCGGCCACGATATTGCCGAAATCGGCATTCAGCACCTGGTCTTCCATGTGCTCGTAGCCGATGCCGACGTTGAAGCTGCCGGTCGAGAAGGTGCCGGCGTAGCCGAAGCCGATGGCGTAGGTCGTGAACGGGCGGGCGAGATGGCCGCCGATGCCGCGGCCGGCGATGGCGCCGTTGCCGTCCACCGCCGAGGCAGCGAAGGTGAAGCCCGACATGGAGTAGGTGTAGAGAAGCGTCGGATCCTGGAGCGGGTCGTCGACGAAGTCGGAGAAGTAGAAGGTTTCGTTGTAGTCGCCAAGCCCGGTCAGGCCGACGCCCGAGACGTTGCCGGCCACGATCTCGGCGGCGCCGTCGACGTCCCCCATCATCACCTTGCCGAAGGCGCCCGACACCCAGATCTCGCCGGCCGCCCCGGCCGCGCCGGCGGCCGAGTTGTCGGCGCGGATCGAGCCGCCGAAGCTCAGCCCGTTGTCGGTCTGGCCCGAGAGCGTGAAGGTCACGCGCACCCGGCTGGTGAAGTTCCAGTCCTCGCCGTCGAAGTGGAGGCCCATC
>JADLCV010000166.1 GCA_020846995.1 Paracoccaceae bacterium
AGGCCGATGTTCGGGCCTTCCGGCGTCTCGATCGGGCAGATGCGGCCATAGTGGGTCGGGTGCACGTCGCGCACCTCGAAGCCGGCGCGCTCGCGCGTCAGACCGCCCGGCCCGAGGGCCGACAGGCGCCGCTTGTGCGAGACTTCGCTCAAGGGGTTGGTCTGGTCCATGAACTGGCTGAGCTGGCTCGAGCCGAAGAACTCGCGCACCGCGGCGGCGGCCGGCTTGGCGTTGATGAGGTCCTGCGGCATGACCGTGTCGATCTCGACCGAGCTCATGCGCTCCTTGATCGCCCGCTCCATGCGCAGGAGCCCGACGCGATACTGGTTCTCCATGAGCTCGCCCACCGGCCGCACCCGGCGGTTGCCGAGATGGTCGATGTCGTCGATCTCGCCGTTGCCGTCGCGAAGCTCGACGAGCCCCTTGATGCAGGCGATGATGTCCTCGCGCCGGAGCGTCCGCTGGGTGTCGGGGGCATCGAGGTCGAGGCGCATGTTCATCTTGACCCGGCCCACGGCCGAGAGGTCGTAGCGCTCGGAATCGAAGAAGAGCGTGTCGAAGAGCGCGGTCGCGGCCTCGACCGTCGGCGGCTCGCCCGGGCGCATCACCCGGTAGATCTCGGTCAGCGCCCCGTCGCGGTTCCAGACCTTGTCGGCGGCCATGGTGTTGCGGATGTAGGGGCCGACCGAGACGCCGTCGATCTCGAGCACCGGGATCTCCTCGATGCCCTTGTCGAGGAGGAGCTTCAGCGTGCCACCCTTGGCGGCGCCGTCGCGGTCGAGTTCCCAGGTCAGCTCGGCCCCGGCCTCGGCCCAGATCTCGCCCGTGCGCTCGTCGATGAGGTCGCGGGCGACGTAGCGGCCGACGATCTGGTCGAAGGGCACGAGGAGGTCGGTGATGCGCCCCTCCCGCTGCCAGTTGCCGACCATCCGCGGCGTCACCTTGTCGCCGGCCTTGCAGATGACCTCGCCGGTCGCGGCATCGACGAGATCGTAGGTCGGCCGCGTGCCGCGCACGCGCTCGGGGAAGAAGCGCGTGACCCAGCCCCGGCCCTTGAGGTGGCGGAATCCGACGGTGGCGTAATAGGCCGCCATGATGGCGTCCTGGTCGAGGCCGAGGGCATAGAGGAGCGTCGTCACCGGCAGCTTGCGGCGGCGGTCGATGCGGGCATGGACGAGGTCCTTGGCGTCGAACTCGAAGTCGAGCCACGAGCCGCGGTAGGGGATGATGCGGCACTGGAAGAGGAGCTTGCCCGAGGAGTGCGTCTTGCCCTTGTCGTGGTCGAAGAAGACCCCGGGAGAACGGTGCATCTGGCTGACGACGACGCGCTCGGTGCCGTTGACGATGAAGGTGCCGTTGGGCGTCATCAGCGGCATGTCGCCCATGTAGACGTCCTGCTCCTTGATGTCCTTGACCGACTTCGCCCCGGTGTCGGGATCGACGTCGAAGACGATCAGCCGCAGCGTGACCTTGAGGGGCGCGGCATAGGTCATGTCGCGCTGCATGCACTCGTCGACATCGTATTTGGGCCTTTCGAGCTCGTAGCGCACGAACTCGAGCACCGCGGTCTCGTTGAAGTCGCGGATCGGGAAGACCGACTGGAAGACGCCCTGGAGTCCCTCGCCGTCGCGCGGCCGCTCGCCGTCGCCGGACCGCAGGAAGAGGTCGTAGGACGCCTTCTGAACCTCGATGAGGTTCGGCATCTCCAGGACCTCGCGGATCCGGCCGAAGTAGCGGCGGATGCGCCGCTGGCCGACGTATGCCTGAGCCATGCTCGTGATCACCTTTCGTCTCTCGCGGGCGGGCATGCCGTCGGGCCACGGCCGCCGCCCCTCGCGAAACCGGAGGCCGGGTTCAATCCCCGCGCGCCCGCCCCGCGGCGCGCTCCCGATCCCGGAACCGTCCGGGCAGGAGTCCGGCCGTTGGCCCGGGCCCCTGCCGGGACGGGTCCGGCCGGGCCCGGGGCGCCTGCCCCCGGCCCGGCCCTGCCGTCACGATGCGGGCGGGGCGCGCCGCGCCCCCCCGGCGTCACCGCAGCTCGACCTTGGCGCCGGCGGCCTCGAGCTTCTTCTTGATGTCCTCGGCCTCGGCCTTGCCGACCTGCTCCTTGACGGCCTTGCCGCCGGCCTCGACGAGGTCCTTGGCCTCTTTCAGGCCAAGGCTCGTGATCGCGCGGACTTCCTTGATGACGTTGATCTTCTGCGCGCCGGCATCGACCAGGATGACGTCGAACTCGGTCTTCTCCTCGACCGGGGCGGCGGCCGCGGCCCCGGCCGCGGGGCCGGCGACCATCACCGCGCCGCCGGCGGCGGGCTCGATGCCGTACCTGTCCTTGAGGATCTGCTTGAGTTCCTGCGCCTGGAGCAGGGTGAGGTTGACGATCTCTTCGGCGAGTTTGTTCAGGTCAGCCATTTTACCGTTTCCGTTCCGTGAGTTGAGTTGTTCCGCGGCGGGCGGGGCCCGCCCCGTCGGGGGGTCTCAGGCGGCGGCGCGTTCCTCGAGCGTCTTGAGGATGCCGGCGATGTTCGCGGCCGGGGCGCCGATGGCGCCGGCAAGGCCGGCCGCCGGGGCGCCGATGCAGCCCGCGACCTGCGCCACGAGCTCCTCGCGCGAGGGCATGGCGGCGACCGCCCGGACCCCCTCGGCATCAAGGCCCGCCGCCCCCATGGCTCCGCCGAGGATGACGAACTTGTCGTTGGTGCGGGCGTAGTCCACGACCACCTTCGCCGCGGCGACGGGATCGTCGGAGTAGCAGAGCACCGTCATGCCGGTGAGGAGCCCGGCCATGGCGGCCGCGGGCCTGCCCGCGAGGGCGATCCTGGCGAGCCGGTTCTTGGCCACGCGGACGGACCCGCCCGCGTCACGCATCATCGCCCGCAGGCCCTGCATCTGGGCCACCGTGAGACCTTCATAGCGTGCGACCACGACCACGCCCGAGCGTCCGAAGACCTGGCCGAGTTCGTCGACCACCTTCGCTTTCTGGGCTCTATCCACGAATGCCTCTCCAATCTGGGGGGCCTGGCGCCCCCCGGCCTCTCGTTCCCGCCGCCGGGGCGCTTCCCGGTGGCGTCGGGTCCGTTTCCCCGGGTCCCGAGGCCAAGGCCGCCCGGGGGACGCCCCCCGGAAAACTCGACTCGTTCCCCGTCTCGGGCAGGAGATTAAGGGCACGCCGGCCCACCCGCCGTCTCGGACAGGACGGAGGGGGCCGGTCCCGGCTCCCCCCGCCGTTCGCCTCCCCGGGGCCCGGCGGGCCGCGGGGAGGATCGTGCCGGCCGGGCCCGCGCCCGGCCCGAAGCTAGCGCCCCGAGGCCGAGGCGAGATCGACGCTGACGCCCGGGCCCATGGTCGAGGCGAGCGACACCTTCTCGAGGTAGGTGCCCTTGGCGCCCGAGGGCCGGGCGCGCAGGAGGGCATCGACGAGGGCGCGCACGTTCTCGACGATCTTCTCGGGCGGGAAGGACACCTTGCCCACCCCGGCGTGGACAATCCCGGCCTTCTCGGCCTTGAACTGGACCTCGCCGCCCTTGGCCGCCCGCACGGCGTTGGTGACGTCCATCGTCACCGTGCCCACCTTGGGGTTCGGCATCAGGTTGCGGGGCCCGAGGATCTTGCCGAGCCGGCCGACCAGCGGCATCATGTCGGGGGTGGCGATGCAGCGGTCGAAGTCGATCGTGCCGCCCTGGATGCGCTCGACCAGATCCTCGGCCCCGACGATGTCGGCGCCGGCGGCGCGGGCCTCGTCGGCCCTGGCGGCGCGGGCAAAGACCGCGACGCGCACCGTCTTGCCGGTGCCGTTCGGCAGCATCACCACGCCCCGCACCATCTGGTCGGCGTGGCGCGGATCGACCCCGAGATTGACCGCGACCTCGACCGTCTCGTCGAACTTGGCCGTCGCCGTCGCCTTGACGAGCGCCACCGCCTCGGCGAGCGGCAGGGCCGTGCGCCCCGCCACCGCCTCGCGCCCCGCCCGGATGCGTTTGCCGTGCCTTGCCATCGCCCTACCCCTTGACCTCGATGCCCATGGAGCGGGCCGAGCCGACCACCATCTGCATCGCCGCCTCGACGTCGCGGGTGTTGAGGTCCTTCATCTTGGCCTCGGCGATCCGGCGCACGTCGGCGGCCGTGATCGCCCCGGCCGAACCCCGGCCGGGGGTCTTGGAGCCCGCCTCGACCTTCGCCGCCTTGCGGATGAGATACGAGGCCGGCGGCGACTTGATCGCCATCGTGAAGGACTTGTCCTGGTAGTAGCTGATGACCACCGGGGTCGGCGTGCCCGGCTCCATCTGCGCCGTCTTGGCGTTGAACTCCTTGACGAAGGCCATGATGTTGATGCCGCGCTGGCCGAGTGCGGGGCCCACCGGCGGCGAGGGGTTGGCCTGCCCGGCCTTGACCTGCAGCTTGACCGTCCCGATCAGTTTCTTGGCCATCCCGGCCGCTCCTTCCTGTCACATGCCGCGCGGGCGGGCCCGGCGGCAGCTGAGTGGTCCGGCGACCGTGACCCGAAGGCCCCGTCCGCCTCCCACGGGGGACGCCTCAGGCCTGCTTGGAGACCTGGGCGAACTCGAGATCGACCGGCGTCGCCCGGCCGAAGATCGACACCGTCACCTTGAGCCGACTCGCCCCCTCGTCGACGTCCTCGACCATGCCGGTGAAGCCCTCGAAGGGGCCGTCGGTGACCTTGACCTGCTCGCCCACCTCGTAGCGGATGAGGTTGCGGGGGGCGATCTCGCCCTCCTCGACGCGGTTGAGGATGGCGTTCACCTCCTCGTCGCGCAGGGGCTGGGGCCTGCCCTGCGGGCCGAGAAAGCCGGTGACGCGGTTGATCGACGAGATGGCGTGGTAGACGCGGTTCGACATCTCGGCCCGCACCAGCACGTAGCCGGGCATGAAGCGGCGCTCGGACGTCACCTTCTTGCCGCGGCGGACCTCGATCACCTCCTCGGTGGGGACGAGGACCTCCTCGATCTCATCGCCGAGCCCGCCGTCGGCGGCGGCCTGGCGGATCTGCTCGGCGACCTTCTTCTCGAAGTTCGACAGCACGCTCACCGAATACCAGCGCTTCGCCATGCCCGAACCACCTTGCGCCTGCTGTCCGCCCGCCCTGCCGCCCGAACAGGCACAACGGGCACGAAACCCGAATCGGTGGCCGCGCCGCGGGACAGGCAGGGCGCTCCCTCTAGCCCCGATCGGGGCGCCGCGCAACCCCGCCCGTCGCTCCCGCTCAGCCGAAGGCCGAGAGCAGGACCAAGAGCCCGGTGCGGATCAGGAAATCGACGAGGAAGAAGAAGAGCCCGGTCAGCGCCGCCATGACGAAGACCATGACCGTGGTCAGGAAGACCTCGCGCCGGGTCGGCCAGACGACCTTGGCGACCTCGGCGCGCGCCTGCTGGAGGAACTGGAGCGGGTTCGCCTTGGCCATGTCGCGGTCCTTGTCGGGCAACGGCGCCGAGATAGCGGGCGGGCGGGGGAGAATCAAGGTGCCCGCCCCGCCCCTCGCGCCTCAGCGGATGGGGATCTCGACCAGCGTCGGGCCGCCCCGGGCGAGGGCGGCGGCAATTGCCGCGCCGATCTCGGCCGCGGTTCCGGCGCGGGCGGCGGGCACGCCGAGGGCGGCGGCAAGCGCCTGGAAGTCCACCGGCGGGTCGTCGACGGCCATGCCGACGAAGCGGCCGGCGAGCGCGTTCGCGCAGCCGAGGTCGCGCGCCACCCGCTGGAGGACGTCGTAGCGGCGGTTGTTGAAGACGACCGCGATGACCTGCCGGCGGTAGCGGGCGGCACTCCAGAGGGCCTGGGGCGAATACATGGCGCCGCCGTCGCCGAGCAGCGCGAAGACCGGCGCGGGGATCGAGAAGGCAGCGCCGACGGCCGCCGGCAGGGCGCAGCCGAGGACGCCGCCGCGGGCGAAGAAGTAGCGCCCGGGAGCGGCGGCGATGAGGTCGCTGACCCGCCCGAAGGTCGCCGCGGTGTCGTTGGCGATGAGCGCGCCCGCGGGCATCGCCTCGAGGACGGCGAGGACGGCGGCGTCAGGCGCGAGCGGCAGGGCGGCGTCGGCGCGGATCGCCCCGGCGAGCGTCGCCCGGTGGCGGGCGCGGTCGGCGGCGCGGGCAGTCGCGCGGGCCGCGCGCCGGGCGGGGTCGACCGCCGGGGCGAGTGCCGCGGCGGCGGCGGCGAGGGTCGCGCCGATGTCGCCCACGAGGGCGAGGTCGGCGGGGAACTCGCGGCCGATCGCGACCGGGGTCGCGGCGACGTGGTAGAGCGCGGCCGTCTCGGGCAGCGGCCGGACGTCGCGGTAGGGATAGGCGATGAAGGCCCGCCCGCCGGCGACGACGACCGCCTCCATGCCCTCGAGCGCGGCCCGGATGACGGCGAAATCGGCCCGGAGGACACCCCCCCACCAGGGGTTGTCGCCGGGAAAGGCCGCGCGCGCCCCGACCTGCGAGCCGAAGACCGGATAGCCCCCGGCCTCGGCCAGGGCGACCAGCCCCGCCGCCGCCTCGGCCGGAAGGTCGTCGGCCATGAGGATCGCGACCCGGTCGGGATCGTGGCCGGCAAGCCGGCGGGCGAGGAGCCCGGCGTCGGGCGAGGGGCCGGTGCGGGCGAGCGCCGAGCGCGGCGGCGCCGGGGCGGCGAGCGGCTGGTCGAGGACGTCCATCGGCAGCGACAGGAAGACCGGCCCCGCCGGCGGGGTCGCGGCCAGCGCGAAGGCGCGGCGGAGGGCCGGCCCCACATCCTCGGCGCGGCGGACCTCGGCCGCCCATTTCGTCACCGGCCCGGCGATCGCCACGAGGTCGCCCGCGAGCCAGGGTTCGGTCATCAGGTGGCGGGTGTCCTGCTGGCCGGCGGTGACGACGAGCGGCGTGCCCGAGGCCCGCGCCGCCACGAGCGTCCCCATGGCGTTGCCGAGCCCGCCCGCGGCGTGGAGGTTGACGAACCCCGTCCGCCCGCTGGCGAGCGCCCAGCCGTCGGCCATGGCGAGCGCCGTCGCCTCCTGGAGGCCGAGGACATAGGTCAGGTCGGGGGCATCGACGAGGGCGTCCATGAGCGGCATCTCGGTCGAGCCGGGGTTGCCGAAGATGTGCGTCACACCCTCGTCGCGGAGGATGTCGAGGAGCACGTCGCAGGCACGGCGGGTCATGGGCAGCCTCCGGATGGGTCCGGGGGCGACTCTAGTGCGATCCGGCCGCGCCCGGAACCACCCGCGCCGCCGGCCCGGATGGCGGGCGGGACGCCCCCCGCCCCGCGCCCGCGGGCCCGGGGGCGCCCGGGCCGGGCGAAGGGGCAGTTGGTCCGGGCCGCGGCCGCGGCGGGCCGGCGCGGGGGGGGGGAGGCGGATCGCGGCCCGGGCGCCCGGACAGGGCGGGCGCGGCAAGGCGGGGCACGGGTGGGGGAAGGGCCTGGCAGGGGCAGCAGGACTCGAACCCGCGACCCTCGGTCTTGGAGACCGATGCTCTACCGACTGAGCTATACCCCTGCGGGGGCCTTGGCCTGCGAGTTAGTCGACTGCCGGCCCGGGCGCAAGGGGCTTGTCGCCCGCCGCCGTCGCCCGCGCCGCGAGGGGCCGGGCCCCGGCCGCGGCCCCCCCCGGCGTCCGTGTCCCCGCGCCACCGACGGCAAGGCAGGAGCCCGGCCCCGGGGAGGGCGCGCCCCGGGGAGGGCGCGCCCCGGGGGGGCCCGGCCCCCGGCCCGGGCGCGCCCGGCCCCGCCGGCCACGCGCACGGAGCCCCGCGGAGCGCGCGCACCCGCTCCCTCCCCCCGCGGTCCCAAGGGATCCGGCGGAGGGCGCGCGCCCGCTCTCCCCGCCCGCGCGCCCTTGCCCCGGCGGCGGGCGCGCGTCCGGCCGTCCCTCCCGCGCACCCGCGCCCCCGGCCGAGCCCGCGCACCTTCTCGGCCGCCCGCGGGCCCGGGTACCCGGCCGAGGGCCGGCGCGAGGGGTTCAAGCCGGGCCGGTATGGCCCTAGGCTCGGCCCCATGCCCCGCGCCCCCGCCCCCCCGCCCCTGCCGCCGGAGGCCGCCGCCTTCGCCGGCGCCCCCTGGCGCGCGCTGCCG
>JADLCV010000167.1 GCA_020846995.1 Paracoccaceae bacterium
CGCGCGCGCGCCTGCCCGCGGCCGAGGTCGTCGCGACCCGCCACGGCGCCGTCGCCGTCGCCGCGGCGGGCGCGGGGCCGGCGGTCGTCGTCCTCCACGGCGCCCTCGGCGGGCACGACCAGGGGCTTGCGCTCGCGGCCCCGCTCGCGCGCGCGGGCGTCGGCCTCGTCCTGCCCTCGCGCATGGGCTATCTCGGCTCGGCCCTGCCGCGCTCGGCCCTGCCGCCGGCGGCGGGGCCCTTCGTGCAGGCCGGGATCCTCGCCGACCTCCTCGACCGGCGCGGCCTCGCCCGCGCCGCCGTCGCCGGCTTCTCGGCCGGGACGATCCCGGCCCTCGCCTTCGCCGCGACCCACCCCGCGCGCACCCGTGCCCTCGTCCTCCTGATGCCGGTCCTGCGCCCGCCCGGGGCGCCGCCGCTCCTGCCCTGGGGGCGGCTTCGCTGGTGGTGGGCCGAGCATGTGATGGCGACCGACATCTTCGGCTGGCTCGCCCTCGGCCCCGGCCGCCGCTGGCTCCTCGCGGCCCTGATGGCGACCGACCCCGCCCTCCTCGACCGCGCCGGGGCGGACGAGCGGGCCCGCATCGACGCCTTCCTCGCCACCATCCTGCCGGTCCGGCCGCGCCGGGAGGGGGTGATGGCGGACGCCCGCGCCGTCCACGCCCCGGCCGATCCCCGCCTCCTCCTCTGGTCCGGCCCGACCCTGATCGTCGCGACCGAGGACGACCGCTTCGGCTCGGCCGCGGTCGCGCGCTGGCTTGCCTCGCGGCTCGCCGGGGCGGAACTCGCGCTCCTGCCCACGGGCGGCCACCTCGCCGTCGATCGCCACCCCGAGGTCCTCGCCCGCGTCGCGGCCTTCCTGGCCCGTCATCCCTGACCGCCGGCGCACCTTCAAGGCACCCTCCCGGGCTGGCGGCGGGCGCGCCGAGCCTCTATGGCAGCGCCGGGGCCGGGCGCGGCCAGGGGCACGGAGGAGGGTGGGATGATCGACCTCGCGGGAAAGACGGCGCTGGTCACGGGATCGGTGCAGGGAATCGGCCTCGGCATCGCCGAGGCGCTGGCCGCGGCGGGGGCGCGGATCGCCGTCCACGGGCTTGCCGGCGATGCCGAGGCGCAGGAGGTCTGCGCCCATCTGCGGGCCCGGGGGGCGCCGGACGCCGCCTTCTTCCCCGGCGACCTGCGCGACAGTGACCGCATCGAGGAACTGATGGGCGCCGTCGCCGCCTGGGGAGGGGCCGACATCCTCGTCAACAACGCCGGCATCCAGCACGCCGCACCGCTCGCCGAGATGCCGCGCGCGAAGTGGGAGGCGATCCTCCAGGTCAACCTCACCGCCGCCTTCCTGACCATGAAGGCGGCCCTGCCGGTGATGGCCGCGCGCGGCTACGGGCGGGTCGTCAACATCGCCTCGGTTCACGGCCTCGTCGCCTCGAAGGACAAGGCGCCCTATGTCGCGGCCAAGTTCGGGCTGGTCGGGCTGAGCAAGGTGGCGGCGCTCGAATACGCCGCCCGCGGCGTCCCCGCGCGGGGCGGGGTGACGGTCAACTGCATCTGCCCGGGCTGGGTCGAGACGGCGCTGATCGAGCCCCAGATCGCCGCCCGCGCCGCCCTCCACGACGGCGACCGCGCCCGCGGGGTCGCCGACCTCCTGGCCGAGAAGCAGCCCTCGCTGCGGATGTCGCGCACCTCCGAGATCGGGGCCCTCGCGCTCTGGCTCTGCGCCCCCATGGCCCACAACCTGACCGGCGCCGCGATCCCGGTCGACGGCGGCTGGACGGCGCAGTAGCGCCCGCCGCCGCCGCCTCGCCCGGGGCCGGCGGCCGGCCTCAGGGCCGGACGAAGCGCGTGAGCGTGACCTGGCGCAGGTCGAGCCGCCCCGCGGCGCCTGGGTCGGCGGTCATGGCGACGACGAAGCGGCCCGCGGGCATCTCGCGGTAAAGCGCGGCGGTGCGCGGCATGCCGGCGCTCCGGCTCTCGCCGAGCCGCACCCCGGCGCCGTCGTAGAGGCGGAGCGTGAAGTCGCCGACGAGGCTCGAGGCGATGACCTGGACAAGGCCCGGCTCGCCCACCTCGAAGGCCAGCCATTTCGTCCGCGTCTGGCTCAGCCGCTGGGTCTGGAGGGTCGTCGCGAGCGTCCCCAGCGCCTCGACATCGACGCCGCTGCCGGCCTCGGGGATCATCTCGCCGGCCTCGATCGCCGCCCGCCGCAGCGTCGCGGGGTCCTGCTCGGTCAGCGCGACCTCGTAGGCGCCGGTGCCGCTGTCGTCCCAGCTGCGCAGGCTCAGGCAGTAGTCGCCGGGGGCCAGCGCCTCGACCAGCCGGCTGTTGGTGCCGCCGGCGTCGGGATCGTCGTCGCTCTCGGCCAGGCGGCCGCCGCCCGCGTGCCAGAGCTCGAGCACGGTGTCGAAGTCCGCGCTGGCGGCGTCGAACTGGACCGTGACGGCGCCCTCGACGCTCAGCGTCCAGTCCTGCCGCGCCCCCGGGGCGAGCGTGCCCGGGACCTTGAGGATGCCGAGGCCCGGGCCGACGAGGCGGCCGAGGGGCTCGGTCATGGTCGGGTCGGCACAGGCGTCGGCGGTCGCTGGCGGCGTGTCGCCGGGGCTGTCGGTCAGCACGAGGCTGAAGGCGCCGGTCGCACCGCCGTAGCCGGTGACGCGCAGGCAGTAGTCGCCCGCCGCCAGCTCGCGCACGAGACGGCTGTTGAGGCCATCGGGTCCGTCGTCGTTGCCGTCAACGTAGCTGTCGGCCGCGTCGCGAAGCTCGATCATGGTGTCGAGGGCGTCGCTCCGGGCGTCGATCTGGTAGAGCGCGGTCGTCAGCACGCGGAGCCGCCAGTCGCTGGCACCGCCCGCCCCGATCGTCCCGTCGGCCGCGATCGTGCCCATCCCCGGCGCGACCTCGGCGGGGAAGTCGGCGGTGATGGTCGGGTCGGCGCAGAAGGTGCCGGCCGGGGTCGTGGGCTCGTCGCTGAGACGGAGGTCGAAGGGGCCGCCGTCGCCGTCGTAGCTCGTCACCCGCAGGCAGTACTGCCCCGGCTCGAGGCTCGTGACGATGCGGCTGTCGGTGCCGCCGGCGCCGTCGTCGTCGCTCGCGAGCTCGCCGCCGGGACCGAAGAGCGTGAGCTGGGTGTCGAACTCGGTGCTGCGGGCACCGAACTCGAGCTCCATCGTCTCGCCGGTGGTGAAGGAGACGTCGCTGTGGCTGGACGGGGCGAGCATGAGCGAGAGCGCAAGCTCGCCCATCCCCGGCGCCACCGGCCCGGCATCGGTGGTCAGGGCGGGGTCGGCGCAGGCGGGGGCGTCGCCGGACCCGGCCGCGACCACCGCCAGCGCCTCGGCCTCGGCCCCGGTCGCGAGGAGGACGGGCACCACCGCCTCGGGCACGATGCCGCTGCCGAAGAGGCGCACCTGCGCGCAGTAGGTGCCGGCGGCGAGCGACATGTCGACGAGCGCGTCGACATTGCCGCCCCCGTCGTCGTCGGAGATGATCGCCCCGCCGCGGTCGAAGAGCAGGAGCACGGGATCGTCCTCGCCCCTGGCCTCGGTGCGCAGGACGGTGCGGGCGGTCTCGGCGAGGGTGAACTCGAGCCAGGCGGGGCCGTGGAAGCGCAGGGTGGCCTCGAAGGGCTCGGCCGCCACGCGGTCGAGCGGCTGGCGCAGGACATGGGTCGCGGCGAGCGGCTGGCCGCAGGTGCCGGTCGCCTCCGGGGCGGTCTGGGCGGGCTCGGCCAGCTGCCGCGTCTGGGCCAGGGCCGGTGTCGCCGCGGCGGCAAGCGCGGTCGCGACGAGAAGCAGGGTGCGCGCGAGGGGGGACATGGTTGGGCACTCCGGGGACGCGGGCCACGGGCAGCCGGCGGGAGCAGATTCGCGCATTCGCGGCGACCGGGCAAGGGGCAGGGTGGAGGGCGCGGGCGGGTGCCTTCCTCGCGGCCGATCCGTGCCCGCGGGCGGTCGGCGCGGGCGCGGGCGGGCGGGCGCATTCCTCGCGGCCGCGGGCGCATTCCACGCGGCCGCGACGGATCTCGTGCCCGCGGGCGGGCGCGGGCAGGCGAGGGCGGGCGCGGGCGATGCCGGCGGGGGGCGGTTGCCAGGGGCGGGGAATGGGCCTAGCCTCGGGCGGGCTGCACGCTGACGCGAGGGGAGGGCCAGCGATGGAGATGCCGCGGCCGGACGGGGGCCTCATCGCCCGGCGTGACCGGATCGTGGCGGCGCTGCGCGCCGTCCTGCCTGCCGACGCCGTCATCGACGACCCCGCCGAGACCCGCGCCTACGAGTGCGACGGCCTCACCGCTTACCGCTGCGCCCCCCTCGCCGTGGTCCTGCCGCGCTCGACCGCCGAGGTCGCGGCGGCCCTCGCCCTCTGCCACGCCGAGGGGGTGCCGGTCGTCCCGCGCGGCACCGGCACCTCGCTCGCCGGCGGGGCGCTGCCGACCGCCGATTCGGTCGTCCTTGGCGTCGGCCGCATGACGGCCGTCCTCGAGATCGACACCGTCGACCGCATCGTCCGCGTCGAAACCGGGCGCACCAACCTCGCCGTCAGCGCCGCCGTCGAGGAGGCGGGCTTCTTCTACGCCCCCGACCCCTCGAGCCAGCTTGCCTGCGCCATCGCCGGCAACATCGGCATGAACTCGGGCGGCGCCCACTGCCTCAAGTACGGGGTGACGACGAACAACCTGCTCGGGCTGACCATGGTCCTCATGGACGGCACGGTGATCGAGCTCGGCGGGGCCCATTTCGATGCCGCCGGGCTCGATCTCATGGGTGTCGTCTGCGGCTCGGAGGGCCAGCTCGGCGTCGTCACCGAGGCGGTCCTGCGCATCCTGCCCCGGCCCGAGGGGGCGCGGCCGGTGCTGATCGCCTTCGCCTCGCCCGAGGCGGCGGGCGCCTGCGTCGCCGACATCATCCGCGCCGGGGTCCTGCCGGTCGCGATCGAGTTCATGGACCGGCCCTGCATCCGCGCCTGCGAGGCCCATGCCCGCGCCGGCTATCCCGACTGCGAGGCGCTGCTGATCGTCGAAGTCGAGGGGGACGAAGCCGAGATCGCCCACCAGCTCGGCCTGATCGAGAGGATCGCCCGCCGCCACGCGCCGGTGCTCGTCCGCGAGAGCGCCTCGGCCGAGGAGAGCGCGCGCATCTGGCTCGGCCGCAAGTCGGCCTTCGGGGCGATGGGGCGGATCGGCGACTACATCTGCCTCGACGGCACCATCCCGGTCTCGGAACTGCCGCGCGTGCTGGCCGCCATCGCCGCGCTCTCGGCCCGCTACGGGCACAGCGTCGCCAACGTCTTCCACGCCGGCGACGGCAACATGCATCCCCTGATCCTGTTCGACGCCAACGACCCCGCCAGCCTCGCCGGGGCCGAGGCGCTCGGGGCCGAGATCCTGCGGCTCTGCGTCGCCGTCGGCGGCTGCCTCACGGGCGAGCACGGGGTGGGGGTGGAAAAGCGCGACCTCATGGCGGTGCAGTTCTCGCCCGACGACCTCGAGGCGCAGATGCGCGTCAAGGACGTCTTCGATCCCCGCTGGCTCCTCAACCCCGCCAAGGTCTTCCCGCTCGCCGCCTCCGAGGGCCGCCGTGCCGCCTGACGCCCGCGCCCCCGGCCGCTTCGCGGCCGGCCGCCCCGCCTCCGCCGGCCCCGACCCCGGCGACCCCGGCAGCCCCGCGGCCACACCCCCGCCGGCGGCCGCGGCCGAGGCCGCCGGGGCCCTGTGCCCGGCCTCCGAGGTCGAGCTGGCCGAACTCGTCGCCGCCGCGGCCGGGCCCCTCCGCGTCATCGGCGGCGGCACCCGCGGCATGGCGCCGGCGGCAGGGCGGACGCTCACCACCGCCGCCCTCGCGGGCGTCGTCCTCTACGAGCCGGCGGCGCTGACGCTCGTCGTCCGCGCCGGGACGCCGGTCGGCGAGGTCGAGCGACGGCTCGCCGCCGAGGGCCAACGCCTGCCCTTCGAGCCCATGGACCACCGCGGCCTTCTCGGCACCCGCGGCACCCCGACCATGGGCGGCGTCGCCGCCGCCAACGTCTCGGGGCCGCGGCGCATCCTGGCCGGGGCAGCGCGCGACGCCATGCTCGGGGTCCGCTTCGTCGACGGCAACGGGCGGGTGATCGCGAACGGCGGGCGGGTGATGAAGAACGTCACCGGTTACGACCTCGTCCGGCTCGTGGCGGGAAGCCGCGGGGGCCTCGGCATCCTGACCGAGATCGCCTTCAAGGTCCTGCCCGCGCCCGAGACCCAGGCGGTGCTGCGGCTGGCCGGGCTTGACGATACCCGGGCGGTGGCGGCGATGGCGGCCGCCCTCGCGAGCCCCTGGGAGGTGAGCGGGGCCGCCCATCTCCCGGCCGGCCGCGACGGGGGGGCGGTGACGCTCCTGCGGCTCGAGGGCTTCGCGGGTGCCGTCGCCGGCCGGGCCGGCCGGCTGGCTGCCGCCCTCGCGGGCTTCGGCCGCGCCGAGGTCGAATCCGACCCCGCGCGCGTCGCCGCCACCTGGGCCGCGGTGCGCGACGTCGCCGCCTTCCACGGCCGCGAGGGCGACGTCTGGCGGCTCTCGGTCCGGCCCTCGGCGGCCGCGGCCCTCGTCGCCCGCGCCGAGGCCGCGGGCACTCTCTACGACTGGGGGGGCGGGCTCGTCTGGCTCCTCATGCCCGAGGGCACCGACCTCCGCGCCCGCCTCGGGCCCGTCCCGGGCCACGCGACGCTCGTGCGCGCGGCCGCCGCGACCCGCGCCCGCCTCGCCACGCTCCATCCCGAGCCGCCGGCGGTCGCGGCCCTCGCGGCCGGGCTCCGGGCCCGCTTCGATCCCCGGGCGATCCTCGGCGGGGGAGGGTCGTGAACGACAACTTCCTGCTCGCGGCCCTCGTCGGCCTCGGCGGGCCGGTCCTCGCCTTCATCGCCGGGGCGGCGCTGCCGCCGGCGCGGGCGACGCTCCCCGGCCTCGCCGCGGCGGCGGCGGTGCTGGGGGCGGCGGGCCTCCTCCTCGGCACCCCCGAGAGCCAGGGGGTGCGCATCCTCGTCCTCCTCTTCGCCGCCGCGATCGGGCTTGCGGCCGTCGTCCAGCTCCTGCGGATGCTCCTGCCCGGGGGCCGCCCGGGCTGGCTCTACCCCGCCATCGCCGGCCTCGTGCTGGCGGGCGGGATCCGCGCCATGACCGAACTCGTGACCGGCTGAAATGCAGACGAACTTCACCCCCGAACAGCTCCGGGACGCCGCCACCCGGCGCTCGAACGCGATCCTGCGCACCTGCGTCCACTGCGGGCTCTGCACCGCCACCTGCCCGACCTACCAGATCCTCGGCGACGAGCTCGATTCGCCCCGCGGCCGCATCTACCTCATCGGCGCGATGCTCGAGCGCGGCGGGCCGCCCGATCCCGCGACCGTCCGCCACATCGACCGCTGCCTCTCCTGCCTCGCCTGCATGACGACCTGCCCCTCGGGGGTGGACTACATGCACCTCGTCGACCACGCCCGCGACTACATCGAGCGCCACCACCGCCGCCCGGCGGGCGAGCGGGCGCTGCGCTGGCTGCTCGCGCGCATTCTGCCCCACCCGACGCGCTTCCGCCTCGCCCTGCTTCTCGCGCGGATCGGCCGGCCCTTTCGCGGCCTTGTCCCCGACCCCCGCCTGCGGGCCATGCTCGACATGGCGCCGCGCCGGATCCCGCCGGTCAGCCGCAACGACGACCCCCAGACCTTCGCCCCCCGGGGCCCGCGGCGGATGCGGGTCGCGCTGATGACCGGCTGCGCCCAGCGCGCCCTCGACACCGACATCAACGACGCGACCATCCGGCTTCTCACCCGCCTCGGCGCCGAGGTCGTGATCGCCCCCGGGATCGGCTGCTGCGGGGCGCTTGCCCACCACATGGGCCGCAGCGCCGACAGCCACGCCGCCGCCGCCGCCAACATCCGCGCCTTCACGGCCGAGATGGAGGGGGCGGGGCTCGACGCCGTCGTCATCAACACCTCGGGCTGCGGCACCACGGTCAAGGACTACGGCCAGATGTTCGCGGGCGACCCGCTGGCCGCGAGGGCCGCCGCCGTCGCCGCCATCGCCCGCGACGTGACCGAGGTCGTCGCCGCGCTCGGCCTGCCCGAGGGGGCGCCGAGGGGGCTGACGGTCGCCTACCACGCCGCCTGCTCGCTCCAGCACGGCCAGAAGATCCGCGCCCTGCCGAAGGATCTCCTGCGGCGCGCGGGCTTTCTCGTCGTCGAGCCCGCCGACGCCCATCTCTGCTGCGGCTCTGCCGGCACCTACAACCTCCTCCAGCCCGCCCTCTCGGGCGAGCTCCGCCGCCGCAAGGTGGCGACGATCGAGGCCCGCGCCCCCGACCTCGTCGCCGCCGGCAACCTCGGCTGCATGATCCAGATCGGCGCCGGCACGCGCCTGCCGGTCGTCCACACGGTCGAGCTCCTCGACTGGGCGACCGGCGGGCCGAAGCCGCCCGCCCTCGCCTGATTGTCTTCAAAGTTCCGCCCCACCCGGCGGGCAGGGTGGCCACCGACGGACGTGGACAAAGGCCCCTCGCGATGCGCCGCACCCTCATCGCCCTTGCCCTTTCGCTCGCCGCCGCCGCGGCGGGGGCGAAGGACAGCCCCCTGCGGGCGCTCGCCACCGGCGACGACGGCCGCGGCTGGATGGCGGTCGGCCGCCTCGACATCGGCGGGCGGGGCTTCTGCACCGGAACCCTGATCGCCCCCGACCTCGTCCTCACCGCCGCCCACTGCGTCCACGACCGGGTCACCGGCGCCCTCCTTCCGGCCGCAGGCATGACCTTCCAGGCCGGCCTGCGCAGCGGCCGGGCCGAGGCCCACCGGACGGTGCGCCGCGCTGTCGTCCACCCCGACTACCGGCCCGCGGCCGCCCGCGACCTCGACCGGGTGGCGAGCGACCTCGCCCTCCTCGAGCTTGACCAGCCGATCCGGCTGCCCTCGGTGCGCCCCTTCGGGCTCGGCCGCGAGCCCCGGCGGGGGGCGGCCGTCGGCGTCGTCTCCTACGGCGAGGATCGCGAGGAGACCCCGGCGCTCCAGGAGGAATGCCGCGTCCTCGGCCACCAGGCGGGGGTCCTCGTCCTTTCCTGCGCGGTCGCGTTCGGCTCCTCCGGCGCCCCCGTCTTCGCGACCGAGGACGGCGAGGCGCGCATCGTCTCGGTGGTCTCGGCCAAGGCCGAGATGGGCGCGCGGCCGGTCGCGCTCGGGGTGGCCCTCGGCGACGAGGTGCTGCGCCTGCGCCGGCTGCTCGCGGCCGGGCCCGCCGGCCGCCGGGCCCTGCCCCAGATCGCCGCCGGCGCCACCGGCGCCCCGGCCGGGGCCCGCTTCGTGCGGCCGTAGGAAAAGGCGCCCCGGCGCCCCCCGGGGCCACCGCCGGCCGCCCGGGGCCCGCCACCCCTTGAACCCGGCCCTCCTGGCCCCCAGATGGGTCGTGTCCGGATGCCCGCGAACGGGGTCCGGACGCAAGGCAGGGGGGCCGGTCCCGTCGCGGGAGGGCCCCGTCACCATCGCTCGCTGGAGGATGACATGCGCAGCTTCGACCTGACCCCGCTCTACCGTGCCACCGTCGGCTTCGACCGGCTGGCCGATCTCATGGACCGCGTGCTCGCGACCGAGGTCGCCGAGCCCGGCTATCCCCCCTACAACATCGAGAAGGTGGGCGAGAACGCCTATCGCATCTCGGTCGCCGTCGCCGGTTTCGCCGCCGACGAGCTTGGCATCGAGGTCAAGGATGCCACGCTCTTCGTCGCCGCCCGCCGCAAGGGTGACGAGAACGGCCGCAGCTTCCTGCACCGCGGCATCGCGACCCGCGCCTTCGAGCGCCGCTTCCATCTTGCCGACCACGTCAAGGTGACGGGGGCGACCCATGCCGACGGGATGCTCCACATCGACCTCGTGCGCGAGATCCCCGAGGCGCTGAAGCCGCGCCGGATTGAGATCGCCCGCGCCGTCGCCGCCGCCCCCGTGCTCGAGGGCCGCGCCGCCGCCTGAGCCCCCGACGGAGGTTCGCGAGACGCCGAGGGGGCGCGCCGGATCGCCGGCGCGCCCCCTTCGCACGGTGACGGTGCCGCCCGCGGGCGGCACCGGCCCTCGAGCCCGGATCAGTTGGCGCCGGCGAGGCTCTCGGCCAGCCGCATCAGCGTCACCGCCTCGACCCGCCAGCCGAAGGGGTCGGCGCCGCGGGCGCCCTCGGCGAGCGCGATCGCCTCGTCCCAGCCCCAGTCGCCAAGGAAGGGGCTGCCGATCAGGAGCTGGCCGAAGCCCGCGATGGCGGCCGAGAAGCGGATGTCGTCGCCGGCCTCGGACATCGCCGGCAGGATCGGCTGCTCGACCAGCGTGCTCGTCCCGGCCCCCGGCAGCTTGTAGCGCAGGCGCAGGAAGCCCAGCTCGTCCGCCCCCGTCACCCGCGCCGGCGGGGCATAGCGGAGATCGTCGGTCAGCCGCGCCGGCGAGCCCACGGGGACGACCTCGTAGATCGCCGTCACCGTGTGGCCGGCGCCGATCTCGCCCGCGTCGACGCGGTCGTTGGCGAAGTCGGTCCTCGCCAGCGCCCGCGTCTCGTAGCCGATCAGCCGGTATTCGGCGACCGCGGCGGGGTTCCACTCGACCTGGATCTTGACGTCGTCGGCGATCGGGAAGAGCGCCCCGGTCAGCTGGTCGACCAGCACCTTGCGGGCCTCGGCGAGGGTGTCGATGTAGGCCGCGGTGCCGTTGCCGTTCTGGGCCAGCGCCTGCATCAGCGTGTCGTTGATGTTGCCGCGGCCGAAGCCGAGGACCGAGAGGTAGGTCCCGCCCTCGCGCTCGCGGGCGACGTAGCGCGTGAGTTCCTCGGGATCGCTGATGCCGACGTTGAAGTCGCCGTCGGTGGCGAGCAGGATGCGCGACACCCGCCCCTCGCCGGCCATCGCCCGGGCGGTGGCGTAGGCCTGCTGCAACCCCTCCTGTCCGGCGGTCGAGCCCCCGGCCTCGAGCCGGTCGAGGGCGGCGAGGATCGCCGCGCGGTCCGAGGCGGGGGTCGGCGCCAGGACCTCGCCGGCGCTGCCGGCGTAGGCGACGATCGCCACCCGGTCCTCGGGCCGCAACTCGGCCAGCATCATCCGCAGGCCCTGCTTGAGGAGGTCGAGGCGGTCGGGTCCCTGCATCGAGCCCGAGGTGTCGACGAGGAAGACGAGATCGAGCGGGGGGCGGTCGGCGATCGCCGGCAACTCGCCCCGGAGGGCGATGTGGACCAGCCGCGTGTCGGGGTTCCAGGGTGCCGCCGTCACCGCGACGGTGGTGCGGAAGGGCCCCTCGCCGGCGGCGGGGGCAGGCCAGTCGTAGGGGAAGTAGTTGATCATCTCCTCGATCCGCACCGCCTCGGCGGGGGGCAGCTCGCCCCCGAGGAGGTAGCGGCGGACGTAGGACCACGAGGCCGTGTCGACGTCGATCGAGAAGGTCGAGACCGGCTCCTCGGCCGTCACCTTGACGGGGTTCGGCGTCGCCGTCGCGTAGCGCTCGCGGTCCTCCTCGGTGATCCCGGCGGCAGGATCGGCGAGGCCCGGGGCCGGCGCATGGGCGAGGCTCTCGTCCGCGGCGGCCGCCGGCGCCGCGGCCTCCCGCCCCGCCGGCCGGGCGGCCGGCACGGCCGGCAGGGGCAGGGTCCCGCCCTCGGTATTGCCGGCGGCGGCGGTGGTGGCGTCGGCGGCCGGGGTCGGGGCCGGGGTCGCCCGGCCGGTGACGGGGGCAGGCCCGGCGGGCGGTCCCGACAGCCGCGGGTCGCCCTGGGGCAGGATCAGGAGCCATGCGGCGGCGGCGACGGCCACCGCCGAGGCGGTGACGGCGAGCGCGGCGCGCGAGGTCAGGCGGTCGAGCATCTTCAGCACTCCGGTGCGAGGGGCCCCTTCGGCGGAACCCTGAAGGCTCTGACGCGCCCGGCCGGCCGTTCCTTGGCGGCCCTCGGCGAAGGTCGCCTCGGCAAGCCGCAGATGGGCCGCCCGCCGGGCCGGGTCGGGGGCCGGGGTCGCCGCCTCGAGCGCCGCCCGGAGCCGGGCGAGATCGTCCTCGCTCATCCTTCCTCCTCCCCGGCGAGCGCCTTCAGCCGGCGCCGGACCTCGGCCATCCGCCAGGCGACGGTGCCCTCGGCCAGGCCGAGGACGGAGGCCGCCTCGGCCTGCGTCAGCCCCTCGCCCACGACCAGCGCCACTGTGTCGCGCAACTCGGGCGCGAGCGCCCCCATCGCCCGCGCGAGCCAGTCGCCGGCGGCGCGGGCCTCGGCGGCGGCGGCGCGGCGGTCCTCCTCCCAGGCCCCCCAGCCGTCGGCGGCCCGGGCGCGGGCGGCGTTGCGGCGGCGGCGGTCGTGGGCGGCGTTGACCACGACCCGGTAGAGCCAGGTGGTGAAGCGCGCCTCGCCGCGCCAGCCGGCAAGCCGCGCCGGCAGGGCGAGGCAGACGTCCTGGGTCAGGTCCTCGGCCTCGGCCCGTCCCCCGGTGAGGCGGAAGGCCAGGCGGAAGACGCGGTCGTAGTGGCGCCCGGCAAGGGCGGCAAAGGCCGCCCGGTCGCCGCCGGCGGCGGCGCGGGCAAGGCTCTCGTCGGAACTCTCCATCCGCATCCTGCCCGCTTCGACGCGCGCCGCCGCCCGATCCTTGGCCGGCCGCGCGGCGGCGATCAAGCCCCGCCCTCCGCGGCGCGCCCCCGGTGCAGACTCCGGCCGGCCCCGCGTGGTAATGTGGCAGCGCCGGGCGGACTGACCCGGTGGTGCAGGTGGAGGGGGCGATGGCCGGGTCGGGGGTGGTCGCAGCGGTGGCGCGGGGTGTTGTCCTCGGGCTCGGGGTCGGGCTTCTCGCCGGGGCGGCGGCGGCCGCGGACCGCGGCGACTGGACGGCCGCCGCCCGCTACCGGGCGGGCGACGTCGTCACCCACGCCGGCAGCGCCTGGGAGGCCGTGGCCGAAAGCCGCGGTCGGCCGCCCGCGGCGGGGGCGGGGGTGTGGCGGGTGCTCGCGGCCGAGGGGGCCGAGGCGCCGGGCCTCTGGAACCACCGCGGGGCCTGGAACGTGGCCGAGCGCTACGTCGCCAACGACGTCGTCGAGCGCGAGGGGTCAGGCTGGCTCGCGCTCCGCAACTCGACCGGCCGCGACCCGGCGCGGC